>NZ_JBITIZ010000005.1:24939-266669 GCF_044459525.1 Streptosporangium sp. NPDC050284
CACCGACTGGGTGAACTCGGTGGCGTTCGACCCGGACGGCAAGCGCCTGGCCGTCGCCGGTGACGACAAGACGGTACGGATCTGGGATGCGGACACCGGCGGCCTGATCCGCACCCTCACCGGCCACACCGACTGGGTGAACTCGGTGGCGTTCGACCCGGACGGCAAGCGCCTGGCCGTCGCCGGTGACGACAAGACGGTACGGATCTGGGATGCGGACACTGGCGGCCTGATCCGCACCCTCACCGGCCACACCGACTGGGTGAACTCGGTGGCGTTCAGCCCGGACGGCAAGCGCCTGGCCAGCGCCGGTGACGACAAGACGGTGCGAATCTGGAACGCGGACACTGGCCGCCGCCCGATCCGCACCGACACCGGCCACCAGGGGGCCGTGTACTCGGTGGCGTTCGACCCGGACGGCAAGCGCCTGGCCACCGCTGGCTACGACCACACAGTGCGGACCTGGGATGTGGACACCGGCCGTCAAATCGGCGCCCCCCTCACCGGCCACACCAGCCAGGTGGTCTCGGTGGCGTTCAGCCCCGACGGCAAGCACCTGGCCAGCGCCGGTGACGACAAGACGGTCCGGATCTGGGATGTGGCTATCGCCCGCCCCATCCGTACTCTCACTGGTGGCACTCGCCCGGTGCGGTCGGTGGCGTTCAGCCCGGACGGCAAGCACCTGGCCGCCGCCGACGACGGTGATGGGACGGTGCGGATCTGGAACGCGGACACCGGCGGCCAGATCAGCACCCTCACCAGCAACAACGACTGGGTGTCCTTGATGGTGTTCAGCCAGGATGGCAAACGCCTGGCCACCGTCGGCGTCTTCAACACGGTCCGGATCTGGGATGTGGCCACCGGCAACCTGGTCCGTACCCTGACCGGCCACACCGGCGATGTGGAGAGTGTGTACGCGGTGGCGTTGAGCCCTGACGGCAAGCGCCTGGTCACCATCACCAACATGAGGGTGCGGCTCTGGGATGTGGCCACCGGCCGCCTAAACGGCGTCGAAGTGGCCTCCATCCGGGTGTTCTCGGTGGCGTTCAGCCCGGACGGCAAGCACCTGGCCGTCGCCGGTGACGGTGATGGGACGGTGTGGATCTGGGATGTGGTCACCCGCGGGACGGTGAGCTGGGTAGCGGACACTGGCTTTCCGACCCGCAGCCTCACCGGCCACCAGGGCGTCGTGCACTCGGTAACGTTCAGCCCTGACGGTAAGCGCCTGGCCAGCGCTGGCGCAGACCAGACGATGCGGATCTGGGATGCGGACACTGGCGGCCTGATCCGCAGCCTCACCGGCCACACCGGCGCGGTGAACTCGGTGGCGTTCGACCCTGACGGTAAGCGCCTGGCCAGCGCTGGCGCAGACCAGACGATGCGGATCTGGGATGCGGACACTGGCGGCCTGATCCGCAGCCTCACCGGCCACACCGGCGCGGTGAACTCGGTGGCGTTCGACCCTGACGGTAAGCGCCTGGTCACCGTCGGCGCAGACCAGACGATGCGGATCTGGGACGTCGCCTTGCCGCCTGATCTTCTTCGAGCGGTCTGCGACATCGCGGTTCGTTCGTTCACGCGTCAGGAATGGCAGCAGTACATCCCCGATGAGCCATACCGGCCCAGCTGTCCCGCTTCCTGAAAGGGCGAAGGCCGTTTGGAGTTCCAGCCGGCCGGCTTCGGCGGCGGCATCGTTCTTGACGCGGTCGAGCAGGGCGATGTCCAGCCGCTCGGCACCGGTGCGGACGGCCCGCTGGCAGCCACGGTTGATGAGGGTCATTAGCGAGCCGATGTGGCCGGTGCTGCGGGCGAACAGGTAGTCAGAGAGGTCATCGGCGATCATTCCGGGGTAGTTGTCGGCGAGCACCACGCGCTGCTCGATCGCCAGCAGGGTGTCCCGCCAGCCTTGGCGACCTTCCTCGGTGTTGATGAGGAACGGGTCCATACCCAGACGGGTGGTCCGTCGTCCGGTCTGGGCGAGGACGGCGTCCTCGTAGCTGTCGCCCTCACTGAACAGGCCCTTGGACTCGAGCCCGACTCCGGCCATCAGCAGGGTGATGGGGAACTCGTTGGCGATGAATTTGAAGTGGTTACTGACCTCGATCCCGTTCTTGTTCCGCCATTTCAGGAAGTGGAGGTCGTCCACGATGAGGACCTTCGCCTCGCAGGAGACGATCGTATCGAGGGCGTAGTAGCCGAACTCGGCGGCGGTGCCCCGGCGGCGTCCTGGGTGTCCGTAGAACTCTAGGACGGCCCGGTTGAAGTCGCGCATGCTGGTGTTGCTGGTCAGCCCGACCCGGCAGACGGGCCACCGTTCGTGGCCCGCGTCGGTGAACCCGCCGTTCTCGGCGATCTCACGCTTGTGAAACTTCTTGGCGAAGGTGAGCATGGCGGTCGTCTTACCCAGGCCGGGGAAGGCGTCGATGGCGATGCCGCCCTTGACCTTGTCGCCGTCCTGGTCGTTGCTGTCGACGATGTCCCAGAGGTCCTCCAGCAGTTCGTCCATCTGAGGGGTGGCGATCGGTCCGATATTGGCATGCAGTTTCCGGCGCAGCTGGTTGTGTTCGGCGAGCGCGGCCTCGCTCAGCGCTTTCAGCTGCTGTCGCGTCAGATGGTCGGGCTGCCGACGGGCCGGAGCCTCGACCAGCCGTTTGAACCCCTCCTTCCGGGACAACGTCAAGTGATCGAGCTTCAACCGCAGATCGGCTTCCGCAGCCGAGGTGGAGCCCAGCTCAGTCATCGGCATCCTTCCGGGCAGTGGCGTAGAAGTCCTCGTCGAAGTCGGCCAGGCTGCTGTCGTCGGAACGGACGTCTTCGATCCCGTCCCAGGCCCGCTGCGCGTGCGGGACCAGGTCGAGCTCGATCTCGTCGTCGTCATCACCGCCGATAGCGGGTTGAGGCGCATCGGGTTCCGGTTCTTCGGCGCCGAGTGCCTTGCGGACCGACGCGAGTTCGGAGACGGCCGGCTCCTTAAGCTCCGGCAGGTTGATGGCGGCCTGCTTCCGGGCCAGCCGCAGTGCCATCCGCCGTTCTGTCCGGTCGAGATCCAGGCCCATGTTCCAGCGTTTGAGCAGGTCCGCAATCGCAAGCCTGTCGTCTGGATAGGTGTACTTCGCGGCGGCGAGCCGGCGAGAGAACTTCAAAGCCTCGAGGCTGAACGGGGTCTCCAGCATGGGGGCGTGTTCCCAGTCCAGCTGATGCCAGGTCCGGGTCTCCGGATGCCGGAAATAGATCTTGGTGATGTCGTCGAGATCGATGTGGACGGGCCAACGGCCCTTGGCGGCGCCCAGGTAGGGGCTGGTCTTGCCGCGAAAGTCGTTGATGCCGTTGCCGTTGTAGCGGCATCTGTTGATCTCCACGCCGTAGCGGTGGATCGGTACGTACTCGACTTTGAGGAACTCAAATCCCAAATCCCGGTCCCGAGGAACCTCGACATATCCCGAGCGGGCGCCCCCTGCTCGAACATCATCGCGGGCGACAACTCCAACCCAGGCAGCCGCGGATCGACCAGGCCACGGTGGGGCCGGTGGTGATAGATGACCGCCACCCATTCCCGGATGATCGCCTCGAGCTCGTCCAAAAAGAAGAACGCTTCTCCTGCCGGGTTGAGGCCGCGCGAGTAGACGTCCGGGCCCTTGTAACCGGGAAGCGCCTCCAGCAGGCTCTCTCGCATCGTCCGGAAGAACCGCTCGATCGGACCCTTGTCCCGGCCCGTCCGCAACCGGGCTGGCTGAATCGAGATGCCCATCCGCCGGCAGACACTGGTCACGTGCTCGGAGACATAGACCTTGCCATGATCGATCACGATGGTCTCCGGCACCAGCGCTGGGCCCGCCAACTGCGGCACCTCGTATCGGCTGTAGGCGTCCCGGTCCACCAGCACCCCGCGCGGAACGCCGTGGTCGGGCCAGAGCGCGTGGGCTGGCCAGCTCTTGTCCGCCGCGCGCGGCCGGAACGTCTGGAAGAGGCTCGCGCTGACGTCAACGGCCTTCGTCGAGACCGGCGTGACCCGCAAACCCGTGATGCAGCGGGTGTACCAGTCCATCGCCACCGTGATCTCGGCCTGCACCCACCTCAAGGTGATCGGGTCCAGTGCGAACACATCCGAACGCGTCGTGTCCAACAGCAGATACTCGCCCGGCCGGGTGGGTCGCAACCGGTCGTAAGCCGAATCCGGCTGGTCTGCGGCCTCCCGGCGTCGCTTCGCGCTGCCCCGGAACGTTGGAACCCGCCGGTCCAGCTCCTCAAGCAGACGGTAGGCCGTGGCCCGGCTCGGCATCTTCACCGTATCGGCCCCGAACCGAGTGGTCAGACGAGCCGCGGTGCGTTCGATGATGATCGCCTGCGTCGGACGCGACTGTTCGGTGTGCTCGGCCATGATCTCCAGGGCCATCTCCACCCAGCGTGGATCAGCACGCTCCAATTGCCCCTCGCGGCGGGGCTGCATGCCCGCTGCCAGAGCGGCCGGACCGAGATCCTTGTATTCCGAAACCCATCGCTCCAACGTCCTGCGCGTCACGCCCAGTTCGGCAGCTTTGGCGGCGTAGCGACTGGTGATCGGCAGGTCCGGGTCGAAGCCCTCGCGGGGCTCGCCGAGGCCAGCCGACTCGGCCGAGCCCAGCCGATACCCCGTTAGGACTTCCTCCAGGTGCGCGGTCTTCTCCTCGACCTTCGCGCTGAGCCGGGGTGAGCCTGGCCAGCACCGCCGCGACGGTCTCATAGGGGTCGCTCGCCGAGGGACCGTCATCGTCCGGAATGATCCGCGCTCTCCCGGAGAACAGCAGCTCACGCTGGGATGCGCGCCGAACATTGCCGCGGGCGTCCTTCAAGACCAGTTCGTTGCCGGTTCTGTGCGGCACCAGTTCCACGACCTCGAACGTCTCCCCGTCCCAGATGAACCGCGTTCCGACTCTGAGGCGTGCCCCCGCACCACTCACTTGATCCTCCCCAGGACATGGTCGCCGCTCAATACCGAGTCCAAGTCAACGATGCAAGTCTGGTTCCAGAGCAGATGCAGAAGGTGGGCACGAACCAGCCGCTCTGGCCAGCCGGCGATTGCTTCCAACGCTTCGTTGAACGTCCCACCTGCGAGATCGGCGGAGGTCAATGCCCCGAGCAGGTCCCGGTCGAACAACCACTCCCGCCGACGGCAGACCGTACCGAAACCCTGGCCGGACCAACCGGACGAACCGTGGCAAGATCAACGATCACATTGTGGACCGTGCCAGACCAATCAGCCCCGCCGCAGGTAAATGATCAAAGAAGACGACGCATGGCGTGAGACGGAAATGACACCGAGACGACACTCAGCCTGAGAAAATGACACTCAGATTGAGACGCTACACGAAGACCACGGGGCGGTCAGTTCGTCCGGGTGTTGGGGAGGTGCTCGCCCAGGTAGCCGATCCAGATCTTGCCGGTGGTGCCGCCGGAGTCGTCGTGGAAGTACATCCGGGGCGCGGGATAGCCCACGGGCCGCAGCTTGACGTGGGACTCCATCAGGACCTGCCCGCCGGGGTTCACCTCGGGCGGGACGGCGAAGGTCCGGCGATCGCTGAACTTGGCGCGGGTGACCACGCTCTTCGACTCGCGCATGGACAGCATCCCGGTGGGGATGGTGAGGCGCCCGGGGGAGCCCTGGGCGCACCAATCGTAGAAGCCGCCCGCGAACTCCCCTCCGGACCGAGCCCTCGCGAAGTCCTCCAGGGCGCGCAGGGAGTCCCAGGCCTTCGCCGCCCAGGTCCGCGACTGGGCCGGATGATCCAGGTCCAGCCGGGCCGCCGGACCGTCGGTGTCGCCGACGACGATGTGGCGCAGGCTCTGGCGGGCCTCGATCAGGACCTCGATCAGGCTGGCGGGTTCGAAGACGGGGACCTCCGCGTTCACGCCGTACACGGGCTGGCCCGCCTCCGCGAGCCTCGCCTCCAGCCAGCGGACCCGCTCGGTGAGCTTCCTCGCGTTCGTGACGGCCTCGGCGTACTCCTCGGTGAGCAGCCGGTGCTCCTCGCGCAGGCTCCCGGTCTCCGTGGCCGGTCGCTCGCTCCCCTCCTCCGCGAGGGATCCATCGCCGCGACGTCCGTTGATGTGACGTCCGTTGATGTGCCCCCGGGATTCGACGACGTCGCCGTGCCCTCCCGTGCTGTCGCTCCGGAGGTGCGTGAGGTCGCCATGCCGTCCGGCGACGATGTCACGCTGTTCCGCGACGATGTCGCGCAGGCCGGAAAGGTGCGCGCCGAGCGCGCGGATCTCGCGCAGCACCCTGTCGGAGTCGGCGCCCGCGGCCTGTGACGACGTGGCGAGCCCCAGTGCCGTCTCCAGCTCCCCGCGCAACTCCTTGACCACCATGTCCGCCACCACCTGGGCGATCTCCTCCGTACCTGACGCAGGGATTCCCGCTGAGGTGGCCGTTCCTGTCTCCTCGGGCTCCGTGGTGGCGGTGGGCTCCTCCGAGCGGGGACCGGGTGCGGAGCCCTCGGCGGTCCTGGCGACCGAGGCGGGGGTGGCGGGAGCGGGGAGCGCGACGGGCGCGGGACGCCGGGTCATCGCCATCATCCGCCGCCGCAGCTCCTCACGGGCGGCATCGGCCCTCGCGGGCCGGGGTGCGGCGGCCTCGGCGATCTCACTCAGTTCGGCGCGTCCGGCGAGCACGCGGTAGACGACGCTGAGCGTCCGCCGGATGTCGTCGGGAAGCTCGCGACGGGCGGTCGCATCGACCGCTCCGGTGGCGATCAGGTCGAGGGCGGCATCACCCTGTTCCCGGATCATGGCGGCGCCCATGGGCGGATGCCTGCGGGGGTAGGGCTCCCCGGCGGGGTCGAAGGGGGCGAGATAGGTGCGAATCCCGCCGCCGAACACCCCCAGCTCCTTGCCCATCGCCTTGTTGAACCGGTTCTGGGTGTGCAGGTCGGCGAGCCGTACGACCAGGCCCGCACCGGTGACCGCGCCGGCCAGATAGTCGGCATGGGCCCGCGCGGCCTCCGGGTTCTGCGGATCCACGGAGAGGACGAGGATCGGCGCCCTCCGGAGAGGCTCGGTCATCACCGGGACGAACCGGTCCAGGTCGTCCTCATGGAGAACCAGCGGGCCGTCCTCCAGGTGGATGCCGCCGTCGCTGATCCGCGCGGTGCGCAGGTACGCGGGGAGGAACCCGGGCACGCTCGCCGTCGGCGGTTCTCGCCTTTCCGTTCGCCCCGGATCGCGCTTTCCGTTCTGGTACGCCCCTGGTTCATGTCGCCCTTTTTCGGGTTTTCCATTCTGCTGCGACACCGGTTCATGTCGGTCCGTTGCGTGCTTTCCGTTCTGGTACGGCGCCGGCCGGTGCTCTTCCTGGTCGCGTCCCTCGTGCCGGTCCACGGTGACGATCACCCACCCGGTCATGCCCGCCACCGACTCGGTGTAGGTCACCCGGGTCTTCAGGTGTCCTTTCCCGTACGGCTCGTCCAGCGTGTATCGGCCGCAGTCGCCGCGCCGTTCCATCGTGAGCCGTGCCCGGCCGGCCTCGGCCTCGACCATCGCCCGCGCGGCACCCGGGGGCGGAAACCCCTTCTGCTCGACCCACTCCGAGAAGGTGCGGCGCAGCCGGATCGAGATCGGGGCGACCGGGTCGCGCAGCACCGCCTGGTATAACCGCGTTACATTCGACGCCATAGTCACGACACCTCATATGTCATCAACCTGGGGGATGTACGGCTCACTTCCGATAAAAGGACGTCAGTCGTACGGGGTTGGATGTCAGCCGGGCTCCGCAGGTTCCAGCGGGGGCAAAGTGTGCCGTAAATGCTGTTTTAATGCGGAATTAGGCTGTATATGACGTAAATCGGGTTCAAGGGCTTCGCGCGCTGCCGCAATCAACCGACTTTGTCACACCTCAGTGTGACGACATACTGACGCGGTGTCGCGGCCTTTCCCGAGGTCGCAGCTGAGCGACCATCCGGAACGGCCGCCCGCGCGGGGCCTTTTCCCGGTCGAGAAGAATCCAAAACGGACCCCGCAGTTGGCGGCATGGAAACCCATCGGGGCGCGGACCGGAGCGGGCTGGTCTGATTTGTGCTGGCCTGACCAGGCTGAGCTGGGTTCCAAGTGATTCACTGGCGGGGGCGGCGCCGTTCCAAGCGCACGCCAAATCGCTCGTGACACTCTCCGTCGAAGCGGCGAAAAGTCCGTGGAGACAATGGCCGGAATCCAACCTCTCTTGCGCCGGAATGTCGCGGACCGTAGGAAAAGGCTCCGGTCGCCGGCCAACGAGCTCACATCGGGATTCCGTGTGCCGTCTCACGTTCGTGAAGGGAGTTCGATGCGGGTATCGAAGATGGTCTTGGCGGCCCTGGTCGCGGGGTTGGCGGCCGGTGCGGTGGTGGTGCCGGTGCACGCGGCCGGTGCCAGTGCCGGTGCGGTCGTGGCCGGTGCGGGGGCCGTGGTCTCGGCGTACGACGGTGAGAGTGTCTACCGGGGGCTGATCCTGGGGATCGGGCCGGTGGCTGAGAGGTTCCCCGAGATCGTGCGTCCGGCCGGTGGGGTGACGGCCAAGCAGGAGGAGTTCGCCTCCGCGGTGGTGGCGGCGATCTCGAAGAAGGACCCGGCCTTCCTCGAATCGTTCGGCAGGGAGATGACCAGCGGCGACCGGGTCAGGATCGACCGGGCCTTCACCAGGGCGCAGAACCTCACCAAGGACGTGCTGGCGGAACGGTTCGGCTTCAAGGCCGACGCCACGGCCACCGACCAGGTGAACGGCCTGGCGGTCTTCGTGTACATGGTCTACCTCGGCAACGTCTACGAGATCGTCAACGTGTACAAGATGGCCAACGCCGTCCGCGAGTCCAATGTCTACGAGATCAGGCACTGGACCGAGGCCCTGGTGAGCGACGACCTGGCCAGGCTCGACCGCGAGCGTTTCGTGGACCTCGTCGCCGAGCGGCTCGCCGCCTGATCTCCGGCCCCCGCGCCCGGTTCCGCGCCGCATCCGGCGCGGAACCGGGCCTTGAGAATCCACGGAGATTCCGTTGACCGAAACCGCCATGGCCAGGCGCCTCGGGTGGGCGCTCGTCGGCATCGTCGCCTTCTGGGGATCAGTGATCTTCTACGTGGTGCACACCCAGCTGCCGAGCAACGCCCTCTCACTTCCCGGGCAGGAGCAGCTGAGGCTGACCATCACCACCCTCACCCCGCAGGGGTGGGCATTCTTCACCAAATCGCCGCGCGAACCGCAGATCGGCGTGTGGCAGACCGCGGGCACCGGTGGCTGGCAGGACGCGCGACTCGGCCCGCACTCGGAACCGCGCAACGTGCTGGGCTTCAACCGGCGCTCCCGGGCACAGGGGCTGGAACTCGGCATCATGCAGACCTCGGTTCCCGCCGACGGATGGGTGGCGTGTGACGGCGGCGACGTCGCCTCATGCCTCGACCGCGCCCCCAGCGCCGTGACGATACGCAACATCGCGCCCAACCCCATCCACTGCGGCTCGGTGGGCCTGATCCAGCGCGAGCCGCTGCCGTGGGCGTGGGCCGGGAGCGAAACGGCCATGCCCGCCAGGGTCGCCCGATTGGAGGTCACATGCTGACCAGAGCCGGTCTCGCCGTCGCGCGCCTCGCGCGGGTCTCGCCATGGACGAACGTCTACGGCCTGGCCCGCACCCTGATGGCGCTCGGCACGCTGGGAACCCTCCTGTTCAGTCACAGCACCTCGCTCTTCCGCCCCGCGCAGGGAATGTCGGGCTTCCCCAACTGCTCGGGCATCGCCCAGGTCAGCGTCTTCTGCGTGGTCCCGAGCGACCAGCTGGAGATCGCCCGTTTCCTCTCGATCGGCCTGCTGCTTCTCGTGGTCATCGGCTGGCGTCCGAGGTTCACCGCCCTGGGCCACTGGTGGGTCACGGTCAGCCTGATGGCGTCGGCCACCATCCCCGACGGGGGCGACCAGATCAGCGCGGTCGTCACCCTGCTGCTGCTTCCCGTCGCGCTGCTGGACGGGCGCAGGTGGCACTGGGGCCCGCCCGTCGACGTGAGCGGACGCCCGGCCCTGTCGTTCTTCGCCTGGACGACCTTCTTCGTGATCCGCCTGCAGGTCGCGGGACTCTACTTCCAGGCGTCGGTGGCCAAGCTGAGCCACGCGGAGTGGGCCGACGGCACGGGGCTGTGGTACTGGCTCACCGACCCGTTCTTCGGCATGCCGAGCTGGATCAAGCCGTTGCTCACCCCGATCCTGATCAACCCGATCGGCGTCACCCTGATGACGTGGGGGCCACTCGTCATCGAGTTCGCGATCGCGCTCGGAATGATCGCTCGCCGACCGGTCCGGCCGTACCTGCTCGCCGCGGGTGTCGCCTTCCACATCTCGATCGGGGTGCTCATGGGCCTCGGAAGCTTCATGTTCGCGATGCTCGCCTGCCTGGTGCTCCATCTGCGCCCGGTCGACGTGCCGTTCCGGCTGCCCGGCCGCCTGCGGGTCCTCGCCCGGCTCGACCGCGTACGGTCGACGTGGCCGGTCCTCGCGCGCCGTACGGGCGCGACCGCGGGTGCCGCCTCCGCCGTTCCGGATGAGGTGACGGCCGTTCCCTCACCGCAGGAGGCAGGGGTCGCACCACAGGAGGCGGTGGTCGGCGCCGCGTCCCCGGAGGCGATCACCGCTCCCGATCTCCGGGACGAGGCCGGGCGGGCGTCTCCCGGCCCCGCTCCGGCCCATGCGGGCCCGGCTCCCGAGGGGCGGCCGTGATCCCGGTGGGAACGCCCGCCCGCTTCCTGGTCTACGACGGCGACTGCGGATTCTGCGCGAACGCGCTGCGCACCCTGCGCCGTGTGCTCCCTGACTGGCCGGACACCTTCGCCTGGCAGGCCCTCGACCTCGCACATCACGGGCTCTCGCGGGAACAGGTGGCCGGGGCCGCCTGGTGGATCGAGCAGGGGAAGGCTCCGGCCGGTGGCGCGCGGGCCTTCGCCGCCCTGCTCGTCTGGCAGCGCTCGCGCGGGTGGCGCGTGCTCGGGAGGCTCATGTCGGTCCCCCCGGTGTCCTGGGCGGCACACCTGGTCTACGCGGTGGTGGCCAGGACGCGGCACCGCCTGCCCGGTGGCACCCCTCTGTGCTCGGTACGCGGCGAGAGCCCGGAGTGGCGGGCCAGCCTGTCGGCGAGATCGGCGTCAGAGCGCCCCTCGCGCCGCGAAGAACGGTCGTGACCGGGCCGGGCGTTGCCGACCCGAGTTCGAAGGGGCCCTGTTCCGGCCGGTCGTACCGGCCGGAACACGAGTGGGTTCCAGGCTGAGCCCGGCGGGCCCCGGTCGCGGCGCGAGGTGCGTTCGCCGCCGGGGACCGCTCCGGTCTCACGACCGGGTTTCATCCATCGTTCACGTTTGTGGAAGGAGTTCGATGCGGGTGTCGAAGGTGGTTCTGGCGGCCCTGGTCGCGGGGTTGGCGGCCGGTGCGGTGGTGGTGCCGGTGCACGCGGCCGGTGCCAGTGCCGGTGTGGTCGTGGCCGGTGCGGGGGCCGTGGTCTCGGCGTACGACGGTGAGAGTGTCTATCGGGGGCTGATCCTGGGGATCGGGCCGGTGGCTGAGAGGTTCCCCGAGATCGTGCGTCCGGCCGGTGGGGTGACGGCCAAGCAGGAGGAGTTCGCCTCCGCGGTGGTGGCGGCGATCTCGAAGAAGGATCCGGCGTTCCTCGCCTCGTTCGGCAGGGAGATGACCAGCGGCGACCGGGTCAGGATCGACCGGGCGCTCACGGCGGCGCGGAACCTCACCCGCGACGTGCTGGCCGAACGGTTCGGCTTCAAGGCCGACTCCACGGCCGCCGATCGGGCGAACGGCCTGGCGACCTATCAGATCGCCCCGATGGCGGGCTATGTCTACGAGATCGTCGCCGTCTACCAGGTCGTCAACGTGTACAAGGTTCTCAACATGGTCCGGGAGTTCGGCGACACCGCCGGGCAGGAGGGGAACGCGCTCGTGCTGGACCCGGACATGGCCCGGCTGCAGCACGAGCGTTTCGTGGATCTCGTCGCCGAACGGCTCACCGCCTGAGCGGCGTGCCCTTCGTCCTATCGTCCCCTTGTCGCCGCGTGACTCGCCCTGCGGGTCTGCCTGAGCGGCTTATGGCCTGAGCGGCTCACTGTCTCGGGCGGCTCATCGACCGAACGACGGCCCCACCCGCCGGGCAGCGCCCAGCGGGCCCGGGGCCGTTCCCGCCTCGCCGTTCCCTCGGGACAGCGCCGCCGCCCGGTCCCGCCAGGCGGTGAGCCCGTTCCTGTCGGCCTGCCCGGCCAGGCTCAGGAGATGCCCGGCGGCGCTCTCGTGCTCGCCCAGCGTCGAGGCGAGCAGGGCGAGGAACCAGTCCACCGGGCCCGCCAGGGCGATGGCCGAGCCCACCGCGATGCTCCCGCCGTGCGGCAGTAGCGCCGCGTAGCTCTCCCGGCAGGCCGGCAGGTCGCCGACCGCGGCTCGGGCCTCGCTTTGCAGGCAGGTCATGGTGAGCCAGGACCAGTCGCCCGGCGGCTTGGGCCAGCCGTTCTCGACCGTTCGCGCGGCCTCCTCGACGCGGCCCTGGGCGCACAGCCGCAGGATCCCGGCGTCGTGGTCCATGGTGGTGTGGATGCCGGTGATCGAGTCGATCAGTGACTCGGCGTCGGCCATGGAACCGCGCCGGTGATGCAGCAGGATGCGTCCGGTGGCCACCACCGCGCCCGCGTACCACATGCCGAGCCGTCCGGCCTGCCGCTCCGCCTCGTGATACAGCGCCTCGGCATCGTCGAAACACTCGGCCAGGACCAGCCGGTTGGCGCGCCACATGGTGTGCTGGAAGCGTGGCCAGGGCAGCGGCAGCCGTTCCAGCATCGCGTCGCAGCGGAGGGCGGCCTCGTCCGCGCCGGCCACGTCGAACAGCTGCAGCCTGTGATGGGTCAGCAGGATCCACCCGAGCAGCTCGTACTCCGGCATCCGGGTCCGCACGGCCAGTTCGACCAGCTCGGTGGCGATCTCGATCAGCTCGTGTGGGTGGGCCGCCTGGGGCAGCGATAGCTGGCGGGCGTTGAGCATCCGCATGAGCAGGTGCGGATCCCCCAGCCTGCGCGCCATCGCGACGGCCTCGGCGGAGAAGGAGTCGCAGCGCGGGTCGTCGCTTCCGTCGTAGAGCTCCTGCGCGAGCCCGCCGAGCAGCCGCGCCCGCTCGGGACCGTCCTCCTCCGGCAGCGACCGCAGGGCCACCTCGAAGCGGTGCACCAGCCGAAGCTCCACCTCCTCGTACGGGTTGCGCAGGGTCCAGGCCGACGGGGCGTCCAGCGAGGTCAGCACGCGGGCGATCAGCGTGGGGCCGCCCCGATCGACGGCGCGGTCGGCGACGCGGATGGCCCGTGCCCGCGCCTCGCGGGCACCGAGTGGGTCCCCGGCCTGCAGCAGTGCCTGGATCTGCCGCAACAGGAGTTCGACGTGGTCGAGCGGGTCGCCGGCGGAGGAGCCGTGGGCCTCCACCGCCCGGCCCCACCACAGGGCCGCCTCCTCGTACGCGAGCCGGAGGGACGCCTGCTCCGCCACGGCGCGGGCCCACCTCGTCGCCTCACCGTACGCGGCGGGACCGGCCTCGATCGCGTGATGGGCGATGACGGCCACGTCCACGGCGGGGCGGGCGGCGAGGGCCTTCATCACCTCCCGGTGGATCCTCGCCCTGCGCAGCGGGGGGATGTCCTCCAGGAGGGTCTCTCTGACCAGGTCGTGCGCGAAGGCCATGCGACGGTCGCGGGCCAGCAGCAGCCCGGCGTGCGCGGCCCTGTCCAGCGGGTCGTACACCTCACCCCGGCATGCCTGGGCGACGACGTCGGGATCGAAGTCCCGGCCGAGCACCGCCGCCCTCCTGAGCACCGTGCCGACCTGCGGGCCGAGCGCGGCCACCCGTCGCCGGATCAGGTCGGCGACCGCGCCGGGTACCGCGTCCAGGGTGCCGCCCTGGGCGAGCATCCGCACGGTCTCCCTGACGAAGAAGGGGTTGCCGCCGGTGCGTTCGGTCAGCGCGCGGGCGGCGCCCCCGTCGATCTCGACACCGATCTCCGCGGCGATGGCCCGTACGGTGTCGGAGCCGACACCGGTCAGGCGCAGGCGGAGGGGGTTGTGGCGGGCGAGCCGACCCAGCACGCCGTCGAGGGGGAGCAGGTCCGCACCCTCGCGGAACGCGGTGACCACCATGACGGCGGCACCTCTCGCCGCGTGGCTCCCCGTGTCGTCCCCCGAGCCGCTCCCCATGTCGTTCTCCGCGTCGCCGATGAGCGTGACCAGGTCGCCGAGCAGGCCGAGCGAGGCCGCGTCGGCCCACTGCAGATCGTCCAGGACGATCACCGTGGGCCGGGTCCGCGCGGTCTCCCTCACCCAGTCGGCGACGGCCTGGTGGCGGCGGAGCCGGGCGGCCTCCGCCGAGCCCGTGGGCGTCTCGTCGTCCATCAGCCCGGCGAGGGCATCGAGGTCCGGCGGGGGGCAGACGCGGGCGAGTGCCCGCAGGATCTGTAACCACGGCCAGAGCGGCGGGGCACCCTCGGTCTCGGGACAACGGCCCCACAGCACCAGACGGCCGGACTCGGCGTACCGGTCCCTGAAGGCTTCGAGCAGCCACGTCTTGCCGATGCCGGGCTCACCGCTCACCGTGGCGATCGCGAGACCGCCGTCCCGCGCCGGCAGGCCCTCCAGGGCGGCGAGCTGCCGGTCCCTGCCGTGCGGGACCCGGCGGGCAGGAGAGATCGGAACGGGAACCTCGGGGGTGGAGGGGAGCAGGAGCCGGTCGGACTGCCGCAGGATGTCCGCCTCCAGCGCCCGCAGCCCGGGACCGGGATCCAGGCCGAGCCGTTCGGCGAACAGGTCCCTGACCCGGCGCAGCACGGCCAGCGCGTCGGCCTGCCGCCCGGTGCGGTACAGGGCCAGGGCCAGCAGATGCCAGAGCCGCTCGCGCAACGGGTTCGCGTCCGCCTCGGCCTCCAGGCCGGTGATGACGGCCTGCGGACGGCCGAGATCCAGCCGGGCCTGGGCGTGCCGCTCGACCGCGACCAGGCGCAGCTCGCACAGGCGGTTGACCTCACCGGCCGCCCACAGCTCACCGTGGAACTCGCCGTACGGCAGGCCGCGCCAGAGCCGCAGCGCCTCCTCCACGCGGGTGAGCGTCTCGGCGGCGGGACGTGACTCCGTCCCGGACACCAGCTCGGTGAACCGGACCGCGTCGACGTCGGTCGCGGCGAGCAGGTAACCGGGCGGCCGCCCGACGAGCAGTCGAGGCGGGGTGCGCGGCGGGCGTTCCGGCTCGATGATCCGGCGCAGGTTGGACACGTACGCCTGGAGGGTGGCCACCACGCTCGGCGGCGGGGCGTCACCGTACAGATCGTCGATCAGGGTATCGGTGGAGACGAGCGCGCCACCCGCGACGAGCAGCCGCGCCAGCACCGCCCGCTGACGTGGACCGCCCAGTCCCAGGCGAGCCTCGTCATGATGAACCTCCAGCGGGCCGAGAACCCGAAAATCCATGCCTACCGCCTTCTTACGGTTGGCACAGCAGGTGCGGACCACTGTGACAGGAACGCGAACTGGGGTACATCGAACATCGTTTACCCCCAGTCGGCAAACCGGGTCCGATACCTAGATAAATCATGAAATGTCGGCAGGGTATGGAGGCTCGCCTTGTCCGGCCGCGCGATGTCGCGAACGCCCAGGTGATCGCCCGCGTCCGGTCCGGGGTGTTGTCCGGAGGGGATCGTGGCCGGTTCCGGGTGGTGTCCGGTGGAGATCACGTCCGGTTCGAGGTGTTATCCGGCGGAGATCACGGCCGGTTTCCCGGAAGCCTCCCCGCGGCGATGCCGTCGGTCAGACCGTCGACCAGCTTCCCGCCGATCGTCCCCGCCTCTCGCAGTGATCGCTCGAAGGCGGTGAGCCGCCGGAAGGCCTCGCCGTAGCGGCGCTGCTCGTCGAGGGGAAGCCGCAGCACCTGCAGCCTGCGGACGTCGATGCGGGAGGACGTCGAGGCGTGGGTGCCCGCCTGCCTCGCGTTGGCCGGGGCGCGCAGGCAACCGGCGAGGAACCAGGGATCGAGGAGTGCCGGATCGGCCCGGAGAGCGTACAACTGAGAACCCAGCACCGTGGGGGCGTCGGTCTCGACCCAGGCGCCGAACGCCCGATGGGCGCCGACGACCACCACCTCCCCGGGTGCGGTCAGGGTGAGGCCGCCCGCGTTCTCTCCCGCGGAGGCGTCGGGCGCGGTCAGCCAGCCGGACGACCTGCCTCCGGCCAGCACGTCGGCGACGGTCAGCACGCGTACGGCGTCGTCGGGGGCGTCGCCGGTGCGCACCACGCCGTCGGCCGGTTGCTGCCCGGCTCGCATCGTGAGCGCACCCGCCCTGAGCAGGTCGCCCACGGTCACCGTGCCCTGGCCCGCGGGCTCCTCGCCGCTCAGTTCGAGGGCGGAAAGGGTCGCGGTCAGATCGCGCAACTCGTGGAGGAGGGTACCGAACCGGTTCCACGAGCGCCGCAGGCCCAGGTTCGCGGAGGTCGCCTTCTTCGGGACGTGCCGCGCGGGGGTGAGGTCCACCTCCTCGTCCAGCAGGTCGATCACCGGGACCACGGCGTGATCGGCCGGCCGGTCCCCGTCGGCGTTTCCCGCCGGAGCCCCCGGAGCCGTCTGGGGTGCCTGGCCCGTCTGGGTTGTCTGGATCGTCCGGAGCTCCTGGACGGCCGACACCACGCGCCTGTGCAGGAGGGGCCAGTCGATCGCCGCCCTGCCCGCTCGCTGCGTTCCCCCCGACGGCTCCTGCTGGACGTCGGCCGCGTCGACCAGGAGCACCCCGGCCCCCGCGTCCGTTCCGCCCTCGGCCGGTGCCCGCAGGACCCACAGGTGCAGCGCGACGCTGTGCGGGGGCGCGGACCCCGGAGGCAGGGCGACCACCGCGCGCAGCACGCCGCTGCGGAGCAGCCCCGCCCGGACCCGGCGCCCCGCCCTGCGGGAGGCGACACCGGGCGGCAGCAACAGCACGGCCGTCCCGCCGGGTGCCAGGCGGCTCAGCGCGTGCTGCGTCCAGGCGAGTTCCGGTTCGGTGCGGGGAGGCAGACCGTACGTCCAGCGGGCGTCGGTGGCGAGTTCCTCGTATCCCCAGTCGCGTTCGTTGAACGGCGGGTTGCACAGCACCACGTCGGCGCGGACATCGGGATGGGGATCGGCGCGCAACGTGTTCCCCGCCCGTACGTCGACCCCCCAGGCGCTCTCACGCTCCGGGGAGCGGCCGGCGAGCAGGAGCCGTACGGCGGCGAGCGCCGCCTGGGTCGCGTCCACGTCCTGGCCGAGCAGTCTCAGCGGGGCACCCGAGGCGGGCAAGTCCGCCGTACCGGCCCACTGCCGGGCGGCGGCGAGCAGGAGACCGCCCGTGCCGCACGCGGGGTCGAGCACGGTGCCGACGTCACCGGCCTCGCCGCCGCGCGACAACTCGGCGACCTCGGCCATCAGCGCCGCCAGCGGGGACGGCGTGACATTGATCTGCCGTACGTGGGTGTCGAGCCAACGGCCGAGCAGGAAGTCGAAGGTGTCCCGGGCGCCGTGCTTCTTCGCCAGGCCGACCGCGCGTTCCACCAGGGACCGCTGAGCATCGGAGAGGTCGGTGCCGCCGGGAAGCCATCCGGCGCTGTCATCGGGTCCCGCTTCCTTATCGGTGAGCCTCGCGAGCCGGGCACCGGCGACGGCGATCGCCCTCCCCATCGCGTCGCGGTCGCCGAGCGCCTCGAACTCCGGCCACAGCCGTTCCCGGCTGCCGACCTCGTCGAGCTTGCCCTGCCGCCTCAGCCACTCCTCCACCTGCGACAGCGCGAACTGCGGGCTGGTGTCCGTACCGCCGACCGGCGCGGGGAAGCTGTCGTGGCGGCGGCGCCAGTTGCTGACGGCCGCGCGCCCGACACCGGCGATCCTGGCTATCTCCGCCAGAGTGACGGAGACGGTTGGGTCGGCAGAAGGAGGCATCGTGTCTCCGGGTGAGGGCCAGAAAGGTGACGACCTGGCAGGAAAGCGCGATGACGGCATGTGCCCAGGTGGGCGGCCCCGGCTTTCCAGAAGGTCATTTTGGCAGCCTATCCGTTGACTCAGTTCACCGTGGAGCCAACCCGACCATGGAGGCTCAGCCAAGGGTAATGCCGAGGTCCTCTCCGGCCCATCCGGTTTCGTCCCTCCAGATTGTCGTGATGGTGGAGGCTGCGGACGGCATCCCCGGAGCCCGATGTGACCCCAAAGGTTTCGGCCGACTCGGACCCCGCGCGGGAAGCCCTTCTCCGACATGGGCTTGTGGTGGGCGTTGCTCCGTCGATCGGCTGTGCGTTGATGGCAAAGAGTGAGGTGATGGAAGCTCTGGGTGACGTGAAGTTCGGCGAGTGCTCTTCGCCTTCGTCGATGAAAGCTGTCGCATCCGTCAGGATGACGACTGCGTTTATGTCCTTGCCGCGGTCCTTCTGCCGACGGAGAAACCAGACCGGATCAGGGCGACGATGGATGCCCTGCGGTACGGCAAGGCGCCAACTGTTCACTGGAGGACGGAGCGGGTCGCACGCAGGCATCTCATCGCTCAGGCGGTGGCCTCCTTGGAGTGTGCGTCAGTGGTCGCCGTCAGCCTGTACGGCGCTGCGAGCCGCTCGGAACGCGCCAGGCGTCATGCGCTACTCCGACTGCTGCCTGAGTTGTCCGAACGTCAAGTGGGGACAGTGGTCTTCGAGTCGCGCCGGGAGCAGGACGCAGGCGACAAGGCGATTCTTACGGCTCTGCGCCGAAGTGGGCGTATCGCCACTGAGATGTCGGTCAGCTGGGAACGAGCCAGCTCGGATGCCGCGCTGTGGACGGCCGATGTCGTCGCGGGGATCGTGACCGGATGGCTGGGTGGAGATCAGCGATGGTGGCCGCTGTTTGAAGGCCGCGTCACATTCCTGGAAGCGTCGGAGACGTGAGGGAAGAAAACGCAAGCGCCGGGCTCCCGATTCCATCGGGGGGTTCCCGGCGCCACTTCCGTGCCCCAGAGGACACGACACGGTCAGTATCCGCCCGCTGCCCCTCAGTCGTCAAGCCGGATGATGTGATCAAGGGACAGGGTGAGTCCGGCCTATCGCGCCAGTTCCTGAAGTAGGGCGATCCACACGGTCTGCTTCGCCGTAGGCGGGTCATCGCGCAGGTGGTGGCCTTGCAGCGTGCGTCAGTGATCGCCGTCAGCCCATATGGTGCCGCGAGCATGAGGGATGAATCGACGGGACGCGGTAATCCGGACGCGTTCGGAGGGACTACTTGGTGTGGACGATCCCGAAGAACGATTCACCGACCTGTATGACCGGCACTACCGCGGCGTGCTCGGCTACGCCCTGCTGCGGGCCGAGCGCGACGCGGCCGAGGACGTCTGCAGCGAGACGTTCCTCGTGGCGTGGCGGCGGCTCGCGGAACTCCCCGAGCCGGCGTTGCCCTGGCTGCTCGGCGTGGCCCGCAACCTGCTGGCCAAGCAGCGCGACTCGCGCACCCGCCGCCAGGCCCTGGTCGATCGGATAGCCGCCCTCACCACCGCACGCGACCACGTGGCGTGGGATGTGGCCGAGCACGTCATCGACAGGGAGAACGCCCTGGCCGCGCTGTCGGCCCTGCCCGAGCAGGACGTGGAGGCGATGGTGTTCGCCACCTGGTACGGCCTGCCGCCGGAGCAGGCCGCCACCGTCATGGGGTGTTCGGTCCGCACGTACAACGTCCGGCTTCACCGGGCGCGCAAGCGCCTCACCCAGGCGATGCGCGTCGGCGGCCCACGCCGCGTTCGCAGTCTCGAATCCTGATCCGCACCCCTTTGGAGACCCCTTTCATGGATGACCGCACTTTCGCCCGGCTCAAGCCCGGTGAGCTGGACGAGCTGACCGAAGACGGCTACCGCCGCCGCCGGGCGGGCGACCTGGCCCGCGCCTTCGCCACTCCACGTGCCGAACAGGCCCGGCCCGCTCACCCGGCCCGGCCGCGCCTGCGGTGGCCGCACTTCCTGATGGCCGGCACGGTGGCCGCCGGGCTCGCGGCCACGGCCGTCGTCGTCACGACCGGCGGCTCCGGTACGGACCCGGCCGGTACGGGCCCGAGTGGCGCGGTGGTCGCCTCCACGACGCAGGGCACGCCAGAACGCGTGGCCGACGCGCGCACGTTCCTGCTGGCCGCAGCCTCGACCGCGCGGCGGGAACCGGCGCACTCCGGCCGTTACTGGTACGTCAACGAGCGCACCCTGCAGAAGGTGGACAACGCCCCCGGCGAGTCCACGGCCAAGACCAAGGCGGAGTCGGCCGAGTTGCCGTACGAGGCCTACCGGGCCGACACTCGCGAGACCTGGCGCGCCATGAAGGCGGGCGAGGCCGGCCGGAGGGCGAGCAACCAGGACGTGAAGGTCACGTTCGGCTCCCCGCAGGACGAGGCCGCCTGGAAGGCGGCGGGGTCGCCCATACTGGCGGACGACAAGCCCAGGACCGCCGACGACACCTTCGAGCCGATCCTGTCGATCGACAACCCGAGCCTGAACCTGCGGAACGTCACCAAGCTGCCCACCGGCAAGGACGAGCTCAAGCGCCACCTGGACGACCTCTGGAAGCGCAGCCCCAACTCCGCGGACTTGGGCAAGGCCGTCTACCTGTGGCAGACGGGCGTGGACCTGATGACCGCGCCGATCACGCCGGGCACCCGGTCCGCCCTGTTCAAGGTGCTCGCCGACCAGCCGGGCATCACCTCGCAGGGTGAGGCGAAGGACGTGCTGGGGCGCACAGGGGTCGCCCTTTCCTCCTCGGCGGCCGACGCGCTCACCTTCCGCCTGGTCATCGACCCGGGTACGGCCGAACTGCTCGAGTACGACGTGGTGCAGAAGGATGTGCCGCTACTGCGCGTGGCGCTGGCCGACATGGGCTTCACCGACAGGCTCGGCGAGCGCCCGAAGGACTGATCTCCCGCATGACCGTCATCCCACACCCTCACCGTGACGGTCACGGCCCCGCCCTCCTGATCGGCGAGCCGCTCGAACCTCAGGCGTGCCGCCGGTCAGGAGGGCGTCGGTCGAGGAGGAGATGAGGGGTTCGTGTGCGGACCGAAGCAGCGGGGTGGGCGGTCCCAGCGGATCATGGGGTCACCGGTCGTTCAGCTGGAACCACACCACGCGGCCGGTGAGGATCTCGTACCAGCCCCAGGCCGATGACAGTTCTCTGACCAGCCAGAGTCCGCGTCCTCCGCCGCTTTCGGGGGAGACGTTCGCGCGCAGCAGGGGGCGGTGCCCGGTCGCCGATCCGGCGTCGATCACGTCGATGTGGAGCGTTCCATCATGGTGGGCGACGGCGACGGTGATCCGTCCGCCGGCGCAGCGGCCGGAGTCGGATCCGCCTTGTTCATCTCATCCCCGGGCGAGATCGAGCGGCGCGTCGAGGTTCGCATGGTTCGCCAGACGCTCCTTGTTCAAGACATGCCCCTGCGTTTCTGGGTTGTTCTGGACGAAGCCGTCATCCGTCGTCCTGTCGGCGGACCTGAGGTGATGCGCTCCCAGCTCAAGCGGTTACTCGACATAACCGACCTCCCCAACGTCACCATCCAGGTGCTGCCTTTCGCAGCTGGAGTCCATCCCGGCACGAACGGCGCATTTGAGATCATGGAGTTTCCCGAACCTGCCGACCCTGACGTGGTGTTCATGGAGAACTTCACGGGAAGTCTCTATATAGAGCGAGAGACGGATGTTTACCGATACGGACTTCTTCGGGCGAAAGCGCTGGATCCGGACGAATCTCACCGCTTTATCGCTGAGGCGGCTTCCCAGTTCGAGTAACCACTCCACGAAAGGCAATGTGGAATGTTCACACCGGAACTGTCCCAGGTGATGTGGCGTAAGAGCTCACTCAGCGGTAACGGACAAAACTGCGTTGAGATCGACGTCTGGCGTAAGAGCTCACTGAGCGGCAACGGCTCCGACTGCGTTGAAGTTGGCGTCTGGCGTAAGAGCTCCCTCAGTGGCGCTGGCCAGAACTGCGTCGAGGTAGGTGTCTGGAACAAGAGTTCCCGTTGTGGTGCTGGTCAGGACTGTGTCGAGGTAGGTGTTTGGAGCAAGAGCACTCTGAGCGGTAACGGTCCCGACTGCGTTGAAGTCGCCCTCGCCGAGACCTCCCAGGCCGACTCTGGTCCGGATGCAGATCTGCTCGTCCTGGTCCGTGACTCCAAGGACCCCGAAGGCCCCGTGCTGGCCTTCACCTCGGCCGAATGGGATGCCTTCCTCGCCGGCATCAAGAGTGACGGCTTCGACAACCTCGCCGTGCGTCACGAAGCATGACGTGAGTCGGTAACGTCGGCTCCCGGCCGGATTTCGGCCCGATGCGTCACTGTCGCGTGGCGGAGGGCGGGATCTTCGCCGGAGCCGACCGAAGCTCCTCTTCGATCATGTCGACGAGTGCCCTGGCCGCCTGGCGCAGTCGGGTGTGGCGGGCAGTGAGATCTTCGGTGAACGTCCGGGCCTTCGGCCCGACCCACACCGACTTGCCGGTGAGCTGGCCGTGGGCCGGGTCGAGCGCGGCCTCAAGGAGGGCGACTCTCGCCTTGAGCTCCACCAATGTCTGTTCCAGCACCTGGCGCCGCGGGTTGGGCACCAGACCGTCCGGGCCAGGATTCATATATCCCTCTTCGGATGCCGATACATCGGGCGGACTATTGGACATTATTGGATCTACAGCACCCGGGCCAGCTCTGGAGGAATGTGTGACACGTTTTGTATGGCGCGGTGTTTTGGTCTGCATGTTTATGGTGCTGATGGTGTCCGGATGTGGGGATAGTGACCCTACGGCGGCCGAAGCGGGGGAGACGCTTAAATCGCACATCACTGAATTGATGAAGGAGCGCTATGCTTCGGATGTCCGAATCACTGATTCCGGTGGGCGTGATATTCCCTGTGGAGAGGGCATGGCCAAGCGTACGTTTGCGGCTACAGGCAGGGACTCGGGGGCGCAGCGTGATGGAGATAACCTCAATGATCTTTTGCTGGGTGCGCTCTCTCGCGTCGCCCCCTACCGAATTGCCGAAGATCGTGGCAACGCTCCTATCCGACTCGCCAATGATAAGTACAAGACGGTGATCATCTTGGAGTCTCCAGGCGACGGCCAGTATGGGGTTCGAGGCGAGACCGAGTGTCTGCCGATCTCGTAAGTTAGCTATCGAAGGCCAGGGCTCGTTCCCGCCCTCGCTTGTTGCGGCTTTCAAATCGGTCCGCCATCTCGTTGGATAGTCCCCCTAGCGAAGTTTTGTCATCGCTGCCCATCCCGTTGGCAATCATCCACCGTTCGAACGCCTTGAGTCCTTCGTCCCCCTTCGCGACCAACTCGGAAGGTGGCCTGAGGTTGCCCTTGGCATCGGTGAGGGGGACATCGGGCGGCTTGATCAACTCGGAGAACGGTTTGAGGTTGCCCTTGGCGTCGGTGATGGACGCGCGGCCGGCCTGGAACTCGGCGGGTGCCACCTTGGGGACGAAGCCATTGGCCATGAGTATTTGCGCGTACATGTGCTGACGGCCGAGGGTCGCCACCCTCTCCGCCGCGTTGGTCCGGTCCATCCGGGTCTCGGGGTCATCTTCGATGAAGGCGCCGTGGCCCGAGAGAGTAGTGCTAAGTCCGAACCAAAAATAGTTCATGGCTTTGAAGGGGACGATGTACATGCTCGCGAGTCCGATGGTGGTGTCGCGGAAGAAGTTGAACGTGTCCTTCGCCTGCTCGTCGATCGAGTCCAGGTTGCCCTGGACCTTCTCGACGGCGGCGAGTTCGAAGCCGCGTACGTTGCCCAGGGCCGTGAAGACCCGGTCCAGGTGGTCGACGTCTCCGGTGCGCCGGGTCTTCTCAGAGGCGTCGGCGATGAGCTTCTGGGAGAGGCCGCCCATCGCCTGGTCAAATGGGAGAAGGTTCGCCGGGGAGTCGGCGAAGGTCTTGAGGAAGCGGTAGGTGTCCTTCGGGCTCAGGGTGAACGCCGACGTCATACCGAAGGCCGAGGTGAAGGGCTTCAGTGCGCTCTCCTCGGTCATGTTGGTATCGCCGATGTTCGCGCCCTCGGTGATCTCGGCGGCGTAGGCGCCGGCCAGAGTCGACATGAAGATCCTGGCGTTCGGCGCGACCTCCATCGGGGTGGCCGGAGAGTCCGCGGTGCCGTCGGTGTCCTTGAGGTCTCCCATGATGGTCATGACGTTGAAGGCGAACTTCACGGCCTCGGGGCTGTGCGGTCCCTTGTCGTAGGCTCCGCCTGCGACGGCGAGCATCCGGCCGAACTCCGCGCCGACGTCGAAATTCATGCTCCTCGGCACCTGCCAGGGAGATTTCGATTTTTCTATCTCCAGCCAGGGGAAAATGGCGATCTTGGTGGCTCCCAAACGGTTGAGTTCGGCGAAGACGTCTCGGAGGTCTTCTCGGGACATCGCGTTGAACAGGCCCCTCGCCGCGTCGGGGTTGTTGGCCAGGGCCGGCAGCAGTGGGCCGAGGTCGGTCTCCCAACGCCGGGGGCGGGAGCCGTCGCCGACCGGCTTGCCCACCCTGCTGCGCGCTATCTCGGTGAGCCACGCGGTGGGGAACATACCGTGTCTGAGCAGGGACGCCAGCTCGTGGGTCGGTGCCTCCTTGAGCTTGTCGGCCTGCCAGGCGGAGCCGAGGACGGCCGGTTGCGCGCCGATCGCCGTGGTGAGGGCGTCGCTCATGACCTTCCGGTGTTTGTCGGCCGCCTTCTTGTCGTATCTCTCCAGGCGGTTGATCATGTCGATCATGCCCTTGGGGCCGAGGGACCGGAAGAACCCGGCGGTGAAGTAGCCGTCCTTTTGCTTGTCGGCGAGCTTGTCGAGGATCCGGTCATAGGCGGCGTCGGGCGGGCCGGGGGACGGCTTGGGGAGGTGCCTGAACTTGTCGGCGAGTTCGACGCCCTTCTTGGCGTTGCCCGCTGGAGACTTTCCCGTCTTCTCGTCGTAGGGCAGCAGCCCCCACTGGAACGGGTCCTGGACCTGGCCGCCGGTCCACGCCGAGCCCTGCTTCGGGATGTGGGGGCGCCTCCCACCATCAGGGGGAGGTCCTGGTCGATCGTTTCCAGGCGTTGACGCAGCTTCGGCAGTTCGTCGCCGATCCAGCCGCCGATCTCCCCGATCGGCCGCAGCCCCACCGCCGACACCTCCGCCGCCGCGAACAGTTGCCGGATCCGCCCGGACTGCTCGCCGATCACATCGCGACCGCGCTCCAGCGCGGTGATGAAGCCTCGCATCAGATCTGGATCGATTCCGCTGAAGTCCGGCGACGTGGGCCCCATTCCCGGCGACATCGACTCCACCATCTCCTCAGCCTGTTTTAATTTTTTTCACTCTAGTTCCAGGCTGAGTGATTTTCATCTGGCGGAACAGGACGCCCAAGGCCCCGATGACCTATCCTTCGGGCGTCATGCGCCGTCACTGTGCGGTGATCGGCTCTCCTCGGTGCGAACTCGGTTCAGGAAGGCGCATCCCGGCTCTCGACAGTGCGACGACGTCGGAAATCCCCTCGGGAACATTTCCGGTCTCTCGTTCAACGAATTTCGGTCCGCACGCTGGATTCGCGGGGTTAATTTCCTTTTTCCGCCAAGGTGAGATACGGGCGATGATTCGGAGGAGCCGGCGCGGCGGTTGCGGTGGATTCGGGCTCGCGCGTGAAGCACGGTTTCGTGGAGAAAACGACCAAACGACGTCCCGTAACTCCATTGAGTGGATTTAGTGGGTTTGTTACGGTGCTTGGATGGCTTCTCATCGTGCCCTGCTGCCACGGTCGACACCGGCCGCCTCGGGGATGTCGTCTCGCTCGATCATCGCGCTGCTGGACCGGCTCGAAGCACAGTCGGCCGAGTGCCACTCCATCATGGTCGTACGCCACGGTCATGTCGTCGCCGAAGGATGGTGGGCCCCGTACTCGGCCGAGCGCCCGCACCTGCTCTACTCGGTGACCAAGTCGTTCACCTCGGTCGCCGTGGGGCTCGCGATCGCCGACGGCCTGCTCTCGCTGGACGATCGGGTGGTGGAGGTGTTGCCCGACCATGTTCCGGCCGACATCTCGGACCAGGGACGCCGCGTCACCGTTCATCACCTGCTGTCCATGACGGCCGGACACCGTACGGACAGTCTCGACGAGGCGTGGCGCCTGGAACCGGGCGACCTGGTGAAGGGCTTCCTGCGCGTACCGTTTCCCGAAGCCGAGGGGACACGGCACGCCTACGACAATCCGACCACCTTCGTCCTGGCCCGGATGGTGGAACGGGTCACGGGCCGCGGCCTGCCGGAATTTCTCGATGAGCGCCTTTTCGCGCCGATGGGCGTCGACCATGCCGAATGGGACCGGGTGGCGAGCGGCGCCGCCTTCGGATTCCAGGGGCTGCACCTCACGACCGAGGCCGTCGCCGCCTTCGGCGAACTGCTGCTGCGCGGCGGCCTGTGGGGCGACCGGCGGCTCATCCCGCGCGAATGGGTGGAGCTCGCGACCAGGCAGCACATCGAGACTCTGCAGATCGAGGGCTGGTCGGAAAACCTCGACGCGCTTCGCGGGTACGGCTACCAGTTCTGGATGTCGCGTCACGGTTACCGCGCCGACGGCGCCTTCGGCCAGTTTTGTCTGGTCGTCCCGTCACACGATCTCGTGATCGCCGTGACCGCCGCGGTAACGCAGGGTGAGGCGATACTCGACCCGCTGTGGGAGTGTCTGCTGCCTGGCCTGGACCAGGCGGACAGCACTCGGGACGACGAGATCCTCGCCGATCGGCTGCGGCGGCTGTCACTCGCGCCGGTGCCGGGTTCGGCAGAGCCGAGGCGTTCGGTCAAGGCGGGACTCGACGCCTGTGCCGAGGATTCGCCTCTGCCCGAAGGAACCACGGTGACCGTCGATCCCGTGGACGGTGGGTGGATCGTGGGGCTGGGGCCGTCCCTCGACGTCGAGGTCGGCCACGGCGAATGGCGGGAGAGCGCGCCGCTGGGCCGGCCTGTCGTCGCGACCGGCGCCTGGCAGGACGACACGTTCGTCGCCGATCTTTACGTCATCACCACCCCACACCGGGTCCGGCTGGTAGTCGACGCCGAAGCGGGCACAGCGGTCGCGACGTGGAACATCGTGCCCCTGACCGGCCCCAATCTGGAGTGGCATCTGCGCTCGCCGCTGATGACGCGGCCCGACGTCGCGTAGCTGACATCGGGCGGGCCCGCAGGTGCCGGCCTGGTCCGGACTTGATCGATCATCGATTTCGGCCGTGACGGATCCGACCGCGGACCTCAAAGGGCGCTTTTCGCGCGTAGGTGCCGGCGTACCGCGTCAGCGGCCCGATCGGCGTCGGCGGGTTCGCTGCGCTGGGGCGCGTTGAGGAAGTCCGTCCCGCGCAGGGCGTGGGAGGCGGGGCGGGGATAGAGCCAGGCGTGGAAGTGCTGGACGCGGTCGCGGGTGGAGACCAGGTGGACGCGTTCGGCGTCGGTGGTGGCCCGCATGGCGGTGTCCAGCGTGTGAAGCAGGACGCCGAAGGACGCCGCCTCCTTTGACGTCATCTCGGCGAAGTCGGTGTAGTGCCGCGTGGAGACGATCTTCATGGTTCCCGGCCTGGAGGACTGGGCGGGGCCGTGGTGAACGAGCCAGGAGTCGTCGCGGTGGACCCATCCGCCTGGCGGTTCGTCGGTAGCGGTGTTCAGTCGGCAGTAGGGGCAGGTGGGCGCGGGGTCGTTCATCGGGGAGTCCTTCAGGTCAGCGCGGTGTGCGCGGCCGGGCCGCCGAAGGCGATGGTGCCGAGTTTGAGAAACAGCAGCGCCACCTCCCGCACCGTACGCCAGGACGCCTCGCCGCCTTTGGGAGCGTCGGCCGGATCGCCCACGGCCTGTTCGTCGGCCACTGTCGCTCTTTTCCCCGGTCGTGCGGATCGCCCGGTGTGAGGGCCCTCATCAGGACCCGGGTGACCGTCCGCGAGCAGGTCTGGCACACTCACGGACAGATACATCAAATGGGTTTGATGTATTATCGCGACATGGTGACCCCGGTTCAACCCGTCCCGGCCTTTGTGCGACTGGCCTGCCATCCGCTGCGATGGCGGCTGCTGAGCGAGCTGGCCACGAGCGACTACCGGGTACGCGAACTGGTGGACCTGGTGGATCATCCGCAGAACCTGGTCTCCTACCATCTGCGGCTGCTGCGCGACGGCGACCTGGTCACCACGCGGCGCAGTAGCGCCGACGCCCGCGACAGCTACTACCACCTCGCCCTGGACCGCTGCGCCAACGCCCTGGCCGCCAGCGGCCTCGCGCTGCACCCCGCGCTCCACCTCGCCCCGGTCCCACCTCGGCCGTCCACGGCGCTCGCGCGCCCGCCCGCCGTCCTGTTCACCTGCACCGGTAACAGCGCCCGCTCGCCGATCGCCGAAGCCCTGCTGCGCCACCACGGCGGCGACCACCTGGAGGTCGTGAGCGCGGGCAGCCACCCCCGGCCGCACCTGCACCGCGACGCCGTCCGGGCGCTGCGCGAGGGCTACGGCATCGACCTCGAAGACCGGCGCCCCCGGCACCTGGACACCCTCGCCGGGCGCCACTTCGACCACGTCATCAGCCTGTGCGACAAGGTCCGCGAGGTCTGCCCCGACTTCGGCGACCGCTCCCGGCGCATCCACTGGAGCATCCCCGACCCCGCCGCCGAACAGGCCGGATACCCCGCCTTCGTGCGCATCGTGGCGGAGATCGACACCCGCGTCCGCTACCTGTTACCCGTCCTCACACCGTGAAAGGCCCGGCCATGACCGCACCCGACCAGCTCGCCGCCGTCCGCTATCTCGTCGACGACGTGCCGGCCGCCGTCGGCTTCTACACCGCCCACCTCGGCTTCACCCTGGGCCTGGACGCCGCGCCCGCTTTCGCCGAGGTGGTACGCGGACCGCTGCGGCTCCTGCTGTCCGGACCTGCCAGCTCCGGCGCCCGCGCCACACCCCCGGGCACCCCCGCAGGTCGCAACCGAATTCACCTCATCGTCGACGACCTCGACACCGAGATCGACCGGCTCCGCGACGCCGGTCTGTCCTTCCAGGGAGACGTGGTCGCCGGCCCGGGCGGACGGCAGATCCTGCTCACCGACCCCGCCGGCAACCTCGTCGAACTCTTCGAGCCCGCCCGCGCTCAAGCCGGCGACTTCGCCCCTCCGCCGGGCAGTCCGTACGGCTCGCCGCAGAAGTAACGGTTGAACGCGTCAACGGCGGCGAGCAGCATGCGCGCGACCGCCGGATCGTTGCGCTGCACGTTGACCGAGAGCGCCATCCGGCGTTCGCCCGTGGCGTCGGCGAAACCAAGGGGCGTGTAACCGGGGATCGAGCCGGTCGCGCCCCACATCTCGCCGCAGGTGAGTCCCACCGACTCCAGCCCGAGCCCGTACCGGGGGAAGATCGGGGCCTGGGGCGTGGTGACGCCGGTGCGCATCTGCGCCAGCGACTCCCGGCTGACGAGCCGGCCGCCGAAGAGCGCCCGGTAGAAGCGGTTCAGGTCGCGGGCATCGGATACCACTCCGTACGCCGCCCAGGCGAAGGACGGGTTCAGCCGGGTGATGGGCCGCAGCGAGCCCGGCTGCCCGGGTCCCGCCCTCACGGTGATGACCAGCGAATTCACGATCTGCTCCGGCGGACTGAGGAGCGCGCCTGCAGGGGATCGTGTTCATGGCGGCGCGGCCTCGGGTGGGGAGAAGAAGGGGAAGAAAAGAGGGCGCGGTCCGGAGACCGCGTCCTCAGGGGCATGAAGCTCCGGGTAAGCATGTGCTCGCTTTCGCGACTCCCCGAAAATACTCCGCATCGCGCTGATCGGCCGCGATTTTTCGCGAAGCCGCAGTCGCCGTCGCGGCCGGAGGGGGCTCGTGGCAGTCCCACGCGGCGGAGAGAGGCCGGACGAGCCAGAGGAGGGTCCGCTGATCTGGTCCGACGGTTACGGCAGTACGGCGTTCGCCCAACGGGTGATGTACGCCGGGCCCGCAGGCCGAGCGCTCATGGCTTCGGGTCTCATTGGGGAGATCGCCGGATCCGGATCTTGGGGGCGGTGGCGGTAAATGAGGCTTTCGCTCGGGGGGTTTCGGTCTATATATTTTGGACTGCACTATTCGCCGGGATAGGGGCCTCCCGGGCGGATTTCGACGTGCATAAAAACGGGGCGAGAGGTAGTCATGCGATTACGGGGAATCGCCGTGTCGGTCGCCGGGTGCTTTTTGTTCGCTACCGGTTGTAGCGGGGAAGCCGATGCCGGATCGTCCACGGTGACGCGTCCGCCGCGGATAATGCAGGCGGATGCGAACGGGGCCGTGGTGTTCGATCCCGTGACGATGACGATCACCGGATTCGACCGGGTACGGGGACGGGTGTGGCAGGACCGGGAGCTCGCCGAGACGGTGAGCGGCGTCGTCTGCCTGGACAGGTGCCCGGTGGCCGTCATCTCGACCACCGCCGAGGGCGGGGGCGGGCAGGCGCCGGACGAGCCGGATGCCGCTCCGTACCGGTTCACCGAGCAGGGACGATCCTCCTTCCCGCTCTCCGGCTCGCGAGAGGTACGGGTGCTGACCGCCGTCTCGCCCGAGGACGCGGTGGTCGAGGAGCGCGACGCCGACGGCCGGACCCACCTGAGGATCATCCGCCCGACCGGGTCGGAACGCGTCGCGGTGCCGTACTCCGACTACGGATGGGTCATGTCGCCGGACGGGAACGCGGCACTCGCCTTCACCACGCAGCGGGATCCGAAACAGGGACGGTTGCTGCGGTTCACCCGTGACCCCGACGGCTGGAAGCCGGACGGCGCCGGTCTCGAATGGGGCACCGTGAGCGACGTCTGTCTGGCCGGTCAGGGGGAGACGGCCCTGGTTACCGGGGCGCAGGCGGCTCTGGTACGGGGGATGTCCGAACGGCACCCGCTGGAACCCGCGCTCGCCCAGGCCGCCGAGTGCGCGCTCGGGACGAGCGCGGCAGCGCTGGTGATGCGCTCGATGGACATGCAAGGGGGGTTCCGGACGGTCGTGCATGGTTTGGGACCCGACGGCCGCTCGACATGGAAACGGGAGCTCGCCACCGAGGCCGGCGTGACGGCGCATCCGACCCAGCCCTACATCGGGGTCTCCGACGGCAGGACCTTCACGGTGCTGGACGCCGAGGGCGAGGTCGCGCGGAGTACGGACGGGGTCGCCACGGCGAGGTTCGTCGCGGACGGGCGACTTGTCGTCGTCACCCCGGACGGGGACGTGGAATGGATGTCGGCCGAGCCCGCCGACCTGGCCCAATAGCTTCTGAATTCTCGACGACGGTGTCTTTCCGTCCCGTCGCGGATGTCGCTGCACGGCTGTCTGTGCGCGGCCGGATGTCCGGTTTCCACTTCCCTCTTTCCCGCTGATTTTCCCGTACGGCCCGAGTCCAGGTGAGGAGAGAGATGTCGAGCAGGCGCACCACCGGTGTGCTCATCGGTGCCGCTCGTGGTCCTCCCGAGGGGGTTCGCCCTTCGACTACCGCAGCGGTCACATTCACACAGGGTGTTCAAAACAGGAGCAGAAATGTTGAAGAAGTTTTCCACCGGGGCTCTCATGGTCGGCGGACTGGCGATGCTCACCGTCGTCGGCACCGCGGGCGCGGCGCACGCCGCCTCCCGTTCCGGGAGCTGCAGCGCTTCCGGGATGATCGCGGATGCGGCGATCCACTACACCACCAGCTCCACCTCCGGGAAGACCACGCTCGACAAGTTCACCTGGACGATCTACGGAGAGTCGGGGTCGACCCAGAACAACGTCAAGGCCGTCCTCATGCGCGATGTCAGCCTGAGCACCGACACCGCGCACTACACCTGGTCCACCGGGAGCGCGAAGAACGGCGCCGGCTCTCACACGCCCAGTTCGACCGTGTCGGTGTCGTCGAGCTGGAAGCTCTACGGCAAGTTCAAGTTCACCTTCGACCGTAACAACAACACCGACCCGATCTGCAACCTGGAGACCAGCCGGTCCTAGGGATGATCCGGCCGGTGGCGCGACGCTGACGGTCTTCCCGGCGGGCGGGCGGTGCGGATTCGGCCCCGCCCCCCGCCGGTCGGTTTCCAACGGCCGCGGCCTTTTCCCGGCGGACTCCTCTTCGTCGGGTCTTCGTCGGAGAGAAAACCGGTTTACCGCTCATACCGGTCTCAGTACACTCGCCACTGATCATGCGCCGCCGCGACACCGTGGCGTGCGCGTCTTGACCAGTGAGGGGAGCATGCCGTGCGTCATCGCACCGCCGTGGTCATTCCCCCGTCACGCTTCGACGTGATCCTGGTGTCTTCGTTGGTGCCCGACGCCGGCCGCGCGGCCGACGTCGACCGCCCGTGACGAACCTCTGACCTCCAGACCCTCGCCGCCGAGTCGGCCCACAGGACATGTCCCCGTGTGGCCACGCCGTGCCAGGGGCCTCTTCGCGACCTGACCCCAGGTCGTCCCGTCCGAGAACGTCCGGGAATCGCGCAGTCCTGTCCGGAATCATGCCGAAAGGCCATGGGCCGTGCGCACCAACCCGCACCGTCGTATCACCGACTCGTTGACCGGCGTCCGCAACCTGGGCATCCTCGCCCACGTCGACGCGGGCAAGACCACCGTCACCGAACGGATCCTGTACGTCACCGGCGCCACCTACAAGCGTGGCGAGGTGCACGAAGGGACGACCGTCACCGACTTCGACTCCCAGGAGCGCGACCGTGGAATAACCATCTTCGCCGCGGCAGTGAGCTGCGTCTGGAACGACCACCGAATCCATCTCATCGACACCCCCGGCCACGTCGACTTCTCCGACGAGGTGGAGCGCTCGCTGCGAGTGCTCGACGGCGCGATCGCGGTGTTCGACGCCGTCGCGGGCGTCGAACCGCAGAGCGAGTCGGTGTGGCGGCAGGCCGACCGGCACGGGGTGCCGCGGATCGCCTTCGTCAACAAACTCGACCGCTCAGGTGCCGACCTCGACGCGGCGGTCGCGTCGATCCGCGAGCGGTTGCGCGTGGTACCGCTCGTGGTCCAGCTGCCGATCGGGCGGGAGGACGGGTTCACCGGCGTGGTGGACCTGGTGCGCATGCGTTCGCTGGTCTGGGCCGGCGGCCGTGACACGTTCGAGGAGGGACCGGTGCCGGACGTCCTGCGCGAGGAGGCGAACCGGCGCCGCCGCCTGCTTGAGGAGGCGGTGGCCGAACTGCACCCGGTCGCGTTCGAGGAGTTCTGCGCCGAGTCGGAGATCTCCGCGCCGACTCTCGACGCCGCACTGCGCGACCTGACCCGTACCGGGGAGGGCGTGGTGGTGCTGTGCGGATCGGCCTACCGCGACCGGGGGATCGAGCCGCTGCTGGACGCCGTCGTCGCCTACCTGCCCTCGCCGCTGGACGTGCCGCCCGTACGCGGCACCCGGGGCGGCAGCCTGGACGGTTCGCGGAACGGTGCTCCGGACGACAACCGGAACGGTCTCTCGGACGGTTCCCGGGACGGTGCGGTGCTGGAGCGGGCCGCCGACCCGGCGGCGCCGTTCGCCGCGCTGGTGTTCAAGGTGAACTCGACCGCGACCGGGCGGCTGTCCTACCTGCGCGTCTACTCGGGGACGATCCGGAAGGGAGACACGGTGCTGGACGCGGGCGCGCGGCGTACCGAGCGGATCGGCCGGATCCTGCATGTGCAGGCCGACCGGAACACGGAGGTGGACCTGGCGACGGCCGGGGACATCGTCGCGGTGGTGGGGCTGAAGGCGGCCCGCACCGGCGCCACCCTGTGCGCGCCCGAGGCACCGCTCGTCCTCGAACCGCCGACGGTGGCCGATCCGGTGGTCTCCGTCGCGGTCGAGGCGCGCAGGAGTGTCGACACCGGACGGTTGGCGTCGGCGCTGGCACGGCTGGTCGAGGAGGATCCCTCGCTGGTGGTGCGGACCGACCCCGAGACGGGCCAGACGTTGCTTTCCGGGATGGGCGAGCTGCATCTGGAGGTCGCGGTGGAGAAGATCCGTCGTACCCGGGGGCTGGACGTGGGGGTCGGCCGGCCGCAGGTGGCCTACCGGGAGACGGTCGGGCGCGGGGTGTCCGGGTTGCTGTACCGGCACGTCAAGCAGGACGGCGGCGCCGGGCAGTTCGCCCACGTCGTCCTCGATGTGGAGCCACTGGAGGACCTCGCGGACACCGTCGGCGCCGGCGCCGGTGACAGCGGTGCGGCGGGCTTCGTGTTCCGCTCGACCGTCGTCGGCGGGCGGGTGCCGAGGGAGTACGTCCGGGCGGTGGAGGCCGGATGCCGGGACGCGCTCGCCGAGGGGCCTCTCGGAGGTCATCCGGTGACCGGTCTTCTGGTCACGCTGACCGACGGGGCCACCCACCCCAAGGACTCCTCGGAGATGGCGTTCCGTGCGGCCGGCCGGTTCGCGCTGCGGGAGGCACTGCGGGCCAGTGCGATGGTGCTGCTGGAACCGGTGGTCGAGGTCACGGTCACCGTGCCCGACGACGCCGCGGGCGGGGTGCTGGGCGACCTGTCGGCGCGACGCGGCAGGGTCTCCGGTTCGACCGCGCGGGCGGGGACGGTGGTGATCACCGCGACCGTGCCGCTCGCCGAGCTGTTCGGGTACGCGACCAGGCTGCGGAGCCGGACCCAGGGCCGGGGGACCTTCACCACCCGGGCCACCGGGTACGCCCCGGCGCCGAGCGCGCTCCCCAACGGGACGCCGTCCCGGTAGAGGCCGGTGGAAACCGGGAGGAGCCGACGACGGCCCCGCCTCCGGGCGGGGCCGCCGTTCGGACTTCCGTCCTCCGGCCGTGCCGCCCATCCCGCCGATGACCGCCCGGTCAGGGGAGTCGGCTGCTCCCGGTCCGGGAGCAGCCGAAAGGCCGGTCAGGAGAGCTGGCGGGTGGCGAGGCGGGCGAAGAGCCCGTCCCGGTCGGCGAGGAGGTCGTCGTAGGTGCCCTGCTGGACGATCCGCCCCTCGTCCATCACCACGATGCGGTCGGCGGCCACCACCGTGGAGAGCCGGTGGGCGATCACCACCCGGGTGGCGTTGAGGCGGCGGGTGCTCTCGGCGACCCGGCTCTGGGAGGGGTTGTCCAGCGCACTGGTCGCCTCGTCGAAGAACACGATGCGAGGCCGGGCGACCAGCGCGCGAGCGATCATGAGGCGCTGTCGCTGACCGCCCGACAGCGTGCTGGTGCCCTCGGAGAGCACCGTGTGCATGCCCATCGGCATCGCCCTGATGTCGGCGGCGAGCCCGGCCATCTCGGCCGCCGCCCAGGCGTCGTCCACGGTGTGGACGCCGCTGCCGACGATGTTGGCCTGGATGCTGCCCGCCTGCAGCGCGCCGTTCTGGAGCACCACCCCGCACTGGCGGCGGACTGCGGAGACGTCGAGTTCCGCGAGATCCTGGCCGTCGTAGAGCACGGTGCCCGAGAGCGGGGTCTCGAAGCCGAGCAGCAGCCGCAGCACCGTGGACTTGCCGCTCCCCGAGGGGCCGACGAGGGCCACGAACTCACCGGGCTCGATCGAGAGGGCGACCCCGTCGAGGGTGAGCGGGCCGTCCTGGCCGTAGCGGAACGACACCTTGCTGAGCCCGAGCCGTCCCGACAGGTCGCCGGGGTCGGCCTTGGTGCCGTCGGTCTCCGGCCGGGCCTCCAGGATCGGCCTGATGTTCTCCAGCATCGGCACGACGCCCATCGCGGTGACGGCGGCGGCGGTGAACTGGAGGCTGGAGGCGAGCAGCAGGCTGAGCGCGGTGAAGAACGGCAGGAACGTGGCCACCGAGACCTGACCCGCCATCGGCCCGGCCACCACCGCGAACACGATCCCCGTGCAGACCAGCGGGAACCCGGCGTTGAACGTGGTCACCGCGTTCTGGATGCGGCGGGCCGAGGCGGTGAGCGAACGGCCCCTGGTGGCCTCACGCGTCCACTCGGCGAACGCCCGCTCCTCGGCGGCGGCGGCCCGCAGCTTCGGCATCGCGGTGAGCATCTGGAAGACCCTGGCCGACATGGTCCGCTCGTGCTCGTAGGCCTGTCGCTGCCAGCGGAGCTGCATCCGTCCCGCGACGATGGCGAACCCGAGGCCGAACAGCATGAGCGCCGTGGCGACCAGGGCGAGGCGCACGTCGTAGAAGTAGACCAGGACGAGGTTCGCCGATCCGGTGAGCAGCCCCAGCGTGGCCGTGGTCAGCATCCCGGAGAGCATCTCCTGCGCCGAGCTGATGCCCAGCACCGTGGTGCCCAGTTCGCCGGTCGAGTAGCGGGCGAAGAAGCCGGCGGGCAGGGAGAGCAGCCGGGTCCACAGGCCCGACTGCAGGGCGGAGGTGGTGCGGCTCTCGACCCGCAGCACCGCGATGTTCTGCACCACCGACAGGGCGGCGATCACGAACCCGGAGCCGATCACGAGCAGGGAGCCCTGGACGATGAGGTCGAGCTCGGCCCGTACCGTGAACACGCCGAGCACCTTGCCCGTCATGATCGGGACGAGCAGCCCGAGCAGGGAGACGAGCACCCCCATGGCGGCGAAACGCAGCAGGTCACGGTGGTTGCCGCCGTCGAGGAGCCCCAGGCGCAGCAGCGCGCCGACGGTCTTGACCGAGGCGGGCAGCGGCCGGTACAGCACGTGGGCCCGCTTCTCCAGGCCGCGGGCGACGGTCGCGGTGACCGGGGTGAGCACGCCGTCGTCCACCATGACGTAGCCGTGACCCATGGTGAGCAGCGCCACGGGACGGCCGGTGGAGGTGCTGCCCACCATGGGTCCCAGGTCCTGGGTCCACCACGGGCCGTCCAGCCGGACCATCCTGGTACGGACGCCGGAGGCGAGCGCTATCGCCTGCAGGTCGCCCATCGGCCGGTCCTGGCCCCCGCGCCGTACCGGCGGCCGTACCTCGAACCCCTGGTGCGCCGCGACCAGCCGGGCCGCGGCGAGGGCGGGCGGGTCGTTGGCCACGTCGGCCAGCTTGACCTGGACCTCGGTGTCGCGCAGTACGGCGTCGAAGCTGCGTACTGCCTGCGTCAGTACGGTGCTCTCGCGTTCGCGCAGTCCGGCGAGCGCGGCGCGTTCCTCCTCGCGCTGCCGCTCCAGGCGGTCGTCGACGGTGTCGAGCAGCCGGATCGCGTGGGCGGCGAGGAACTCGCACAGCACGCCCTCGTCGAAGACCGAGTGCAGCGAGCGGGTCCGCAGCCGGATCCTGGTGTGGGCGAGGAGCCAGTCCCTCTCGGTCAGGCAGATGTCGCTGTCCGCGCCGAACACCAGGCCGTCGCTGTTGCCGATGCCCACCTCGCCCTCCTCGACGCGCACGCAGCGCACGCCGTCGACCGACCGCAGGGCGCGGCCCGCGTCCAGTTCGGCGGTCCCCTCGACGGGCAGCGGGACGAACTGCCGGGGCGGCAGGGTGGCGGGCAGCGCCTCGGCGAGCAGTTCGATGCCTCGGCCGAGCCCCTTGACCAGCCAGGCGGCGGCCTCGGCGGGCAGGTCGTGCAGCACCGCGACCGGGACGTCGGCCAGCACGGTGCCGGGCACCGGACGGGCCACGATCACGTGACGCGGGCCGGAAGGCGCTCCGCAGGCCAGGACCATGCCCGCCTCGGCCCGGCCGAGGAAGTTCCAGCGTCCGTTCAGTTCGCCGTCGACGGTCCTGACCGCGAACAGGTCCACCAGGCCCGACTCGACGAGCAGCATCCGCCCGGGGTTGTCGAGGACCGTGAACCGGTCGGTGCCGAGGTCCAGTGGGATGGCGATCCCGGAGAGCGCGGCGGGGCTCACGGTGCTCCTCCGGTGTCGAGCAGCGGGACGATCCTGGCGGGGCTCACGGTCGTCCTCCGGTGTCGAGCAGCGGGACGGTGATCCCGGTGATTCCGGCGGGGGCTCACAGTCCTCCTCCGGTGTTGAACAGTCGCGTGTAGATGCCGTCGGCGGCGAGCAGGTTCTCGTGGCTGCCGCGCTCGGCGACCCGGCCGCCGTCCAGGACGATGATCTCGTCGGCGTCGCGGATGGTGGACAGCCGGTGGGCCATCAGCAGGCAGGCGCAGCCGCGGCGGCGCAGGTTGTCCATGATGACGTGTTCCGTCTCCGGGTCCAGGGCGCTGGTGGCCTCGTCGAGGATGAGCAGGGTCGGCTCGGAGGCGAGCGCGCGGGCGAGTTCGAGCCGCTGCCGCTGGCCGCCGCTGAAGTTGCGGCCGTCCTCGCGGACGAACGAGTTGATCCCGCCGGGGCGGGCGAGCACGGCGTCGTAGACGGCGGCGTCGCGGAGCGCGGCGAGCACCACCTCGTCGGAGACGGCCTCGTCCCACAGGGTCAGGTTGTCGCGGACGGTCCCGGCGAACAGCACGATCTCCTGGTCGACGTAGGCCATCGAGCCGGCGAGCACGGTACGCGGGATCTCGTCCAGCGGGTGGCCGTCGAGCAGGATCTGCCCGGAGCGCGGTTCGTACAGGCCGGTCAGCAGGCGGCCCAGGGTCGACTTCCCACTGCCGGAGCCGCCCACGATCGCGACCCGGCTGCCCGGTGTCATGCTCAGCGAGAGGTCGGTGATGATGGGATCGGTCAGCGGGCCGTACCCGAAGGTGACATTTCGCAGTTCGAGGCGGCCCTCCAGGCGGGTGCCGATCTCCGCCGCGTCGCCGCTGCGCTCGAAGCAGCGGGCGATCGGGTGCCGTTCCACGTCGTGGATGCGCTTGGCGTCGGCGCTGAGGTCCTGCAGACGGCCGCCGAGGTTGGTGAGCTGGGTGACCGGCCTGCTGAGCGCGGCGAGCAGGGTCTGGAAGGAGATGAGGATGCCGATGCTGAGCACGCCCTCCACCACCCGCAGCCCGCCGATCAGCAGCATCAGGCCGGTGTTCACCGTGGCGAGCAGGGGCGGTACGACGACCAGCACCGCGGTGGGCACACCGAGTCGCTGCTGCGCGGAGACGACCTTGGCGAGGAAGCCCGCCCAGCGGGTGAAGGCATCGGGTTCGGCGCCGGTGGCCTTCACCGTCTCGATCATGCTGAGCGTGGCGAAGGTGGTGCCGGTGAGGTTGCCCCGGTCGGTGCGCAGCGCGGTGACCGCGTCCTTGCGCGCCCGCGCGACCCAGCGCAGGACGAGGATGTTCAGCGCCGCCATGCCGACGCCGATCACGCCGAGCAGCACGTCGTAGCGGACCAGCAGCGCGGCGTAGAACACCACCAGCACCATGTTGATCACGGTCAGCGCGAGGTCGCGGGAGAGGATCTCGGCCACGGTGTCGTTGGTGGAGATCCGCTTGGCGACCTCGGCCGGGCGGCGTTGCAGGAAGAACTCGATGGGCAGCCGGAGCAGGTGCCGGAAGAAGCGGGCCGAGCCGACCAGCCCGACCCTGATCTCCAGCCGCAGCAGGTAGTACTGCTGCACCGAGGTGAGCACGAAGATCGCCACCGCGGTGAACGCCATCACGATCAGCAGCGGCGGCAGGATGCCGGGGGAGTTTCCGGTCAGCACCCGGTCGATGAACACCCGGTAGTAGGCGGGGCCCGCGATGCCCGGCAGGAGCAGCAGCGCGCTGGCGAGCAGCACCAGCGGCAGGGCGCGTCCCGACGGCAGCCGCCACTGCAGCAGCGCCTTGCTGAGCTTGGCGCGTTCGCCGCCCGGCTTGAAGTCCGGCCCCGGCTCGAAGGTGAGCATGATCCCGGTGAAGCCGGAGTCGAACTCCGACCACTCCATCAGCCGAGGGCCCGACGAGGGGTCGTTCACCGCGACCATGGTGCGGCCGAACCGGGTCACGAGCCCTTCGACCACGATGAAGTGCTGGAACGCCCAGAAGATGATCACCGGACCGGTCTGGTCGCGGAGCAGTTCGGCCTCGACCTGGAAGCCTTTGGCGATCATCCCGTAGGAGCGGGCCGCCGCGAGCATCGAGGACGCCTTGGACCCGTCCCTGGACACCCCGCAGCGACCGCGCAGGTCTTCGAGCGGGACGTGCCTGCCGTAGTGGCCCAGGACCATCGCGAGCGCGGCGGCACCGCACTCGACCGCCTCCATCTGGATCACGGTCGGCACCCGGTGGCGGTTCTTCCTGCGGGGGCGCGGGGCCTGCGGCTGTTTTTTGGGCGCGGGCTTGGCGGGTTTCGCGGGGTCGAGTGTGGTGTTCGTCATCGGCGCCTCCTCCGCTTCGTGACCGCGGGCTTGGCGGGCCTCGTCGTCGTGTTCGTCATCGGCGCCTTCCCCGCTTCGCGGGGGCGGCTTTCGCGGGCCTCGTCGTCATGTCCGTCATCGATGCCTCCTCCGCTCAGCGCCCGAGCACCAGGTCGAACGGCGTCTGCTCGCCCAGGTGGATGGAGGCCGAAACGGTCACCTGGGAGTCGAGCTGCACGGGTGGCCCCTGCGCGGTCGACCAGGTGTATCCCGAGTGCGTGCCCGGTTTGGGGATCAGGTCCACGATGATCATCAGGGGGGCCTGGACGGCCGCGTACCTCTTGGCGGCGAGCTCGCCGCCCACCAGCCCGGCCAGCGCCTCACCGGTGAGGGGGTAGCGGCTCACCGAGGTGACCTGGCCGCGCAGCAGCCCGAAGGCCGCGGCGGGTGCGGTGGACACCTCCAGGTCGACCGGCCGGCCGGGGGCGATCCACGCGGCCCGGTCGGCGGGCACGAACACCATGGCGACCAGGCGGTCGTCGGGCAGGTCGGTCCGCTCGACGGTGGCGATCGTGGTGCCGACGGCGACGACCTGGCCGTCGTTGACCGTGGTGCCGACCACCTGGCCGGTGAACGGGCTCGCCACCTGCTGGATCTTGCCTTCGGCGTCCTGCAGCTCCGCGACGGACTGGCCGACGATCACCCGGTCGCCCGGCCTGACCAGCACGCGGCGGGCCAGGCCCGAGTAGTGACTCTGGATGCGGGCCGTACCGCCCGGGTGGGTGAGGACACCCGGGGCGGCGACCGAGATGCGCAGCTCGGCGGCGAACGCCCAGACCAGCCCGCCCGCCATCACGATCATCACGACGAAGACCGCGATCCAGCCCCGGGGGGTGGCGAGCAGGGTGGGGGAGTCCAGCTCGTCGGGTTCGCGCATCCGTTGCAGCGCCTGGTAGCGGAATCTCATCGCGCTCTACCCCTTCGTCCGGGGCCGGTGGCGGGATCTCATCGGGGTCTACCCTTCCGTCCGTGGCCGGGAGCCGAGGACGAGTTCCCCGACGGTGCCCTCCAGGAGCGGGTCGCGTCCCGAGGCGGTGGCGAAGGCCGCGGCGTCCCCGCCGCCCAGGCCGCACACGGCGAGGTCCATCGCGGTGGCCACCAGGTAGAGGGTCTGGTAGAGCACGCCCACGTGCTTGAGCACCAGCGGGTAGGCGACGGTCTCGTACTTCCACATCACCCGGCCGAACCTCGCCGTCACCAGCAGCACGACCTGCGGGTCCGTCTCCATCATCGCGGCGTTCCGCGACTCCTTGACCAGCACGTCGGTGGCCTTGCCGGGTTCGGCGACGAGTTCCAGCTCGTGCCGGTCGGTCGCGTAGTGCCACAGCCCGGCGGGCAGTCCCTCACACGCGGTGACGAGCGGGTAGACCTCCAGCTCGTGTACGGACCCGCCGCTCGGATACGGCCGGTTGGCGAGCCGCTGGCCGTCGCTGCCCGTCATCGTGCCCCGCCTGCGCAGGCTCCGGTAGAGCAGCTCGCCGAGCTGGGCGAGGGTGATCGGCGTCTCATCGTCGTGGGCGCGGGTCGAGCCGCGCCGTTCGAGGATCTCGGTGAACGACGGCTCCGTCGCCGCTATCTCGTCCAGATCGGGCACCGGCAGCGCGACCGTACGCAGGCCGGAGGGTGGTGGGGAGACCGGTTCTGGAGGGAAGCGGTCTCCGAGGGGGTAGGTCCCGCCGTAGCCGCCGACCGTGGCGGGGAAGCGGGTACGGGAGTGGAAGGCCAGGTCGGCGGGGTGCCACTGCGCGTAGGAGCGCTCGGTCGTCTCCAGGTCCTCGTCCGGGCCGCCGGGTGCGAGCAGGCCGGCGGTGGCGAACAGCCGCAGCAGCGGGGCGGGCGTCCCGGTGTTCCAGGTCGCGAGTTCGCCGAGCAGTCCCGTGGCCCGGGGCATCAGCTCGACGGCGAGGTGATGGCCGGAGGCCCGCAGGGTGAGCGTGCCGTCCACCACCCGCGCCTCGGCGAACCGCGACAGCCGCACCGGTCCTGCGGGGGCCGCCACCGGCAGCGTCGAGCCACGGCCGACCGGATAGAGCCTCGCCGTGACGTCGCCGTCCACCTGTACGGCGTGCTCGATCAGTCCGGAGGTGTTGAGCCTGCGAAACAGCATGTGCCAGCGCAGCAGTCCCGCCTCGCCGTCCGCGGTGGTCACCGCGGCGGCGAGGGCGGCGTCGTCCTGGTCGCCCTCGGCGAGCAGCTTCAGCGCGGTGCCCTGTCCCTGTGACAGGTTCTTCAGTTCGCGGACTGTGGCGGCGAACCGGATGTGCTCGCCGGAGAACGACGCGTCTCGGCGGAGCCGGGAGACGATGATGGGGTTCATGGGCACCGTCCGTCTCAGAAGAACACGTTCCAGGAGTTGATCTCCTCCTGGGGGGTCGGGCGGTCGAGCCAGCCGAGCCGTACCGGCGCGTCGTAGAGGCGGCCGGGTGCCAGACGGCGCCAGAAGTGCCGCAGGCCGGGCGCCATCACCTTGACGACGTTCAGGTCCAGGTCGGGGCGGGTCTGGTCCACGACGATCACCTCGGAGCCGGCCGCCTCGATCGAGTCCACGCACCGGCGTACGCACTCGGCCAGGTCGGTGGGGGCGGGCGGGCCGACGGTGGTGAGCGGCTGGTCGGGGTCCGGCAGCAGCCAGGGCTCGCGGTCGATCACGGCCCCCTTGCACCAGGCCAGCATCTCCGGGTCGTCCACCCGGTAGAGCGTGTTGCCCTCCTCGTCACGCCGGTCCACGCTGGGCAGGAACTGGTTGAGCTCGGTGAGCGCGCGGAACGCCGCGATGCGCGGGTCGGGGTGGCTGCCGAAGCCGACCATGATGTCCTCGACCTCGTGGCGGCGCCGGGAGACGGCCGCGTACACCGGGATGTCCACGTCGGTGGTGAGGTCGAGCATCCACAGGTCGCGGTCCATGTTCGCGTAGAAGTCCCGCAGCTCGTCCACGTAGGGGTCGTTCAGCGAGTCGAGGTCGAAGCCGGGGCGGTGCAGCCGGTTGTACCACCACAGCGCCACCGAGTCCCGTTCGACCAGCTCGCAGATGCCCTGCAGGATCGCCTCCTCCAGGGTGTTGCCCGCGGCGCTGCCGTTGGAGTCGGCGATGCAGAAGAAGTGGCCGTAGAGGTCGGGGTGGCCGTACCAGGCGTAGGCGGCGGGAACGAGCCGCTCCTCGTCCTTGGTCAGCGACCAGGCCCGCGACCAGTCGAACGGCACGTTCTCCTCGAACGGGTCGGGCACCTGCTGCAGCCGGTGCGCCGGGTCGGCGTTCCACTCCTTGCGACCGGCCCGCTGCTCGTCGGAGAAGAGCAGCATCCGGTCCGGGTGCACGGCCGTGGCCGGGTCCAGGTCGGCGTACGCGGCCCGGATGACCGGCTCGTCTCCCCGCCAGACCCCCGAGTACCGTTCGATCGCCTCGCAGACGGCGCTCACCTTCGCCTGGATCTCCGAGCGCCCCTTGCCGCCGCTCTGGCCGCGCAGGTTGCGGCGGAGCAGGTCCATGCTGTCGTTGACCATGGCGAAGTTGTGTCCTGCGGCGTAGCTGAAGGTCAGGCCGCTGGAGTCGGCGCCGATCGAGATCAGCTTGGTGATCGCGCCGAGGTGCGGGCTGATGTGCCGCTCCAGCCGCTCGAATGTCTCCTGCGGCTGGTTGACCCGGTAGCCGCCGTCGGTGACGTGGCTCGCCAGGCTCGGAGTGAGCACGATCTTGGGGTCGCCGTCGGGCGGCGTGCCGCACGAGGGGCACTGCGGCTGGCGGATCAGAATGTGCCCGCCGGTCTCCATGGTCGCCAGGTCGAGGGTGACCATCCGGCCGCAGAGCGCGCCCGGCTCACCCGTCGCCACGATCCTGGCGACCTCGGCCGCGAGCATCCCGGCCAGCGCGAGCGGCCCGGCCGCGATCTGCGCGCGTACCGGGTGCAGCGGCGTCCGCTCGCCCCGCTTGCCGGCGAGGTAGCGCTCCAGCTGGCGGTTGCCGCTGAGCCGCTGCGCCAGGCACGACCAGCAGCCGGTGTGGTCGGGGTCGAGGTAGGGGCCGAGCCACGGGCTGACGCCACCGGGCTTGGCGAGCAGCCAGGGCAGCCCGGAGGCGAGCTGCAGCGCGTTGCGGTGCTCCAGGGCCGGGTCGAGGTAGTCGTCGACGAGCACGACCGACACCCCTTCCGCGGGCACCTCGCCGATCGCGCCGGTGCTCACGTTCAGCCCCAGCTCGGTGAGGGCGGCCGCGACCGGCGCGGCGTCCACCCTCTCGACGGCCGAGACGGTGACCGGTGTGCCCCTGGTGACGGCCGCGGGATCGATGCCCAGCGCGTCCCAGTAGGCGAGCACCCTCTCCGGCAGGTCTGGCCTGCCCTCCGCGAGGTGTCCCGCCGCCTCGTAGCGGCGCAGCGTGGTCAGCACCGTGGTGAACGGAACGCGCCCGGACAGCTCCTGGACGATCTCGCTCACGGTCCTGCGACCGTCGAGGTAGGGCAGCACCGCCGCGGCGGCCTTCCCCGGCACGAGGAAGTCCTTTCCCTCCGCGTACAGGAAGACCCGGGATCCGTCCACGACCTCGACATGGAAATGAGCCTTCAGCCGTGGACTCTCCATTGCCAACCGCCTTTTTTATATCAAGCTCTCGAAACCCTCTTCAATGCGGATTCAAACACGAGAGGACCACTATGGTGAATGCGCAAAAAACTGTACGCATCGCGCGGCCGATACTTAGGTTTCGGGCGCAGGCGCCTCAGTATCGCCGCATCGGCGGTGGTGGGAGCGCACATCGGTCGCCGAGAAAGACGGGTAGGGCGCCCGTTGAGATCTGTATCGGGAGAATGGGACGATGAGGTATGGCATCACTTCTTCACCGGGACAGAGAATTGACTGTCTTCCGGGAGGCCATTGACGGGCTCCGGTCAGGAAGGCCGGTCGTCGCGTCGATCCTCGGGGAGAACGGGATGGGCAAGAGCTCCCTGCTCGGCGCCGTCACCGAAATGCTTCCCCAGCGCAGCCGGGTGTTGCGGGCCCGCTGTCATCCCAGCGAGAGTCATTTCGCCTACGGCATGGTGAGGCAGCTCTTCGACCCGGTGCTCTCCTCGGGGGAGCGGACCCGCAAGCAGTTCGACCGGGCCTCCGACGGCGACGGTGCCGCCACCCACGACCTGCTGCTCAACCTGTTCCACATCACCCGCGAACTGGTCGCCGACCATCCCGTGGTGATCGCGATCGACGACCTGGCCTTCGCCGACACCCCCTCGCTGCGATGGTTCTCCTACATCGCGCGCCGCCTGGACGACCTGCCGGTGATGATGGTCGCCACGCTGCCGGGCAGCACCCCGGCCGCGTTGGGTGCGGACCTGGGCAATCTGCCGTACGCGCGGTCCGTCCAGCTCAGACCGTTCTGCGCCACCTGCACGGCCGACTTCGTCGCGGAGGCGATGGGCGCGCCGCCCGACGTGGAGCTGGCCGCGCTCTGCCACACGCTGTCGCAGGGTAACCCGCTGGTGCTGCGCGAGCTGACCGGCCGGATGCGGCAGGCGAGGGTGAGCCCCGGCGAGCCCGACATCGACCAGGTGCTGGAGATCGGTACGGCGGCACTGTCCGACACCGTGCTCGAATGGCTGAACGACCACGACCCCGTGGTCTCGGAACTGCTCACCCAGCTCGCCGTGATGGGACCCGACACCGACACCACCGTGGCGGCGATCCTGCTGAGCCAGGGGGAGCCGCAGATCCGCCAGGCCCGCCGCGCCCTCGTCCAGGCGGGACTCATCGCGGAGGGGCCACCCGTACGGTTCCGCAACCCCCTCGTCCGCGCCGCCGTACTGTCGCGCGTCGACAACCAGACCAGACTCGGCCTGCACGAACGCGGGGCCGCGCTGCTCGACAGGCTGGGCGCGCCGGCCGCGCAGACCGCCGAGCACCTGATGCTCACCGACTCCGACTGGGGCATCCCGGTGCTGCGCAGGGCGGCCACCGAGGCGGTCGCGGCCCGCCGGTACGACGACGCGACCCGATACCTGCGCCGTGCGCTGGCCTGCACCGACGACTCCGCCACCATCCACGAGCTGACGTTGCAACTCGGCATGGTCGAGCTGCGCCACGACCTGGACGCCTGCGTCCGGCACGCCGAGGCGCTGGCCACCACCGCGCCGGATCCCGCCCGGCGGGCCAGGTCGCTGCTGAACCTGGCCAGCCCCGCGCTCGCCGCCGGCACGGTGGGCGTCAGGCCGTTCGTCACCGCGGCCCACGAGCTGGCGACGATGGCGGACCCGCCCAGGGAGCCGCTGCTGCGGCTCACCGCGCAGGGAGTGCTGTCGGGATACCGCGCGGGGTTGCGCAGGTCGCTGCGGATGGCTGTGGCGGGCACGCCGGACGCGGCGGCGAAGGAGTTCTCCGGGGCGCTCGCGGCGATGGTCGCGGCGGGCGGGCGATACCCGGACACCGCGAGGCGGCTGGCGACGCGGGCCACCAGGGACCGATCCCCCAGGGACCGGCCGGTCGGCACCGGCCTGGTGGGTGCCGCGCTCGCGTTCGGCTGGACGGGACGGCCGGAGGACGCGCTGGACGTGTGCACCAGGATCCTGCGGGACGCCCGCACCTGGGACCAGCCGGATCTGCACGCGCTCGGGCTGCTGCTGCGCTCGGACGTCGACTACCGCAGGGGCGAGTCCGCCGACAGCCTGCGGGACGCGCTCGACGCGCGGGAGGGAGCCGAGCTGATCGGTGCGCGGGTGCTGGCCACGGCGGCCCGCGCCTGCGGCGCGCGGGCCCTGATCCGGATGGAGCGGGTGGACGACGCCAAGGCACTGGTACGCGAGATGACGATCCCCGCCGACGCCCACCCCCTGGTCAAGAGCATGGTCCTGGAAGTGCAGGGGCTGATCGCGGCGGCGGCGGACGACCACGCCACCGCGCTCGGCCTCTTCCTCGACTGCGGGCACCGGCTCTCCGCCCGAGGCATCACCAACCCCGCCTGCCTGCCCTGGCGTGCCCACGCCGCTCGGGCGTACACCGCGCTGGGCGAGCACTCCGCGGCCCGTACGATCGCCGCGGGGGAGCCGGGGAGCCGGGACCACGCGCCGGACGCGCGTCCTTCGCACGCCCGGATCGTGCTCACCCCCGCCGAGCAGCGGGTCGTCGAGCTGGTACGGCAGGGCATGAGCAGCATGGAGGTCGCCGAGCGGCTCTGCCTGAGCAAGCGCACCATCGACACCCACCTGGGGCGCATCTACCGCAAGCTGGGCATCCGAGGACGGCACCAGCTGGCCACCGCCCTCGACCTCTGACCTGCTCCCGCTCGGTCTTCGTCGCTTCGGTTCGCTTTGACTCGCTGAGCCGTCTCGCGCACGGCTACCACCCGGTCGGCCTCCGGTCGGCGCGATGCCACCGGTCCGGCGGGTGTGCCGATCGGCCGGTCTTCGGTCAGCGTGGTGCCACCGGTTCGACGGCCCTGCCGATGCCCAGCCTCGGCTCGGTGACCAGGTAGAGCCCTGACGCGTCGCCGGGGCCGCCGAGGTCCGCGCTCCGGTCGCCGGTCTTTTCCGCGACCAGCTCGCCGGCGAGCACCATCGCGTCCAGCGGGGCCGCGCCGCCGACGCGGGTGGCGTCGTCCAGGTCGGTCAGGCCGGAGGTGATCGAGGCGAAGGCGCCGTCGGAGGGAGCCGGGGCCTCGCCGCCGCGCTTTCTCATCAGTTCCGGGTACTGCCCCCTGGCCAGGCGCTGGGCCAGCCAGAAGTAGCTGTTCTTGCCCCGGTACTGCTCGTAGAACCCGGCGACCATGGAGAACATCCGGCCGTAGGCGTTGCGGTAGTGGGACTCGTGGAATGCCAGCGCCTCGCGCTCGGTGACGTCCCCCGCGTGGGTGGACAGGATGCTCGCGGCGGCGAGCATGCCGCTGTACATGGCCAGGTGCACGCCGGTGGAGAGCAGCGGGTCGAGGAAGCAGGCGGAGTCGCCCGCGAGGAAGTAGCCGGGGCCGCAGAAGCTGTCGGCCGAGTAGGAGAAGTCCCGCTCGACGCGGATCTCACCTTCGAGGCGACCGCCCGCCACCAGCTCCGCCACCGTCTGCGACTCCGCGACCAGGGCGAGGAACATCGCGTGCTGCGAGGGGAACTCGGGCCTGCGGGCGAGGAACTGGTCCCGGTGGGTGACGAAGCCCACGCTGTAGACGTCACCGCTGAGCGGGATGACCCAGTACCAGCCATTGGGGGAGGAGATCACGTTGATGCCGCCCCGGGGAGTACGGGGCAGCAGGGCGCCGCCCCGGTAGTAGCCCCAGATGGCGACGTTGCGGAAGACGTCGTGCGGTCGCCGGTTGCGGAAGTGCTGGGAGGAGAGCACACCGGCGCGACCCGAGGCGTCCACCACGAACTCGGCGGGAGCCTCCCGGAGACGCCCGTCGTGCGTCCACTCCACGCCCACGGCGCGGTCGCCGTCGAAACGGACCTTCTTCACCTGGGCGCCCTGGACCACCTCGACGCCCTCGTCGGCGGCGTGCCTGAGCAGGACGTCGTCGAAGTCGGCGCGGTCCACCTGCCAGGAGCGCACCTGGTCGCCGAAGAGGTCCGGCCAGTTGATCGCCCAGTCGCGCTCCGCGCCCCAGCGGAGCAGCAGCCCCTCCTTGACCTGGTAGCCGCGGGCCTCGATCTTCTCCCTGGCGCCGACGAGGTCGATGATGGCCCGGCAGGAAGAGGAGATCGACTCGCCGATGTGATATCTGGGGAAGAAATCCCGTTCCAGCAGGCGGACCCGGGCGCCCGCCCGGGCCAGCAGCGCCGACGAGATCGCTCCAGCAGGGCCTCCGCCTATCACCGTCACGTCAGGCGTCATGAAATGCCTTTCCCCTGCGAGAATTGCCAACTCTGGAATCATCGCAAGGGTGAGGGAAACTTGTTAATACGTATTTATGCTCATCATGATACGCATTTCCTGACTAATTCCCGCTGGTGAGGCCGAAGACCCCGCCCAGGGGGTCGGCGAACAGGCCGGACTCCAGCCGACGGGCCCCGGCGGCGAGCGCCGCCGCGACGGTGATCCCCGTGCTCCCGGTGCCTTCGGTGTTCCCCGCGGCCGTCTCCGTCGTGGTGCTTCCGTTGTTTCCGGTGTCTTCGGTGTTCCCTGCGGCCGTCTCCGTCGTGGTGCCCCCGCCGTTTCCGGAGCCCCCGGAGCTTTCGGCGTTCTCGGCGTTTTCGACGTCCCGGGCCTTCTGGATACCGAAGAACGGCACCCAGCCGGTCCTGGACGAGGAGCGGATCACCGCAGGCACGTCACCGTACAGGCCCCGGTAGAACTCCTCCGCCGAGTCGGGGCGGGCGGTGTGCAGCTCGCAGGCGCACAGGGCACCGGGCTCGTCCACCAGGACCACGCCCTCGTCCCTGCCGCCCTCCCAGAAGCCGACCGCCGCGCCCGACGGGTCGACGGCCAGGCAGAGGCGGCCGTCCTCACCCGCCGGCACGGGACCCATCACGACACGGCCGCCCAGGCGTCCGACCTCCGTCCGGGTGTGGTCGAGGTCCTTGGACGCCAGGTAGACGTTCCACGACGAGCCGGGCGCCATGCCCATCGGGCTGGGCCCGAGGCCGCCGATGATCTCCCCTCGCAATGTGATCAGATGGTAGCCGCGGTCGTTCTCCCTGGTGAACTCCCAGCCGAACAGGCCGCCGTAGAACTGTTTCGCGCCGGTCAGGTCGACGGTGATGTGGTCAACCCAGCAAGGTGTTCCGGGGCCGTACGCGGTCCGCCGGGGCATGGCGTCTCCTGGAGCATGTCGTCGATGAGTGTCGCGGCCTCCTCCGCGCCGCCGAACTCCGGCATGAGCAGCCGGTAGCGGGGCGCGTCGGCCAGGTCCGAGGTGTTCGGTGGCCAGACGTGCGGCTGGAAGGCCCAGGGCTCCAGTTCGCAGCGGTCACCGTCCTCCTGGCAGATCCTGACCAGGGTGGGCGGGGCGAGCCTGGCGGTGATGGGGACGATCGGGCCGAGCAGTTCCGGACGGACCAGAACGGACTCCCCGGCCGGCGTGGGCTCGGCCCGCCGCCAGGTGCCGGGGTCGGTCTCCGGGCCGATCAGGCCGCCGGTCCTCGCCGACTCCAGGGCGCTGCCGCGCAGGTCCAGTGGTACGTGGAAGGGGAGCGTCTGGCCGGTGGCCCGGTCGACCACGAGAAGCTGTCCCGACACCGGCCGCCAGGAGCGCCCGGCCAGCGCGGTCGCCACGGCGGCACCGGGTGAGCAGGCGGTGCCGATCAGCGCGACCGTGGAGTCGCCCTTCACCATGACGATGGCGCGCATCACCAGGAAGAGGTGGTCGAGCACGGCGAACGGGGGGAGAGGGGGTGGCATGGTGCTCCATCCGCGGAACACGCGACGCTGCAGCAACATCCCGTCTGGACGGTAGACCAGCAGCTCCCCGTCCGACGACTTGCCGGTGAGAAGCTTCACGACCAGCTGTGGTTCGCCGCTCTCCACGAGGTGCGGGCCGAACAGGAATGCCAGGTCGCCTAGGTTGAGCTCGGTGAGAACCATGACGGTCATGCCGAAGAAACTCAATAGCAGGGGCAACTAACCCCCCTTACGGGTGTCTAACTGTAAACGCTCGTACAACAGCCTCAAACCCGATCTACTCTCTCAGATAATGTCAGTCCCGCAAATACCGCTTTTGCCGACATTTCTGGCTGCTCCAACAGGGGAAGGTGCCCCGAGTTAAGGATTGTCCGAATATGACATTCGGGCACCATCTGTCGCAGCGTCTTCGCATTGGCCACGAAGGTGGGCATGTCCGAGTCACCGATGATAACCATGGTGGCGGCCCTGATCCGGGTCAAATCCTCAGGAGGATGCCGGTGCGCGCTGAGCGCGGCCATCGCCCCCGTGTCCAGCTCGGCCCAGGAGTGCCCGCCGATCACCGCCCGCAGTCGCGCCCGCAGCTCGGGGTGCGCCTCGGTGCCGCGGAAGATGTCAGGAGGGGAGCTCATCCACAGCTCGGCCATCTGTTCCCGCCCGCCGCCCGCCCTGCGCACCATCATGAGCTCCATGTAGCGCCGCCGGGCGGCCGGGTCGGGCGGCGCGCCGCCGAGCGTCGGCGCCGCGAGCACCAGGCGTCGCACCACCTCGGGCGCGTCCAGGGCCATCTGCAGCGCGACGCTGGAGCCGAAGGAGAGTCCCACGACCCGCTCCGCCGCTTCGGCCTCGGCTATTTCGGCCAGCCTTAACGCCAGCGACGGCAGGGTCACGCCCGGCTGCAACGGTTCGGAGTCGCCGTGGCCGGGGAGGTCCACGCCGATGTGCCGCCAGCCGGGCAGCAGCTTCCACAGCGGTTTCCACAGCGTGAGGTCCATGGTGTAGCCGTGCACCCACAGCACCGCGGGACCCGCTCCCGAGCTGACGACCCGCAACCCGTTCACGCCGGCTCCCCGAAGGTCGCGCAGAACTCCCGGTAGGCCACCACCGCGACGTCCCTGCTGTCGAAGCGGGGCACCGCCCGCGGGTTCAGCCGCTCCCAGATCACCGCGTCCTCCTCCAGCGCGCGCTCACTGCCGTGGATGAGCAGCGGCAACTCCCCGCGCTGCTCGGCACGGACCCCGATCGCCACCCGCGCCACGCACCCGCCCCTCTCGTACGGCACGGCGGCGGTGACGATCACCTGCTCCCACCCCGGCGGCCCGAACCGGGTGACGACCACGCCGGGACTGTAGGCGCGGGCCAGGAACCCGGCCCGGGTGACCTGCTGCCCCGAGGTGCTCCCCGGCTTCGCCCCCATGACGAACTCGCCCTCGATGACGAGCTCGCCCTCGTCCCCGTCCCGATGCGCCATCCCGCGCAGCCTCGGCACCTTGTGCACCTCAGTGAAGTGGTCGACGTCAAAGGCGTTCTCCACGACCAGTGCGGGATCGGCGGCGAGCGGTCTGGTCACGGCCGCCGTGAGCGGGTGGGTCGCCTCCAGCTCCTTGAGTGCCCTGGTGAGTCCCCGATCGTCCTCAGGGCCGTCCGAGAGGCGGACGAACACGGCCTCACCGGAGACGATCACGTGGTGCTCGCGTACCGACAGCCGTCCGGCCGCGTCGCCCAGTGCGATCCTGCGGCCGTGGAACGGGCAGACCAGGCAGCCGCCGGAGAGCCGCCCCCCGTAGCCGAGATGCGCGCCCCGGTGCGGGCAGTCGGCGTCGAAGACGCGGAGCCCCGTCTCGGTCCGCACCGCCACCAGCCGCCGGGTGCCGATCTCCAGGGGGGTCACCTCGGCTTCCAGCTCCGAGGTGAAGGCGGGCAGGTACCAGCCGGAGTGCGGTGCCGTCGAGTGCGCTTGGGGTGCTGTCGACTGCTCTGGATATCGTGATTTTTCCGGGTGTGATGCCGCCGACCGCGCTAGATGTCGCGATTTTTCCGGATGCGGTGTCGTCGACCGCGCCGACTGTTGTGGATCTTCCGAATGTGATGCCATCAGCCCATCGCCTCCAGGAGCCGGTCGGCGGCGATCACCCCGCTGGCGATCGCCCCCTGAACCCACGGCAGGCGCGTCCCCGAGACCGTGGCCTCGCCCGCGAAGAAAAGCGTGTCCGCGACCGGTTCGGCCCAGATCACCGGAGCCCACTCGGCGCCCAGCAGCGGCGCGGTGAACGCACCCCGGCTCCACGGGTCGGACCCCCAGTCGGCGACCTCGGTGCCCACCACCTCGGCCCGCGCGGCCCAGGGCAGGGCCACGGAGAGGAGAGGCGCGAGGCCGGAGCCGGTGGTCGCGGCGCGCACGTAGGCCGCCGCCGCGTCCCTGGCCACGATCAACGCCTCGGGACGCCCCTCGCGGCAGCTCACGAAACCGCCGACCCCGTCCGCGTCGAACACCGACGCCGTCTCCGGCGCGGGCACGGACAGGGTCGCGACGACGCAGCAGCCGTCCCCACCGGCGAGGGCACGCGCGGCCTCGACCTTGGGCTCCGGCAGATCCTTGACGGTGAGCGCGCCGTGGGTCACGACCGAGGGCGGCACGGTCACCACCACCCGCTCCGCTTCCATGATCCCGGCGGGCGTCTGCGCGGCGACCCGCCCCGGCGACCAGCCGAGCACCTGGACGGGGCAGTCCGTACGCACGTCGAGCCCCGCGGCCAGCCGCCCCGGCAGCAGGTCGAACCCGCCCGACACCACGAACTCCCCCCGCCCCGCGGTGTCCCCCCGATGGGCCTCGGCCACGCCCCGGGCACTGAGCCGCTCCGGATCGGTGGCCCAGATCTGGCGGAACCACTCGCTCGCCACCGGGTACGGCCCACCCCTGTCCACGAGCCAGTCGTTCACCGACTCACCGATCCCGGCGCCCTCGGCGTTCAGCCTCGCCTCCAGCGCCCACGGCGGATGCGGCGTGCGGGCCAGCGCCCCCATAGGACGGCCCACCCGCCCACTGACCACCCGGGCCGCGGTCGGCCGCGGCGCCGTCTCGGTGTCCACGATCCCGTGGACGGGGTTCAGGTCCCCGTGGACGATCTGCGCGCCCAGCTCCAGCGAGGGGCCGCCGTCCGCAGGACGAAACGTCCGTATCCGCCCGCCCACCCGCGACCTCGCCTCGACCACCGCCGTACGTACCCCGGCCTCGGCCAGCCGGGTGGCGCAGGTCAGCCCGCTCACCCCGGCGCCGATCACAAGCACCTCAGTACGCATCCCCGCCCCCCGGGTCCACCGGAAGGGAACGCGAGGCCATCGGGAGGGAGCCCGGGTCCACCGTGGGGAAGTCCGGGACGCCCAGGTCCGTCCCGAAGGAGGGCAGGTTGCCCGGGTCCGCCGGAGGGGAAGCCGGATCGCCCAGGTTCACCGGGAGGGAGCGCAGCCGCCGGGGGATGAGGGTGGCGGCCCAGGCCGGCTTCTCGTCGGCGAGTGACGCGGCCGGGAACCGCCCGGCCAGCCGGGCGAGCAGCACCGCCCCCGTCTGCCGGACGAGCTGCGCCGCCAGGCAGAAGTGCGGCCCCCCGCCGAAGGCGAGGTGCGGGTTGGGCGTCCGGTCGAGCAGCAGCTCTCCCGGCCTGTCGAAAACGGCCGGGTCCCGGTTGGCGGCGGCAACAACCGCGAGCACCCTCGCCCCCCGGGGCACCTCGCCGCCGGGCAGTGTCACGTTCTCGACCGCGACCCTCGCCGTGAAGGGGATCGGCGCTTCCAACCTCAGCAACTCGTCCATCGCCGTACGCGCGAACTCGTCCCCGCCCCCGCGCAGCGCGGCGAGCGCCTGCGGCCGGGGAAGCAGCCAGTACAGCGCGTTGCCGATCGCCTCGGCGAGCGGCTGCCACCCGCCGACCACGGCGAGCCCGAGCACCCCGAGCATCTCCGCCCGGGTGAGCCGGTCGTCGGCGGCGAACCGGGTCAGCGGGCTGGGCGCGGCGCTCGCGCGACGCTCGTCCAGGAAGCGGCTCAGCTCCGACATGGCCGACCTGCCCAGCGCCGCCACCTGCGGCCCGGCGAGCGGATCCAGGTTGATCGAGGCCGCCTGGGCGAGCTGCTCGAAGACCTTCCTGTCGCTCTCCGCCAGTCCGAACAGCCGCAGGAAGACCGAGGTGGACAGCGGGCCCCCGATCTCCCTGACCGCGTCGACCACGCTCTCGCCCGCGAGCCGTTCGAGAAGGTCGTCCACGTCGGCGGCGACCCCCCCGGCCACCGACGCGATCGCCGCGGGGCCAAGCAGCAGCAGTCCCGGCGCGCGCAGCCGCGTGTGGTCGGGCGGGTCCGTGGTGAGCATCGACGGCGGCAACTCCTCGCCGCGCGCCCGCCCCTGCTGTCCGGCGCTCGCCGAGAACCTCCGGTCACGCAGTACGGCTGCGCAGTCGGCGTGCCCGGTCACCAGCCACAGCCGCGACATCACGTCGTGGTGGACGGGGGCGCGGGAACGTAGCCAGTCGTAGGCTGGATAGGGATCGGCCCGTCCCGCGGGGGAGAAGGGATGGGGGAGGTGGGCGGGGAGACGGATCTGAGTGCCTGCCGTCACGCGTCGGTTCCCTTGCTGTCGCTTGCCTGATCAGCCGCTATCCCGATCGACGGCCCGTCTGGTCAACGGCCTGCCCGGTCAAGCACCTGGACGGGATCCCCCACCTGGACGAGCCACCGCCTGGATGGGATCACTCACCTGGACGAACCACCTTGTCTGGACGAATCACCTGCCTTGACGTGATCACCCGCCGGGACGCGTCCCCACCTGAACGCGTCCCCACCTGGACGGATCACCGCGCACGCGCGGTGCGCCAGCCGAACGTCAACGCGGTGAGCAGCAGGCCGCCGGCCGCCCACAGCCCGAGGACGAGCGCGATGCGGCCGAGCTCCCAGCTGCCCGCCGGCTCCACGACCGTGAAGCTGTCCGGCAGGAACACCGAACGGAACCCCTGCGCCATCCACTTCACCGGGAACAGCGCGGCCGTGTTCTGCATCCACGCGGGAAGCTGGTGGAAGGGGTAGAAGACTCCGGAGATGAACTGCAGCACCATGAACACCGGCGTCACGATCGCCGCGGCCGAGCGGCTGTTCGGGATCGCCGCACTGTAGGCGATCCCGGTGAGCGCGCACGTGACGGTGCCCAGCGTCAGCACCCAGGCGAGGGTGAACCAGCGCTGCGCGGTGCTGGGCAGCGGCAGCCCGAACGCGGTCACCGCGATGCCCAGCAGCAGCACCATCTCCACCACGGTGGTCACCACGACCTTCACCAGCTTGCCGATGAAGTAGGCGGCCTTGGGCATCGGCGTCATCGCGAGCCTGCCGATGAGACCGGTGTCCCGCTCGATCGCGATGTTGATGGCGAGCCCGGAGAAGGCGGTGCTCATCACACCGGCGGCGACGATGCCCGCCATGAAGACCTGCCGGAAGTCGGTCTCGGTGCCCTGCACCTTGCCGGTGAAGATCGCGCCGAACACCACCAGCAGGATCACCGGGAAGAACAGGGTGAAGACGAGCGACTGCCTGTTGCGGAAGAACGACTTCAGCTCGACCGACGACCGGGCGGCACTGGCCCGCCACAGGTCGGGCAGCAGACCGCGACCGGGCGCGTGGACGGATTCCATGACGCTCACGTGTTCTCCTCCGGCTGCTCGCGATGCCGGTCGATGAGGTTGAGGTAGATCTCTTCCAGGGTGAGCCGGTGCACGGTCAGCTCGGGCAGCTCTGTTTCGGCCCAGGCACCCAGCAGGCTCACCAGCTGGGTCGGCTCCGAGGTCAGAACGGTGACCGGGTCGCCCGCGCCCGTCGGACCCGGTTCGAGCACCGCCCCCCGGGGCAGGTCGGGAAGTTCCCGGCCGGCGAGTGACTCCGATCGCCGGAACGACACGGTGGCCGGGGTCGTTGCCCGCCCGCCCAGCTCGGCCGGCGGCCCGCAGGCCACCAGGCGCCCGCCCGCGATCACCCCCACCCGGGTGGCGAGCGTCTCGGCCTCGTCCAGATAGTGGGTCGTCAGCACCGTCGTGCAGCCGCGCCCGGAGAAGAACCGCACCAGCTCCCACGCCTCGCGGCGGGCGACCGGGTCGAGCCCGGTGGTGGGCTCGTCAAGGAAGATCAACTCTGGGTCGCCGATCACGCCGACCGCCACGTCCAGGCGGCGCTGCTGGCCGCCGGAGAGTTCCGTGGTCTTCTTCTTCTCGTACTGTCCCAGGCCGACCATGTCGAGCACCTGCGTGGGCGGCAGCGGCCTGGGGTACATGGCGGCGAAATGTCTCGCCACCTCACCCACGGTGAGATCGGGGTAGGAGCCGGTGGACTGGCCGACCACCCCGATACGCGCTCGCCATTCCCGACGGTCCCTGGCCGGATCCTGGCCGAGGACCTGTACGTCTCCACCGCTCCGCCGCCGTACTCCCGTGAGAATTTCCACGGTCGTGGTCTTCCCCGCGCCGTTCGGCCCGAGCAAGGCGAACACCTCACCGGGGTGCACCCGCAGGCTCAGATCGGTGAGCACCGTGTGCTCTCCGTAGCGCTTGTTCAGGCCGGTGACGGCGACCGGATCGTTTTCCGCGGCGGCGGAAGCCATCGACTTATTCCTCCGATGGAGACGTTGACGGGAACGGCATGGCGATTTTAAAAATGGCGCCGGAAATTATGCCGGAATTGCGCCGGAGATCAGGTGCAGCAGCAGCAGGGGCAGCAGCAGTAGTAGCAGGCGGCCGCGTCGGCGGCGCCGGCCGCGATGTCGGACAGGTCCCCCTCGCTGAGCTCGGCGGCGTCGACCACCGGCGTCTCAGGGATGTGGAACTCGAACTGCCCGGTCGCCAGGCCCACCTCCCACAGACCCACCTGGACGTCCAGGTTGCCCTCCTCGTGCCCCTCGGGGATGTGCCGCACGATGACGATCTCGGCGTCCTCCGGGACGACCAGCCCGGACTCGGCCAGCGCGGCACGCGGGTTCGCGTTCAGCCGGGCCGCGTACTCCTCATCCGACCAGGCGGTGATGAGCGTACGGGTGTAGGCGTTGATGAACTCCGCGCGCTCCTGCGGTTCGAGAGCCATGCGATTCTCCCTCTCGGGTGTTTGCCGCTGCTTTCTGCGTCGGCAACTGAAATGGACTGTCGCATGTCGGGCGGCGCTTACCAAGACTTAACTTATGTGCCATTCATGTAAGTATTGATACCTTCTTCTGTGCGGTGTTACATTAGCAGCATCCCACAGTACGGATGGAATCATCAACAATACTCAATACGTATATCCGGCACCCGTGAATACGTAATGCGGATACTTAAGTACGTTGAACGGAGGCGTCGGTGACCACCACAGGCACGCGGTTTCCCCCCGGCCCGTCCAGCCCCGTGGACATGGGACGCATGCGCAGCGACCCGCTGGGGTTCGTGACCGGCCTGGCCCGCCGGTACGGCGACGTCACCGCTCACCACGCGAACGGCGAGACCGTCCTCATGGCGCACCGCCCGGATCTCGCCCGGCACATCCTCAAGGACAACGTCGGCAACTACACGAAGAAGAACACGCCGGACGACCACATGCTGCGCCCGCTGCTCGGAAACGGCCTGCTCACCAGCACCGGCGCGGAATGGTCACGTCAGCGCCGGCTGTGCGCCCCCGCCTTCCGCCGGGGCGCGGTCGCCTCCTTCGACGAGATCATCACCGACGAGACCGCCGCCCTGCTGGAACGCTGGCGCGGCCCCGCCGAGACCGGCGCCCCCCAGCCGATCGACCACCAGCTCACCTCGCTCACCCTGTCGATCCTGACCCGCGCGGTGCTCGACGTGGACCTCGGCGGGACGGGCGACGGGTTCGGCCGGGCGGTGGACGACGTCAACCGCTTCATCGGCCACTACGTACCCGACCCCGATCCCGATCCCGCCGACACCGTCCGCAGGCGGCAGGGCTACGTACGCGCCCGCGCCCTCCTTGACATGATCACCCGTACGGTGATCGCCGCCCGCCGCGCCTCTCCCCAGGATCCCCAGGCCGTCGGCACCCTGCTCGACACCATGCTCGGCTCCCTGTCCGACACCGACCTGCGCGACCAGGTGCTGACCCTGATCATGGCGGGCCACGAGACCACCGCCAAGGCCCTGACCTGGACCCTCTACCTCCTGGACCGCCATCCCGAGGAGGCGGAACGGATCCGCGCCGAGGTCGACCACGTCCTGGGCGGACGCCGGCCCACGGCCGCGGACCTGCTCGACCTGCCACTGTGCGGCCGGGCCGTGCAGGAGGCGATGCGCCTGTACCCCCCGGTCTGGCTGATCTCCCGCCGCGCGACCGGTCACGACGAGCTCGACGGCCATCCGGTGGCGCCCGGCACGCTGGTGTGCGTCAGCCAGTGGGTCCTGCACCGCGACCCTCGCTACTGGGACCGCCCGGATGCGTACGTACCCGACCGCTTCGACGGCGCCGACCTGCCGAGCCACCTGTACCTGCCGTTCGGCGGCGGCGAGCGTGTCTGCATCGGCCGGCACCTGGCGCTCACCGAGGCGACGCTGGTCCTCGCGATGCTGGCCCAGTCGGTACGGCTCACGCTGGAACCCGGCTTCCCGGTGGAGCCGGAGGCGCTGGTGACGCTACGGCCGAAGCACGGCATGCGCATGACCGTGAGCCCCCGATGACCACCGTCCCCACCCCTCCGCCCCCGGCCACCGCTGCTCATCCGACCGACAACGGCCACGACACCCCTCCGCCACCGGCGGCGACCGTCACCGGCCACGACACCGCACGGCCCGTTCCCATCCGGCGAGCCCCCGCCACCCCCGCAGCCTCGGCGCCGAACGCCGGTTCGTACAACCCCGCCGCCACCACGGCGGGTGGGATGGCAGGAGAGCTGGCACGGTTGGAGGCCCAGGCGGCGCTCTCGTTCGACGAGGAGCTGAGCCTGCTGCGCGAGCTGGGACTGACCGCGTCGAACGGCCCGCTCGTCGAGGTCGGCGCGGGGTCTGGCGCGATCACCAGGCGGTTGCGCCGGGCCATGCCCGACCTGTCGCTCGTCGCCGTGGACATCGACCCCGACCTGCTCGCCCACGCCGAGGGTGCCGGTGCCGAACTCATCGTCGCCGACGCCGCCGACCTGCCGCTGGAAACGGCGAGTGTGGGATACGTACTCCTCAGGTACGTCCTTCAGCATCTTCCCGACCCCGCACCGGCCCTCGCGGAAGCCCGCAGGATCCTCCGCCCGGGTGGCCGCGTCCTGGTCACCGAGGTGGACGCCTCCTGCTGGGGCCTGGCGGACCCGACCTACCCGGAACTCGCCGGGATCCACGCCAAGATGGCGGCGACCCAGCAGGCCGCCGGCGGTGACCGCACGATCGGCCGCCGTCTCACCCGCCTGTTACGTGACACCGGCTTCACGGAGGTCGCCCTTCGCCCGTTCGCCACGACCAACGACACCCGACCGACGGATGACTTCGCCCCCCACCTCGGCCCGGGACGGCTGCAGCCGCTCCTCGCGGCCGGTGTGCTGTCGCTTCGAGAGTTCGCCCTCGCCGCCGACCGCTGGAACCGGTTCCGCGCAGACCCCAACGCCTGGGTGATGCTCCTCGGGTTCACCGCAGCCGGTACCGCCCCCGACGCGCCCACAGACGGCCGTCGCCCCACCGAAGGAATCCAGTGAGCACCAACGTCAAGATCTTCATCACGATTTTCTGCTACATCAGCGGCGTGATGGGCATCGTCACCGCCGTCTTCCAGGCGAGCAGCACCCCCGCCAACACTCCGGGAGCGATAGGCGCCGGGGTGATCGGCGGCATCTTCCTGGTGGCCGGCATCGCCCTGAGCCGCAAACCCCGCTACTAGGGAGGTCTGATGGCTCGGCAGGGCTCGGTAGGGCGCTGCCGGAGCATGAGGCATGCCATGGCGGCGCCCTACCGAGTAGCGCTTGCCGGGTAGCGACCGGTGAGCCGGTCGAAGCGGGTCGCGACGGCCCGCCGCTGCTTGAGCCTGCCGAAGCGGCGTTCCACCTGGCCGTGCGGCGCGTCCGGATCGCCGGATGACGGAGCCAAAAGGGCTGGTTCGCCGGCCCGCACGTCACTCGATGGGGGACCCCGTTCACTTGTCGAACGACGTCGGGGCCGTGGGGGAGCAGCCGTGGGTCACGAAGTAGATCTCAGCGGAGATCGACCCGCTCGGGGCGGAGAGGTCGTGGAAGTCACGGGTCACGGCCGTGCCGAAGGTGCCCGGGTACGCCTCGAGGATGGCCGCGTTGACCCTGGAGGCGAGCTGAACGCCGCCCCTGGCACCGTCGTCGGAGCCGAAGGTGAGAAGCATGCCGACGCGCCGTCCGGCGAGTCTGTCCCGGTGCCTGCGTAACTCCTGGCGGACCTGTGCGGCCAGTACGCCGTCACCGGCGCCGGGGGTGACCCGGAACGAGAGCGTGACCGGTTTCGCCCGGACGCCTCCGACGAGACCGGTGCAGGGGGACGGCGAAGGGCCGGGCCGGGCAGGACTCTTCTCTTCGGGTTCCTTCTTGACCGGGCCCTTCTCCTCCTTGGGATCTTCGGTCCGGAGCTCTCTTCCCGAGGCCTCCTCCAGGGGCTTCTCGGCGAAAGGCCCTTCCGCCGGTGGCTCTTCGCTCGGAGGCCGGGTCGAGTCGGGCGGGGACTGGAGGGGGTCCGGTTGGAACCGGGTGCCGTCCGTCACGAGGTCGGTGGGGGAGGAGGGCGGCGCCTGCGCGCCCAGCATGATGATCGTGAGTCCGAGCAGCAGGTCGGCGAAGAGCCAGCCGGCCAACAGGGTCGTGGTGGAGGTTCTTCTGCGGGTGGTCATTGCGAGGTTCGGACTTTCCGCTGTGAGTCCGGCTCGTCGCCGCCGCTGTCGTCTGTTCCATCGGTGCCGGTGCCGGTTTCGGCGTCGATCGGGGAGGTGTGTGTTCGGGCGACGGCGGACCAGCTCTCCAGCGCCTCCCGGATTTCCGTACCGGCGCCCTCGAAGGTCCGGTGAAGCTCTCTGGCCGTGCCCGCGATGGTGTCGGTGACCCGTGCGCCGAGCTGGTCGACCGCCTTCTCCGTCGACGAGCCGACGGAATCGATCGAGATGGCCGCGCGGTCGACGGCGTGGCCGATGTTCGCCGTCACGCCGACCAGCTCGTCGATCCGGAGGTTCAGGCCGGAGACGCTGCCCTGGACCGACGTGATGGATCGTACGAGTTCGTTGTTGAACGCCTGGCGCATGTCGAGGGTGGTCCGGGAGATGGTCGTCGACAACTGGTTCCCGACGTCGGTGACGGCCTGGCCGGCCGTGGATCCCGCGGTGTCGATCACGGCCGAGAAGCGGGCCACCGCCGCGGCGAGGTCGTCACAGGTGCTGTTGACGGCTGCCAGGTGCCCGCCCAGGTGCTCGACGGCGTCGCGCACGTCGATCGCGCTACCGGCCAGTGCGTCCGTGGTCTTACGGGTGGCCTCCAGGGTGAGGGTGAGCGCCTCGACCAGCTCGGTGTGCACCTTGCGCGCCGTGGTCCCGACGAAGCCGATGTCGGCCGCCGCCTTGCTGAGCTCGGAGCCGAACCGCTCCGGTGCGGAGAGGCGGACCTGTCCGAGCACCAGGCTCGCCCCGGTCAGCGCCCTGCGGAGCCGGACGCGGAGGGCGCGCAGCTCCCGCTCCGAGGCGTCCTCCCTGGTGTTCCGGGTGACGTTCTCGAACACGGTCCAGCAGATGAGGCAGAAGATGGCCGCGAGGGTACAGAGCGCGATGTTGTCGAACTTGAAGAATGCGGGCAACCTGCCGCCGAAGCCCTGCTGCCACATCTCCAGGAAGGGCCGCCGGGCCGCCTCCAGGCCACCGGCCGCGAGGAGGTCGCCGTAGGCGCCGGTCGCCATCATCAGGCCGAGCCAGGTGATGAAGATCGGTACGAAGACGAGGGCGGGACCGACGGCGCCGCCGAGCCCACGTCGCCATCCCGGCCTCCTCGGCGAGGACGTGGTCTCCGCCGGTTCCCCGTCCACCAGGATGGTGTCGTCGGGGGAGAAGGCGGCGAACAGGTCGACCTCGCACCAGTGCCCGGCCATCTCGGGATCGGCGACCGCGTCCGCGAGATCACGTAGCTGGTCCTGACGGGCCGCCAGGTGGGGGTGATCGGCAAGCTCGCGAAGCTCGCAGGCGGGCTCCAGATCCGTCACGGACAACCGACATCCTCTCCTGATGGCGTTGACTGCCTTTTCGGTAATCCGGATGGACCGATTCACGCCTCCGGGAGAGTGATCATTTTGGCATACGGCGCGCATGTCGGCGGAGGGAACGGTCCGTCGCGGAGAAGATCGCGCCGGACCGACGGTGGCGGACGCGGACGGCGTCGTGCGGTGAGCACCGAGCGCGGGTGTGGAGAACTCGATTCACGGCACCGGGTGAAAGAGAGTGACCGGACCGAGGAAACGGAGTTCACGCTTGGGTACGAAGACGGATCCGGACGACGCGGAGGTGATCAAGCGTGCCCGGCGTGATCCCGCCGCGTTCTCGGTGCTGTTCGACCGACACGCCCCCGCCCTGCATCGCTATGTGACGCGGCGCCTGGGGGACTCGATGGCCGACGACATCGTCTCCGAGACGTTCCTCACCGCCTTCCGGCGGCTCGGACGCTACGACACCGACTACCCCAATGCCCGTCCCTGGCTGTACGGCATCGCGGCCAACCTCATCGGCAAGCACCGCCGTGCCGAGGTCAGGGCGTACCTCTCGCTGGCCAGGACCGGGGTGGACGAAGTCGCCGAGAGTTACGCCGACCGGGTGGAGGCCCGGGTGGCGGCCTCGGCGGCGCAGCGCGATCTGGTGAGGGCGCTCGCCACGCTGTCGCCGAAGGATCGCGAGGTGCTGTTGATGATCGCCTGGGCGGACTTCAGCTACGAGGAGACGGCGCGAGCGCTCGGCGTGCCCATCGGCACGGTGCGCTCACGCCTGCACCGTGCCAGGAGAAAGACCCGCGATGCCCTGGGCGGGGTCGACCCGTCCGCCGTCTCGGATATCGCGAACAACTCGGAGGAGAAGACCGGCCGTGGATGACCTGAAGCTGCTGAGTGAGCTGCGGGCGGACGCGCCCGAGCCCGACGCCGACCGCCTGCGCGCGCTGCGGGCGCGTTCTCTGCGGCCCCGCCGGTTCCGTCCCGTACTCTCGCTGCCGATGGTCACGACGGCGGCGATGACGGCCGCCGTGGCGATCGCGGCGGTGGTCGTGGTGGTGAACGACGACGGCCGGCCGGTCGTGTCGCCGCCCGCCATCGTGCAGGTGACGCCGGTGAGCGCGCAGGTCGTGCTGCGGCAGGCGGCTCTGACGGCCGAGAAGCGCCGTCCCGAGGACACCTCGCCCCGTCCCGACCAGTGGCTGTACCGCAAGAGCGTCGTCATGCAGCCCGCCGACGGCGCGGTCGAGACGCAGGAGTACTGGACCCGCTACGACGGCACCGAGCAGGCGACCCGGCTGGGCTCGCGCCCGATGCAGAGGCGGACGATCGAGCCGGACCCGGGTGACGACGACCTGTCCCCCCGGCAGTACGCGGCCAGGCTGGCCAAGCTGCCCACCGACCCGGACGAGCTGCTCGCCCACGTCAAGGGCGACCTGCACTGGAGGGACAAGCCGGTCGAGGAGCGCGGTCTCCACGAGCACCCGGACGCACGGGCGTTCCGAGTGCTGTCGCTCTACCTCGGCCAGGAGGAGTACATGCCGCCCAAGCTGGAGGCCGCGATCTTCCGCGCCCTCGCCAGGATCCCCGGAGTCCGGGTGGACCTCGGCGTACGCGACGCGGTGGGCAGGTCGGGCATGGGCATCGCCTACGAATCCGGCTCTCCGGGCTCCGGCACGCAGCGCGACGAGAACGGCGAGGTCGTCGCACGCTCCTATGTCGTCCTCGACGGCACGACCTACAACTATCTCGGCTCGCGGACGGAATACCTGCGGGACTACCTCATCAACGGCGAGGTGGCCTTCTCGAAGGGGAGCGTCTTCGCGACCGCCGAGGTCGCGGCGGGAGTCGTCGACGAACCCGGACAGGTCCCCGAATGATTCGACCCCAGGCAATCGACGCTGGCCGGATCCCCGTGGAATTCACATTAGGGGGTGATGCTCGACGGGTTCCCGAGGGATTCGAGACCCGGGGTTCCAGAGCGGCCGGAGCGTCGCCATCCGGCAGCGGGTGTGTCGTCAGTCGTTCAGGGCGACGGTGACGCCGTCGGAGAAGACGGAGTCGTGGAGTTCGATCGCCTTGATCTTGAAGTTCTTGGGGACGTCGAAGAGCAGGATCCCCTTGACCGTGTTGCCGGGGTTGATGGTGTTGAGGAAGGCGTTGGAATTCTTCAGCCCGAGGGCGGCGGCGCCGGAGTCGGTGTCGTACTGCCTGCCCCGGGCGTCGATGAGCTTCTGTGAGGAGTCACTGAACAGCTGGGACTCCTCGCCGATGTTCTTCACGGTGACGTGCACCAGGACGTACTGCCCCTGGGCGTCGGAGCCGAGGTATTCGCCGCCGACTCGCTGGACGCCCTTCTCGACCTTGGTGACCTTGAAGGAGAACTTGCCGTCCATGACGGTGTCGCCGAGTCCGGCCTGCTTGGGTTCGGTCTTCTTCGCGGGTGCGGCGGCCTCGGCGACCGTGGTGTCGGCCGAACCCGTGGAGTCCTCACCGTTTTTGCCGCCTCCGCCGAGGAGGCCGCCGATCACCACCAGACAGGCCAGCACGGCGGCGCCGACGAGGAACGCGCGCAGGCAGCCGCCCCCCTTCCGCTGCACGATCACGGGCGGGGGAGGGAGCTGGGAGTAGCCGTACTGCGGCTGCTGAGGGTTTCCGTGCATGGCGGGTCTCGCTCTCCGATGGCGGTGTGCTGTGCCATACCAGTGAATCATGTGTGAACTCAGCGCACAACTAAAATAGCTGTGACTCGTCCAAGTGATGTGTATCGCTGTCGGTGGACCTCGTTCACACCCTGATCGGATCGAGGCTCGATGGGCCTGGGACCACCGGGCTTCCGGTCTTCGCCCGTCGGCCCGATGTCATAACGATCGAGAGCCGGCCCCGGGCTTGGATTCGGTCCGGGAGGTTTCCCGAAATGGAGGTTCCGTAATCGCTGTTCTCCTCGGTGTCGGCGGTGGGTCCGTATTATTCGTTCCGTGCTCTCAGCCGGTGGCCCCGCACCTCGCCATCACCACAATGTCGATGGGCGTCTTCCCGCTCGGCCACCCTGGTGGAACTTCCCGCTCAGCCTGATCTGGGCATTGGCCCCGCTGTACACCGCCGGATTCGTGACCCCCTTCATCATCGGACACGCCGCGGTGCAGCTGAAAAGCCGGATCGCCGGATTCGCGACCGGCGTCTACGGTGTGATTCTGCTCGCGTTCGTCGTCATTTCCGGGATCTATAGCGACAATGACCCCGCGACGAAGGAGGCGCCGGTCGAGGTGATCACGGGAATCATGATCGTCGTAAACTGGCTGGGCGGTACGGTGCATGCGTTCGCGCTTCGGTCATCCGCATTCCGAAGCCGGTCGATGATCCATCCCCCTCCGGGGGACTGGCAGTACAACCCCATGCCTCCGCCTCGATACCGGGCGCCGACGCATCCGACCTCCCCTTACCGGGCTCACCCGACCCCACCGCCGACCTCGCCGTACCAGGCTCCCGCCTCTCGGGCCTACCAGGCGTACCCGAGCCCGGCCCCGGCCCCACCTCCGTCATCTCCTCCCGTCTCGATCTCCCCCTTCTCCCCGTCCCCCCGGTATCCGGCGAACACCGCGTCCGGCTCCCTTCCCTTCGGGGAGATCGGGCCGTACCGACTGGACCGGAAGATCGGTGCAGGAGGACAGGGCGCGGTCTACCTCGCGTACGGCCCTGGCGGGCTGCGGGTGGCGGTCAAGGTGCTGCACAGCCGGATCATCGGTGGCGCGGCCGAACGAGAGAGCTTCGTCAGGGAGGCCGCGATGGCGCAGCGGGTGCGTCCTTTCGCCACGGCGAAGGTGATCGACGTCGGCGTGATGGGGGACGTGGCCTACATCGTGAGCGAGTACGTGCCCGGCCCTTCACTGGAACGGCTGGTGCGGAGGGAAGGACCGAGGGACGGCGACAGTCTGACCCGGCTCGCCATCGGGACGGCCGGGGCGCTCGCGGGCATTCACGCCGCGGGCATCGTGCACCGGGATTTCAAACCGGCCAACGTCCTGCTCGGCCCCGACGGCCCCCGAGTGATCGACTTCGGGATCGCGAGAGCGTTGGACCAGGTCACGATGACCTCGGGTGTCCTCAAGGGCACCATGGCCTACATGTCTCCCGAGCAGATCTCCGGCGAGCACGTCGGTCCGGCCTCCGACGTCTTCAGCTGGGCCGCGACCATGCTCTTCGGCGCCACGGGCAGGCACGCCTTCGACGCCGGCTCCACGCCTCTCGTCTACCGGAAGATCATCACTCATCACCCGGATCTGTCCGTGCTGCCGACGGCGCTCCAGGCTCCGCTCGCCGCCTGCCTCGCCAAGGATCCTGGAGGTCGGCCGACGGCCGCCGAGGCGATGACGCTGGTCACCAGCTGACCCTGGACAGCGCCTCGGCGTACAGGTGGATCGGCTTTGTCGCCCGATCGACGACACCGGGCAGCGGAGGCAGGTCGCGTACGAACGGCAGGAGACGGTGGAAGACCTCGTCGGCGCGTTGTGGACGCCGCTCAGGGGCTTTCTCCAGCAATGCCATCACCAGCTCGCCGAACTCCTTCGGCGCCGCGGCTCCCAGCGATGCCGAAGGAGTGCTGAAATGTCCGCTCGTCTCGGTGACGAAGCCTGCCGGATGAACGACCCGACGGCCGGTGAGCATCTCGTAGAGGATGCAGCCCACCGAGTACAGGTCGGTCAGCGCGCTGGTCGTCCCCTCACGAAACTGCTCGGGAGCCATGTACATCTCGGTTCCCGGAGCACCCATCGTCCCGGTGATCACCGAGAAGTCAGGAGACCCCTGGACTGTCGCGACCCCGAAGTCCAGGACGACAAGGGTCGCATCGCGGCACAGCATGAGATTGCCCGGCTTCAGGTCCCGGTGCACGAGCGAGCGGGCGTGGGCGGCCGACAGCACGGCACACAGCTGCGCGCCGATCAGGGCGGTCCACGAGAGGGGAAGCCTCTCGTGCGCGTCGAGCACGTGCGTGACGGGCCATCCGTCGACGAACTCCATCACCAGGAAGAACCCGTAGTCGTCCTGCCCGAAGTCATGGACGGCGGGCACACCGGGATGACGGAGCAGGGCCATGATCCGCGCCTCGCGCCTGAACCGCCGGATGGCCTCCTCGGTGACCCTGTCGCGCCGGACCCGCTTCACGGCGACCTTGCGGTTCAGGTGAAGGTCGACGCCCTGCCAGATCTCCCCCATACCGCCCCGGCCTATCGGCTGCCGCAACTCGTAGCGCTGCGCGACCATCATGGGTCCCTCCCTCATCACCGGACCAGAAGACGTGTGGGCTCGCCGAGCACGGAGGCCGCGGCGGAGAAGTCGGCCAGGCGGGCGGCCAGTGTCTCGACGGCGAGTTCGCGCGGTAGCGCGGTGTTGAACGTGAGCCCGTTGGGTCGTTGCCGAGGAGCCGCTCATGGTGCGGCGTTGCCAGTCGACCGCACCCTGTGACAGCACCCACTGGTCGCGACCTAGACTCCCGCCTCGTGCGGTTCCTCCAGGGCCCGGCCATAGAAGAACAACCCGTGGTCAGACCGATCCTCCTTCGCGCCAGGGGCCGGCCGGTGCCGTGTGGTGGTGGCGTATCCGCAGGATGTCGGCGAAGTCACGCTGTCGTGGCGGGATGCCGTGCACCAGCATCACCTCCTTGGCCGCGACCTCGTCGGCGATTTCGAGCAGGCCCCGCCTGTCGGCGTGTGCCGACAGGCGCATCATCTCGACACGGGCCCTGAGGGGAATCCTTCTCTCCACGCCGTGGTCGTCAATGGGCAGATACGAGGCGCCCCCCTCGGCGAGTCTGAGCAGTCTGGCACCGCCGGACTCCTCGTCCTGGTAGCCGGAGAGGAACAGCGCGCTGTTGGCCTCGGGCAGGATGCGGGCCGCCCACTGTACGGCCGGTCCCCCGGTGAGCATGCCCGACGTGGTGATCACCACTCCGGAGGTGAACGTGTCGAGGTCGTCGGGGCGGTTGGCCCGTGCCACGTTCTCGCCGAGGATGCGCAGCGGGGAGCCGCGGTCGGCGGTGATGGATTCGAAAGAGGAGGTGACGTCCGCGGCCATCCCGTCGAGCAACACCGGCACATGGGACAGCCTGTCTCGCATGATCAGCGCGAGTTCCTGGGCGCGGCCGAGCGCGAAGGCGGGAATGAGGACCCGTCCCCCCGCCGAGTAGACCTCCTCGACGGCCCGGACCAGGTCGGTGACGCGGGTCTCCCGCGCGTCGTGGATCTCGCCGCAGCAGGTGGACTCCATCACGAGCAGGTCCGCCTCGCGTGCCACGTCCGGGATCTCGTAGCCGTCCACGGTCTCCTGGCGGAACCCGGAGATGTCGCCGGTGATGACGACGCGCTGGTCACCGGCTTGAACGACGACTCCGGCAGCCCCAAGGATGTGGCCTGCCGGGAAAAGTTCAAGCGTGATGTCTCCGATCCGGCGTCGTACGCCGTACGGGACTTCTTCGCAGCGCTGGGCTGCGGCCTCAACGGCATCGCGCTGGTAGAGGGCCTCGCCACTCACCCCCCAACTGCTGTAGGTACGCTGCCGCCGGCCCATCAGCTTCGCGGAGTCGGCCCACATGGCGGGCATCAACTGTACGGTCGCCGGGGTGGCGATCACTCGCAGCCGTGGCATCCGCTCGACCAGCGCGGGGACATACCCGCAGTGGTCCGTGTGCGCGTGGGTGACCACCACGGCGTCGATCGGTCCGCTCAGAGCCTGATCGATGTCACGTGGTGGCTGAGCCGGATCACCGGGACGCAACCCGGCGTCGACCAGCAGACGGGTGCCACCGGCTTCGATGAGCACGCACGAGCCACCGATCTCGGTGGCGCCCCCGAGGGGCAGGACGCGCAGATGAAGTTCCCGGGTGACGGTCACCCGGGGCTCCGGCGCGCTGTCCGGAGGAGCCACGATCGCCTGGAGTGCTGCGACAAGCGTTTCGGACTCGATGCCCGCAGCCTTCGCCGCGAGCGCGACGAGCGGAACAGGAGGAGTGGTGGAGGTCTGGCGATTACGCGGATCCCGGCTTTCTGGTCCGCGCTCGGAGATGTCGGGTGGCTGCTGCAAGGCGGCGAGGAGACTGGCCGCGGTCGTATGCGGATCACGGAGACGGCGCTGGAGAGCGGACACCTGGACGCCCAGTTCCTCGGCACGCTTCTCGGCGTCTCCGAGGGCGGCTCTGGTGCTCCGGAGTTCCGCGACCGCATGCTCGTTCCGGCCGTTGGCCCGCTCCAGCCGGACCCGTAATTCGTCGATCTTCTTCTGGTGTCGCCGCAGCCGGGTCTGCTGGAGGTGGCTCATCTTGTCCAGCCGTTCTGCCAGCCGGAGCCCCGTCCGGACGACATCGTCATCGGCCGATGAAAGCAGCACCGCGAGAACGCCTGACTCCGATTGGTCGCGGGGGATCCGTGAATCCCCGCGGAGGCGGGCACGAAGCTCAGGGAACCTGAGCAGCGCATCGATGAGCATCTGCCGCCGGGCGGTGACGAATCGATCGGTGTCGTGTTCGTGTTCCCGCCCGGCCAGAGCCGGGCGGGAGAGGAACACCTCGGCCGCTGCGCGGAGTATCGGCAGCAGTGGATCCGACGTCATTGTGATTGCCCCATCCGCCGGGTCGCCTGCATGAGGACGGGTTCGCGTTCGAGCTTGCCATCGGCGCGGAGCACGAGCGCGCCCAGGGTACGAAGCACCTCGACCAGATCCATGGTGGAGGCGTAGTGTTCCTGTCGCAAGAGAGCCTCGGAGAGTGGGTGCCCGTCCTCGTCCGCTCCTGCCAGGGCGAGAAAGCCCGCGATTGTCTCCGGATCGTCGGTGATCTCTGTCTGCCGTACGAGTTCATTCCACGCAGCGCTCAGCGCCCTGCTGGAGAGGACCCCCGTGGCCCTCACGAACTCACCCGGTGCCCGGTTCAGGTGCGTCCGGCAGGACTCCAGGGCGTGCTCACGATCGGTGTCGGGCCTGCTCAGCTCCTGGATCACCTTGCTGATCAGGACCGGCCATCCGCCGGTGACGCGCAACAGGGCTCCTTGACTGGCCTCGTCCTGAAAACCCAGTCCTTCCTCGTACATCCACTGCCGTACGCCGGGCCGGTTGAACGGCTGCAATTCCACGAGGTTGGCCGCGCCGGCCAGGTCATCGGTGCCGTCTCCGGCCGTGTCCGTTCCTCGGCCGATCGTCAGCCACTGAAGGGCGTGCTCCGGAGGGGCAATCATGACGATGGCAAGGGTGCCGCCGCTGGACAGAGAGACCGCGCGGGAGGCCGTTCGTACGATATCGGTCACTTTGGTGAGCGAAAAGCCCGAAAGATCGGTGATGATGATTTTGTGGCCCAAACCGCTACTGGCCCGCTGCACCGCCCCGTCGAAGGTGAGACCGCTTTCGCCGACCCGCCACACCTGTGCCTGGCCGTGCCGTCTGGCCTCCTCCTGGAGCGCGACGGCCACTCGGTCGATCTGCAGTGCCTTCGAGCCGGTGATCAGATGGAGCATGTTCTGCCGGCGTAGCAGCCAGGAGACCTGGCTACCGGTCAGCGGCGATCGCTCACGCCGCCCCAGGTAGGCGGCACGGTAAGACTGGGCGTCGAACGAGTCGGCCTGCTCGAAACTCTCAGCCTGTTCCAGGACCGCCACGACCTCGTCGGCACCGCCGAGCAGGTTGAGGATGTGCGGAGTGCGCAGCCGGTAACGCTCCCGGTCGGCGGCGAGAACGCCGAGGTTGACACACTCTTCGAGGAGCCCGCGGAAACCGTCGCTGGATGAGTCCTTGAATCCCTGCGGCCACCATTCCTGGCAGGCGGCTCGCAACTCGCCCGCCGTCATCGTGGCGTCGGTTCCCGCGTCGAGAGAGTTGAACGCCACGGCGTAGGCGATGACCTTGTAACGCTTGTCCAGGTTGAGGGTCCACTCGAAGCGATCACGGAACCCTCGGGCCAGCTTTTTGTCCCGCCAGACGGCGTCCACATCCTCACGAGTGATCTCGTAGGGCAGTGCCGTCTGCAGGGCGGGAAGCCGTCGCAGGCGGGTCAGTAAGGACTCCGCGAAGAGCTGGATCAGGGCAGGCGCGTTGTTGGCCTCGGCGATCACCCGAGAGGCGAGGGTGGGGGGGAAACGTAGGCCGAGCGCGGCCAACGGCCTGGTCAGCAGATTGAACGCGTCCTGCGGATCGAGCGGTCCGATCGCGATGGGTGTTCCGAGATGTGCCAGTGGCTGGTTCGGCAGGCTCTCGAAGCGAGCGGTCTGGTGCAGGCCGGCGAAGACGACCTTTACCCTGTGGTCGGTCTCGTTCATCAGGTTACGCAGGGCGATGACATTGCTGAACGACGCGCGGCGGGCATCCTCGTTGAGGAACTCGTCGGCCTCATCCAGCAGGATCAGCAGTTGCCGCGTGTGGTCGTTCTTGATCCACTTCTCCACGCCGCGGCAGATTTCCTTCGCGTCAGAGAGGGTTCTCGCCGACTCGGGAAGAATCTCGGCCGCGGAGAGTTTCCTGGCGAGCATGGGCCAGAGCGACTCGACCGGCGCCACCCGCCCGATGTCCTGGATGATCTCAAAAATGATCTTTCGATCCTTGTCGGTCTTCTGGATGTGCCGCTCGGCCTTGCGAAGCAGCGCGGACTTCCCGAGCTGCCTGCCGCCGTAGACGAACGAGGACCCCGTCCGGCTGGTGACCTCCTGCAGCTGGTCCGAGCGTCCATAGAACATCTCTTCCGGCACGTCGCCCGTGGGCGCGTACGGGTTGGCGGAGCTGAACGGCGCGAGCAGGCTCACCGTCGAGGTCCAGTTGGCCTCGGGCAGGCAGGCGAGGTAGCAGATCGCGGCGTGATCGACGACGGCCGCCACGGGGGTGGGGCGCTTGCGACCGGCCGCGGCCAGCTGACGCCGCTGCTCCACCGTGAGGACTCCGAAATAGAAGACCAGGACGGTCTGGCCCTCCGGCTGGTCCTTCAACCATTCGATGACCTGTTGTGGACCGGGGGACTTCCAGACAAGGAGCAGCCGGAGGCGGTCGCCTGACGGGCTCATTCTGGACCCGAAGGAAGGCAGCAGGGCGTCGCCGATCGTGCGCACCTGGTTCAGGGTGACCCAGATGCGATTCTGCTCCTCGCTGGGATCGGCATCCTGCTCTCCCTCCAGACCGATCATCTGCAGCACGGCCGCGATGGCGGATCTCAGATTTCCCGCACCCTTCGGTCCCTGCGCCATGGCCTGCCAGTTCCGAAGTCCGTATTCGGATACTCCGTGCCGCCCTCTCGGCATGTCGGAGATCGACAGTCCGGTCTGCGCCAGGATGCCGCTGAGCCGGGGATCGGCGATATCGTTTCCGAACTTGAGTGCGTCCTTGAGTTTCTGGAACCAGTCGGCGCTCTCCGGTCTCCGCTGTCGCCCCGTCGAGCGGGAGGAGGTGTCCTCGAAGGCTTTGGGAAAACGTGGAAAGAAGCGGTCGAGGTGATCGACGGCATCAGAGAGTTCGGGCAACTGCTTTCCAGCCTGTGCCTGTGCCGTGAACTCCTGGGCCGTGGTCAGGTCACCGGCTTCGATGAAGGATCTGATCCGCTCCTGGGCCGCGGCGACGTCGGAGTTCTCGGCGCCGAGGTCCGTCAGTTGCTCCAGCTCCGCGGTGATCCTGGCGTCGCGGATCCCGATGGCCTCCTGCTTCAGCCGGTCGAGAGCGCCGGAGATGACACCGAAATCGTCCCGCTCGTCACCGGCGAGTGTCTGGAGCGTTCCGGAGAAGCGGGTGGCGACGACCTCGGGGAGCACACCGTCACGACGCCATTCGGCGACCTGATCGTGAATCTCCTCGATCCGGTCGTTGCGCGCATGCCGAGCCGAATCAACGAGTTTCTCCCTGCGTTGCCGGAGTTCCGCCGCGAGTGCGTGGTCCTGGTGCGTCAGGACGGAGAGGATGGCCCGGGTGCCCTCGTGGTCGCCGAGATCGGCACGTGCGGTGAAGGCAGCCCGCCAGTCCCGGCCGTCCTCACCGCACAGGGGGAGGAGCCGGCTCAGGGAAGGAGGGGCGTACGGGGTCAACGTGTCGGCGTCGACCCTGATCTCGGGGGAGAACAGGAGATCGCCGTTGAGCACGTTGGCGATCGCGGGTTCGGACTCCGGTGGAGAGCTTCCGTCGAGCAGGGACAGGGTGTCGTGAATCAGCGTCGCGGCGGCCACGGCGGCGGCGGCCAGTGGTTCCGCCGAGGCGGCGAGCCTCGTGAGCTCTTCCTCGGCGCGAGCCCTGTCGTGATTGACCACCGTGCGCAGGTCGTTCAGTTTTCCGACAACCGAGGGGACGCCGGAGGTGTCGGTGCGTAGCGCCTCCACCTCGCGGACGGCTGTCACCCAGGCCGCCACGCTGTCCAGGGCCTTGTTGACCTTCTCTACCAACTTGATCCGCGCGCCGGAGTGGATGCGGTTGCTCCCACGGTTCGAAGTCTGTTTCTTGGCCTCGGTGTCGATCATCCGGTCGATCACCTGAGCGGCGCGGAGTTTTTTGAGTTCAAGGCCCGCTTTTCGCGCCTGAGAGGTGTCGTTGTGGGCCGCGATGGTGAGAATGCTACCCAGCGGTGAGCTTTCCTGAAGCAGGGACTTCCACACCTCGGTGGCACGTTGGAATTTGATCGTCCGGGACGGGCCGTCCTCAAGGAGCTTCGCCGCGACCGAGGAGGCGTGTTTTTGGCTGCTCTCGGCCTGTGAGGTGTTCCGCATTCTTCCGGACAGCCCCGGTACGAGATAGGCGCCGTCCTGAACCACCTTGGCGAAGGCGTCTCCGTACGCGGTCAGTGCCGGGAAATTGGAGACCACGGGGGAGAGGTCCTCAAGCAGCCGGGCGGTCTCCGGCGTGGGATGGACCAGACCGGCGCGCATCGCCGCCGCCCAGCCGAGCAATTGTCCGGCGGTGTCATCGCCGAGTGCCTTTGACGTCACTTCCGCGGCCGATTCGGTGAATGCCGCCGACAGCCGTCCGGCGAACTCGCTCATCTCGGCGGCCATGGCGGCACACCGCCGCACGTTGATCTCGGCGCTGGGACGGCCCGCTGCCGCCCGGAGCCAGGCCGCCAGGCCCAGCTGTTCGGCGCGGATCGCCTTGGCCTCTGCCGCCACCAACTCCGGGGGAAGGTCCTGCACATGGTCGGTGGACGGCTGCGAGACGGGGACGGGATCGGCCAATGTCCTCTCTGGCCGCTCCTGTTCCTCTGGGCCGACCTCCACGGCGGCGATTTCGGCCGCGGAGGCAACGGGGGCGAGGGGAACGGCTCCCGCGACATTGGGTTTCCGTGGCGACGTCTCCTCCGGCTGCGTCAGGTTGGCCTCCAGAAAGGCGTCCAGGTCGGCCAGATCATCCTGATCTTCCGGGGTGACTTCCTGAGGCGTCGGCGGCGTCGTTGGCTCATCCGTCGCGGGGGCCGTTCCTCCGTCGTCCTCATCGGGCTCGTCCTCTTCGGAGAACTCGCTCCCGGCCGGAGGGCGCGAGGCGATGTCCGGCCGCTCGGGAACCACCAGGAGACCCTGCGCCGCGGCCGCGGCCACGAGGGCCCAGCCGGTCGGCGCCTCCTCCCTGAACTTGTCCTGCAACTCGACCGTACGGAGGAAAGCATTCGGATCGCCCGCGAGATCGATGAGCTCCACGAGTGTCGCCAGGATCGGAGACCCGTCAAGTGAGGCCCCACGAATCTCCTCCAGCGGTTTTTCGAGGCCGGCCGGGCCCTCGATATGAGCCAGCGCGAGTATTCGGCGACGCTGGGAACTCGCCGCCACGACATGGTCGAGGGTCTGCTGAAGGGCGGCCACCGTGCCGTCGTCGGTGATCGTGGAGTTGGCCGCCGACGCGAGCCTGTCCCGCAGTCCGTCGAAGCCGGTGACGCTCCGCGCTATCACTTCGAGGTCGCGGTCAAGGGGCCGGCGTGCGTCCGCGCATGCTCGCTGCACGTTTCCGGCGGCCTCGGCGGCCCTCAGCAGCGTCTGGCGAAGACGGCTCATCTCTTCCTGTAACGCCTCGATGGAGTCCTCGGCGGCGGAGGGCGTCTCACGTGTCGCGGATTCTTCGTGTTCTGTGGTCAACTCGAACTCTTCGGGCTCGTAGTGGTCGGGCGCTTCGATCGCGGCGGGATCCGGATCCTCGACTGTCCCCGAGGGGAGGGCCCAGATGGCCTTGCGAAGTTCGGACAGCGAGATCGGTGTTTCCGGAAGATCGGAATGCAGGGAGCGCAACTCCTGCCAGGCGGCGTGAATCTCTTCGGCGACATTCGAGCCCATGCGCTCGGCGGAGGGGACGAGCAGGGCGAGTGCCAACGGAGACAGCGGAACGTCATACCGGCAGATGTGCGCGACGACGAGATCGGCGAAGTTGTCGGTGAGGTCCCTCATGTTCGCCAGTGCCTCGGCGAAGGAAAGCGCCGAGGACAACGTCTCGGCCATGGAACCCGGCCGCAGCAATCTCGCGCAGGCGTCCGCGGTGAGCTCGTCGTGGTTCTCGAATCCATACAGGAAGGGCAGGCTGAGGACGTGGATGAGCGAGGTGCTCCGCCTCCTGTCGTTACCCCGGAGTATGTGCACAAGGTTGGTCGCCGCTGATTTGCTGATCGACCGCATATCAGACAGCCCCACATGGCGCAGCATTTTCTTGCGCAAATCCGGAGGATACCTGGCGGAACTGGACAGGAGATCTTCCACGGTGACCCTAGCCGCGATCTCCGCCACGACCAGGTCGATGTCGTTAAATGCTTTTTGTGTCCCGATATAACCCAAAGGTGCAGTGTGGTGGTTATGTCGGCCCTTCTTGGTGCATCGCTGCACTGTCGGCACCTTCGCCTTCTGTGTTGCCGGTCCTATATCGTATGGTCACGTGCCGTTGAATTCCGTGTTTAGCAATAAAATGCGGTCATCTGGGAGAGAGGGTTGGACCGCACGGGACAGAATGCGATTCGGTGTGCGCGCGGCCCGTGGCCGGCGAACAAAATTCGGACGCCTGTCCGACCAGTCGACGACCAGGCGGATCCGCCCGGTGATGGTCACCCTGTGTTGGTGGCGGGGTGCCTCTGTCGTTTGGCGCTCCCGGTCGGGTTCGCCGTTGGTGCGGGTCGCCGAACTCTCCGAGGGCAGGGTCGGCAGGGCGAGAAGCGGCGCTCGGCCGGTAACCCGATCAAGGGTGCGCCGCGTCACACTGTTGAATATTAGACCGCTTCTGCCTGCATGTGAACTAAGCGCACTGATATTTTTTATGTGGACATGCAGCACATGTATGGCGTACAGTCCAGTTCGCGCCCTTGACGGAACGGTCCCAGGGCGATCGACTTTGCAGGTCCTTTACCCCCGCCGTCCCCCGACCGGTAACCCCTCCCCCGATGATCACATCTCCTCGATCACGGAACGACGGCCCGAGCGCGGGAACGGCGAGGGAGCCCGTCGGCGAGGAGTGAATGGTGACGAGCGCGCCCCCCTGAGCGCGACAGAGGAACGGCCGACCATCGGAGCCCTGGTGGAGGTCCGCGGCCAGCGCTGGGTGGTCGGCGAGGTCGACGACGTCGCCTCGCTCGGGGCCGCCGAACTGGCCGACGCGGTGAGCAAGAAAGCGGACAGGGCCGAGCTGGTCGCCCGTGAACAGCGCCGCAGATGGCTCGCCACCGACCAGGTTCACGGCTCCTTTGACCGCCACCCGATTCACTGGCCGTTGGCCTTTCCCGAGGTCTTCGCGAGCCATGTCACTGAGATCTCAGAAAACGGGGAGTCCCTGCGTCAGCCGAAAGCGGATGGCCCCGGCTTTGACGCGATCATCGGGAACCCGCCTTTTCTGGGAGGTCAGAAGCTCACCGGGACGATGGGGGTCGCCTATCGGGAGTATTTGGTCGAGGCGATAGGCCGTGGGGCTCGGGGAAGCGCCGACCTGGTCGCCTATTTTCTGCTTCGGGCTCATGACCTGCTGAACAAGGGCGGGCAGGCCGGGCTTATCGCGACCAACACGCTCGCTCAGGGGGACACCCGTGAGGTAGGACTCGACCAGCTTGTACAGGGCGGGGTGGCCATCAGGCAGGCGGTGAAGAGCAAGCCGTGGCCGTCGAGGAGCGCGGTGCTTGAATACTGCGTGGTGTGGAGCAGTCGGGTTCAGCCCGGTGCCGGTGCCGGTGCCAAACGTTTCGCAGATGGGGTTGAGGTCCCGGCGATCACACCTTCGCTTGACCCCATGTCCCGGGTGACGGGCAACCCCCGCCGACTGCTGGCGAATACGGGGAGGTCGTTCCAGGGCTCAAACATCCTTGGCCTTGGCTTCACGATGGAACCTGACGCCGCGCGAGCGATGATCGAGAGGGACCCCCGCAACAGAGAGGTTCTTTTCCCCTATCTCAATGGGCAGGATCTGAACTCTCGTCCGGACACCTCAGGAAGTCGCTGGGTCATCAATTTTCGGGATTGGGAAAAGGGTGCGGCTGAAACGTATGCCCAGGTTCTGGAGAAGGTGAAACCTGAGCGCGACGCGAACAAATACAGCAAGACGGCACGTGATCGATGGTGGCTGTTTGAGCGCGCGCGACCGGAACTTTATGGTGCTATCGCGGGATTACGGCAGGTGGTCGTGATCACGCTAGTAAGCAAGGTTGTGATGCCGGTGATGGTGCCGACTGGGCAGGTGTTCTCGCACATGCTTGGTGTCTTCGCGACTGATGACACGGCGATGCTGGCGCTGCTGTCGAGCGCACCGCACTAACTGGTGGGCGCGTGCGCGTGCGTCGTCGATGAAAGCGGATCTCCGCTACACCCCCTCAGATGTCTTTGAGACGCTGCCCCTCCCCGAGCTGACAGAAGAGATGAGGAACCTCGGCAATCGGCTCGACACCTTCCGCCGTGACCTCATGCTCTCCCGCCAAGCCGGTCTCACCGCGACCTACAACCTGGTCAACGACCCCAAGTGCGAAGACGAGGACATCGCCGAGCTTCGTCGTATCCACCAGGCCATTGACGAGGCGGTCTGCCGGGCCTACGGCTGGGATGACTTGATCCCCCAGCTCGACCACGATCACCACAGTGTGGGCCGGGAGATCCGCTACACGGTCGGTCCCGGCGTACAGCGGGAGCTGGTGAACCGGCTGCTGGAGCTCAACCACGCCCGCTATGCGGAAGAGGTCGCCCAGGGCCTGCACGACAAGGCCGCCAAGAAGAGCACCCGGAGCAAGCCCAAACCCAAGGCGATCACCGACCAGGAGGACCTGTTCTGACAGGGGGGCAGGCGCTTGGCCTCCGCGCCTCTGAAGATGCCTTAAAGCGCTTGTCCGATCACTGCTGGTGAGGCACGCTGGGGAGTGCCGCGCCCCCGGTGGGCGTTGGAAGTGAGGCCGGGACTACCGATGGAATCGGGCGCCCGGCCTTCGCGTTCCCCCCTCAATCGAGGAGGATCAGACGGACTCGCTCGGCCAAGAGTTCGAAGCTGGACGTTTGTCCATCCAGCCACCATGTGGTGGCTCCAGCAACGGCGTCAGCGTTCCAAAAAAGCGGCTCTTCCGTTGGCTGCTGCCATGTGACCTTGATGTTTTCCGACAGGGCGATCAGAGAGCGCCCTGTCGGTTTTGGTGTCTTCGGGGCGGTTAGAAAATGATGTCGAAGTCGCCGTTTTTGATGCCTTGAGTGAAGGTAGTCCACTGGATGCGGGGGAAGACGAGGGTGCCGCCGTCGCGGTTCTTGGTGTCGCGGACGGCGACGTGGTTGCCGACGAAGGCCGTCTCGACACAGCTTGCGCCTTCGCCGCTGAGGCTGCTCTTGTGCCAGCGTGCTTGGGAGAGGTCAGGTTTCCGCATTCTGTGTCCTCGGTGGGTGGGGGTTAGGGGAGGGTGTCGAGGTTGCCGTTCTTGATGCCTCCGATGAAGGCGTTCCACTCGGTACGGCTGAAGATGAGGGTGCCGCCGTCGCGGTCTTTGGTGTCGCGGACGGCGACGTCGTTGCCGACGAAGGCCATCTCGACGCAGCTCGGGCCGCTGCCGCTGAGGCTGCTCTTGCGCCAGCTTGCGCCAGATAGATCTGGCTTCTGCATATCTTGCTTCCTTCCTCTATCGATCTTCGCGTAGAGATGTGAGGAGTGCTGCCGTATCTGTGGGGCTGAGTGCTATCGCGCGAAGATGCTCACAGATGTGGTTGTACTGTCGGATATCGGCCTCTTTTTCAAAGAACAGATCGCCGGCCATGCTGTCAATGTGAATTACGTCGGAGCCCTCAGCGTCGAACTTCAAGACGATGAAGCTGCCGGGCATTCCGGGGTGGGCTCCGGCGGAGAACGGGATGACCTGGACGGTGATGTGCGGGCGCTGGGCTTGCTGGAGAAGGTGTGTGAGCTGGGCGCGCATGATGGCGTCACTGCCGACGGTTCGGTGCAGGGCGGCCTGGTCGATGATCGCCCAAAGTCGCAGGGGTGCCTCGTGCTCAAGAAGAGCCTGGCGCTGCATTCTGGCGGTGACGAAGCTGTCGACCTCTGCTTCGGGGGCGGTTGGTAGCACGCCTTGGATCACCGCCTGCGCGTAGTCCTCGGTTTGCAGCAGGCCAGGGATGAACAGCGACTCGTAGTTGATGGCCTGCTGGGCCTCGGCCTCCAAGCCGATGTAGGCGCTGTACTTGTCGGGAAGATTTGCTTCGAGGCCGTGCAGCCATCCGCGCTGCTTCGCTTCCTTCTGCAGCGCCACCAGGTCGGTGCGTTGGCTGCCGGTGACGCCGTAGGCGTCGAGCAGGGTGTTGAGTGTTCGGAGCTGCGGTTTGGTCTTGGCCGTTTCGATTCGGTGGAGCGTAGCGAGGTTGACGTCGGTCTTCTCGGTCACCTCGGCCTGGGAGAGTCCGGCTTCCTGGCGGAGGCGGCGTAGCTCGGCTGCCAGGCGCCGTAGACGTACCGTCGGCGGTTGACGCTTGGTGCGTGGCAGGGGTGTAACCGCTCCCAACTCATCTTTCTCCTGCATCTTCAGCACCTTTCTGGACTATGCGGGCAGTGTAAGAACCTGCATTGCATTTACTTACAGTGATGATGCATGCTCTCTCCGTGAGCATTCCAGGCGGGGCTCCCGCCGGAAGGCAAAACGAAGGATTTCCCCAGACGGCCGGGCGGACAATTTTCCCTCTCGGTGCGGCCCACCCCGTATCGGGTGCCCGCCCGGCCTCAGCGGTACGACCGGCGATACAACTGCGACGCTCCCCGGCCGTACTCCCATAGGACCGGCACCGTGCCCCCTCGTCCCCCGTGAGGGAGCGCGGCGTCCCCGGCCGCGCGAACGGTGCCGGTCCTATGTCCGACGTACTGACCAGGAGCGAGGGAAAATGACCGATGTCGCCAGCAGCACGCAGTACCTCAAACTCTCCCTCTTCCCGACCTCGCCCTACTACGCCCGGGTCCACGTCCGGCGCGTACTGGAGAGCTGGCGCCGGGACGACCTGATCGAGACCGCCCAGCTCATCGTCTCCGAGCTGGTCTCCAACGCGATCACCGCGCACGCCGCGTGCCCCGAGGCCGCCAAGGCGATCCCGCACGCCGACCCGGACCAGATCTGGATGGACGTCTACCGGATGGGCGAGACCGTTGTACTCCGCGTCTGGGACGCCAGCCCGCTCACCCCGGTCGTCCGCGATCCCGGCCCCGACGACGAGAACGGCCGCGGCCTGCACCTCGTCGAGCTCCTCGCCACCGACTGGGGTTACTACCGCCCCACCCCCGGCGGCAAGATCGTCTGGTGCACCCTGGCACCCCCACCTCCCGAAGAGCGGGAAGGAACGATCCAACCGCACCGATGAGAGAACGGCCTTCGCCGTTCGTCCTCCTGGCCCAGGACGAGAGGCTCGCCAGGATCGGAAAGCTCACCCGTGGAGACCTCGCACCCGGTATGCATGAGGTCTCTGCGGCCGACCGTGCCGCTGTCGCGACGATCCGGCTCTCCTACGTCAACAGGTGATCGACTTGGCCATCACGGCAGACCACATCCGCGCCGTCATCGGCGACTACCTCGACGCGTACCCCGAGGACAAGCAGAGCCTCGCCCCGGCCCTGGAACTGCTCGACGACGGCGCGGACATCACGACCCGCAAGGAGTTCCGCGGCCACGCGACCGCCGCCGCGATCCTCGCCGACCCCGACGGGCGGATCCTGCACATCCGCCACCTCGCCCTGGACTGCTGGCTGCCGCCCGGCGGTCACCTGGAGGCATCCGACACCACCCTCCTGGACGCGGCCCTGCGCGAGCTCTCCGAGGAGACCGGCATCCTCACCGCCGCCGTCACCCCGGCCGGGGAGCGTCCCCTGCACATCGACATCCACCCCATTCCCGCCAACTCGGCCAAGGGCGAGCCGGACCACCGGCACATCGACTTCCGCTTCCTCCTGCACACCGACGGCGCGATCGGCCGGCTCCAGACCGAAGAGGTCACCGCCGCCGCCTGGCACGAACCCGACAGCATCGGCGACCCCATCCTGAGACAACGCGTCATCCAAGCCCTTCGCTGAGCCGCTCCGGCCGAGTTTGGTGAGTGCTCTCCGCTTTCGTTAAGGGACACGCACATTGGTCCGTAAAGCATCGATGCTGTCGACCGAATCGTTCAAGGGCGGTGAGTATAGACATGGCGGCCGACATTTTCCCCCATATTTTTGGCCGACCTACGATGGTTGAGGTCGATGTAGCTTTTGGGGTGGGAGAACAAGGCGCTGATTCATTTCTCTCTTCCCGTTAATCCCGATGGGTAAGGGCCTCCATGCGGCCCAAAAATACGGAAGGTGATGCATCTGTTACGTATGTGACATGCCCGATTATCCGGTGACTGTGACCTCTCTCTTTACTTGTGAATCCGTCGCATGTGAAGATCACTCCGGCCCAAGACCGTTTACCGGAAAGGTCGGAGTGAAACCGCAGAAACCAAAACCCGGAGTTCTGTCCCGTAACCATTGCCGAGCCTCACTGATGGTCGCGGTAGGGATGTCCGCCTCCCTCCTGGTGACCCCCGCCGCAGCCGCCCCCACCCCCGCGCCCACCTCTGCTGTGCCCGTGTCGCGACCGGCCGCCGCTCCTGACCCGGTGGAGGTGGCCCAGCAGGAAGCCAAACGGCAGAACAAACAGGTCGAGATCGAGACCCTGCACACCGAGAACTCCACCACGGTCACCACCGGCGACGGTAAGACACTGGGCACCTATGTCTACAGCCGGCCCGTCCGCGTCAAACGAGACGGCATCTGGAAGAAGATCGACACGACGCTGATCGTGGAGAACGGGGTCGTCAGGCCCCGGATGGTCAAACTGGACATCAGCCTGTCCGATGGTGGTGACACCGATCTGCTGACCGCCAGAGGCGAGACGCTGGGTACCGAAAAGGACAAGGCCGGAGAGGTGAAGATCTCCGCACCGGGCCAGTTGCCCACGCCGAAGCTGTCGGGCAACCGGGCGGTGTACGAATCCGTCTACGGCCGGGGTGTCGATCTGGTGGTCACCGTGACGGAGACCGGGTTCCATCAGGAGATCGTGATCCGGGAACGGCCTGCAGGGCAGCTGAAGCTGCCGGTCTCGGTCGATCTGCCCGCAGGGATGGAGTACGGAAAGACCTCCGCGGGCAAGGCCGCCGTGCTGGCCGGTGACAAGCCGGTGGCTGATCTGGCCTCGGTGCGGATGCTGGACGCCACGGCGGCCGAGGCTCCCGGGTCCGGTCGCATGGGTGCGGCGACGGCCTCGGTCCAGGACAAGCCGGGCGGGCCGGTCGTGGTGTTGTCCCCGGACGCGGGATTTCTCGCCGACCCTCAGGTCGCCTACCCGGTGACGCTGGCCGCGGCAGATTCGGAGTGGTACGGCGCTGGTTATCCGGACGACACGTTCATCAACAACAAGACCTGGGGTACGGGTGGCCCCAACCAGCACATGTTCAAGCTGCTGGTGGGCAACGGCGGCAACGCCGTCTCCAACGGTCCGACCAACGACCCGAGCACTGTGTGGCGCAGCTATCTGCGCTTCGACCTGACCGGCGCCCCGTTCATGGGCCGGCCGATCCTCAACGCCGACCTGCGGCCGTGGAACTACCGCTCCCACGCCTGCGGCGACGAAAAGGGCGACATCGTCGTACGCCGCATCACCAGCAACTGGTCGATCAACTCGCTGAGCTGGAGCAACCAGCCCACGGTGACCACCAGCGGACAGGGCACCAAGGGCAGCGCCGTCGGTGATCACTGTTCAGGAAACCTGACGTCCCGAGACGTGTACTACACCATCGAAGACATCGTCCGGGATTGGGCCGCCGGCCAGCCCAACTACGGTCTGCGCGTGGGGGCCTTGCAAGAGGGCGGTGTCATCAACTGGCGCGAGTTCCGCTCGGCCAACTACACCGACTTCGACGGACACCCCCCGTACCTCTACGTCAAGTACGAGGAGCCCACGCCAGAGCCCGAGATCAAGGGCATCTTCATGCCCTATAAGGAAAACCCGACTGTCGGAGACGCTCTGGACGACACGTTCACCTCTGAGACGATGCCGGTCGCACCGCTGGTAACCGAGGAACAGTCTCAGGCAGAACGCGAGAACGCCGACGCCTACTTCATGGAGGACTCCTCCGTCGGCTTCAATGTTCCCGACGATATGACCCGGGAAGAGTGGCTGGACTCCATCGGAGCCGTGCACACTCCAGAGCCTGACCCGTCTCCATCTCCCGCCGGGCCGGATACGGCGCCGCCGACGATTCTTGGGACAAGTCCAGAGGGTGATGATGTCGACGTGGCGATCAACACTCAGGTGAGGACCTCCTTCGATGAACCGGTCACGGGGGCTCAGGTAACGGTAAAGGATTCCGTAGGTGCACCTGTTCCGGGCACTTCGAAGATGGAGATATCGAGCACGGTGCTGGCTTTTACACCGGCACAGCCGTTGGCCCTGAACACCCGCTATACCGCTGAGGTGAGCGGCGCCAAGGACATAGCGGGCAACACCATGCCAACTCCGCACACATGGTCGTTCACCACCGGACAGGAGCCTGAGCCCACTCCCACACCCACGCCGACGGATCCGCCGGTCGAGCACACGATCTCGTTGCCGGTACAGACGGACACCTGGGTCGATGATGAGGGATCAACAGGTCCCGGCGGACCGACACTGTGGGTAGGGGCGTACCAGGGGATCATCGAGCGAACTTATCTGAAGTTCGACACGTCGTCTCTGACGGGTAAAACCATCACCAACGCCAAGCTGGAGCTGTGGAACACCGATGTCTACGGCTGCGGCAGTGGCAACTCGGGCATCAAGGCGCAGAGAGTTACTACCGCCTGGAATGCGAACACGCTGACCTGGGCCAACCAGCCTGCGGCTGTCAGTGACGGTGAGGTGATCGCCACTGATCCAGGCGGATGTGTCGGTGAGCAGCCTGACGGTGTCACCTGGACCTGGCAGGTGACCGGCGCGGTGCGGGCATGGGCATCGGGCCAGAACAACCACGGTCTGCTGCTTCGCGGGGTTGACGAATCCTCCTCGGCTCCGCTGTACGACCGCGGTTATCAGTCAGCCGAGACAGAGGACGAGGATGCTCACCCGCCTGTGCTGAAGGTTACCTACACCGACGGTACGGGCCCTGGTGCGACACCTACCCCGACGCCCACCAGCGGGCCGGACAGGACTGCGCCGACCGTGATAGAGGTGAGCCCGGCTGACGGGGACGAGGATGTTCCAGCCAACACACCGATAAAGGTGACCTTCAGCGAACCGGTCGCCGAAGCCCAGATCACACTGACGGACCTCATATGGGAGGAAGAAGTAACAGGCAGCGCGGTGGCATCCTCTGGTAACACGGTGCTGACCTTTACGCCAAGTGCCCCATTGAGCTGGAGTTATTACGAGGCAGAAGTGAGCGGTGCCAAGGACGCGGCGGGCAACACAATGGCGGTCCCGTACACATGGGGATTCATCGCCGCCGACTCGACGCCAACACCGACGCCGACGGCACCTGCGTGTACGTATCAGACATGGAGCGCCAGCAAGTTCTACTCACAAGGCACCAGGGTCACTTGGAAGGGCCATTCCTGGGAAGCCATATCCTCGTGGCCGTCCGGGAAAGAGCCCGGATCGAGCGGATCGAGCGGAGACTGGCGGGACCTGGGCGCTTGCAGCGGCGCGCCCTCCGGTGCCTCGACATCAGCGCGGACAGAAAGCCGGCCCGCTGTGACGAAACGTGATGTCAGACCAGCCATCGGCGAGCTGTGGACGCGCCCGTTCACCACGAAGGACGGCAGTGCGGTCACGTCAACGACGACGCCGCATCTCATGGCGAAAGCGTCCGATCCACTGCGGCGTCGCTCGACTATGGAGGTGGAGCTGGTTCACGACCCCAAGGTGCCATCACAGGGACGGGGATTGATCTGGTCCGGGGCCGTCACAAACGTGTTCTCTGGATCCACCGGAACCCTTCAGGTGCCAAAGGGAAAACTGAAGGCCGGTTGGAAGGTGCGCTGGCGCGCCCGCGTAACCGCTGAGGGCTCATCCGGTACCTGGTCGACCTGGCAGGATATAGGTGTCGAAACAGCTGAGCCGACGAGGTCACGATTACTGGTTACGCCGCTCGCGCGGGCATCCACCGACACTTCACTACAGAACCAGGCCGCAGCCGCGCAGAAGTTTCCCTACGAACATGTGGATTGGGACGACTGTGAATCCATGGTGAAAGAACCGAACCGGCCAGGGATGCAGGGGCAGCTGAACCGGCAGGCGTTCCAATACAAGAATTCGTTCAGCATGTGCTATGCCATGTGGATCGGTGAGAGGGACGAGGACGACGAGGTCGATCGCTCAACGCCTCTCCTCAGCAGTGTCAAGTGGAGTGCCCGGCTGACGATGCTCGTCCACACCTACGTGGGTAAGGCGAAGAAAAACACCCAGGCGCGGGACATGCCGGCCGGGGTGAACAGTCGCCAGTTTAAAATATTTACGCGTGTCGATCAGGTCGAGCTGATTGACAGTGACTGGAGCGATCGGCTCGTACGAATCGGTTTCGGAGAGAAGGGAAGGAGTTGCACCTCCTCCTTCAAGCAGGGAGGAGTGGCGAGAGACGGGAAGAATGGCCGTGAGGCCACGATAGCCCAGTGGCGTGACGGCGGTATTTTCGAGATGACTTTCAATGTCCCATGGGATGGCCTGCCGCACGACGACAAGATGAGCACTTGTTCACTGAATCCATGGATCAAGTACACGACCAACCCCGAGGTTATGGACAGCTACTTCCAGCTGAATCCCCGTAACGCCAAGGGGAGGAACTGGCTACAGTCGATCACTTGCGACAGTGCCGACTGGATCAAGGCATACAGCGGTGGCTGTGTCGTGGACTCCGTCCGTCCAGTCTTCATCCTCAATGCCAACGAGATGAAGAATGGCAAGTACAAGGTGAAGGAAACTGCAACACATATTTATGACGCGCTTTATGATTCCAGTAACACAGATCCGGCCCGTGGAACGAACAAAAATATCCCTGGCCGCTTCGACCCAAAAAAGTACGGATGTGACGCATCGGGTTGCCTGCACAGAACGAGACAGGAGACGTTGGTCAACGGAAATCGGACGGAAGCGATCCGGGCTTGTCGCGTGGTGAAACCCGGCTACAAAAAACCGGACAGTTGCGATGAGTTCCCCTTCGCCAGCACCCACGAGGGAGCAAAACGGCCTGGAAAGAACTTCTCGGCGAGAATCGTTGCTCTGGCCGACAACTGTGCTGCGGGCACCAGGCTCGGGGCATGGTACAGGCGTCACCGCATCCGTGAAAACACGCCTTTCTGGGTTGACATCATCGCCTTCGGAGCTTCGCTTCCTCAAAGCGGCGCTACCGGAATAGTGGCGACCGAAGCCACCCCTGAAGAACTCGAAGAAATCGATGGCTGCACCATCGACGGCGTCGGAGACAATGTGGCTGGACCCATCGTCCCCTAAATTCGTAGTGCGGTGCGGGGAAGGCGAAGCCTGCCCCGCACTGTTCATGTCCCCCTGGTCGACCATGGAGAACAGAGCCCACTGATGAGTGTGATCTTCAACGCGTACGAGGACGTCCGTGACATTTTTCCCGATCCGGTATCCGTCACCTGGGTCAAAGGGGCGGACATCGACCGCGTGGTCCATGAGTTCGGTGGAGACTCCGTGGAGGTCTCCGAGATGACGTGGAGCGTCGACAATGAGGTGCTGGAGAGCGTCGGCGGGATTTTCCTCATCACGTCGGAGGGCGGTTGGACGGTGATCATCGAACCTGCGAGCTGCAGGGGTGCTGACTCCGGACTACTGGCCGACCTGTCGGAGTATGGAGAGGCCCTCAACCTCTTCTGGACGGTCAACCATCTGGCATATCTCTCCTACGCCGCCGAAGGCCGGGAGGTGGCGTCCTTCGAGCCTCTCGCCCCGGAGTCGATTGGCGACTCGCCGGACGCGGTGGCCTGGCTACGCGGTCTTTCCGTAACAACTGAGCAGTGGCAGAAGGACTGGAAGGCCGCCGCCTTCGCGGTGGGAGAGGAGGTTTCCGGAATCCGTCTCGATCGGGCCTGGCTTGAACGGCAGCGCTGGAAAGTCGTCACCCGGCAGGGAGAGCCGGTGGAAGACGACTCCGAGGAGGACGGGCAGGTCGTTTTAGGGCCGTTCAGCCAAGGCGATCACGGCCTGTTCCTGCGGGAGGACATGCTCGGGTTTCTCGCCGGCGACTTCACAGTCGCGTGCATCGCCGCCGATCCTGTGCCGGGAAACCTCCGAAGGATCGTACTGATCACGTCGCAGGAGGCCCTGCGGAAGGCGGGGATCGCCGATCCCCGAGTGGACGAGGCACTCATGGCAATCGCCGATGGAAATGGAAAGCGAGGCAAGCGAGGTCAGCGTATTCAGCAGTTCCGCGACGAGTTCGACAGCATGGCCACGCGGTATCGAGAGAAGGCACAGGAGGTCGCAGGCCAGGAGGGTACGTCCCTCTCCCTTACCCGTGATACGAAGGCCGGGCGGCTGATGATCGGCTACCATGCCGTCCGGACGCTGGCGGCGGCACTGAATCCAGATGTCGAGCGGGCTGTGCAGGACGTGCTGACCGAGGCGAGGGTGCTGAGCCCTGTGTTCCCGAACGAGGAATACCCCCTGATGATGGAGACCTTTGACGCGATCCAGCGCTTCATCCGTACGGGGGAGACCGGACTGTGAACCTGACCAGGTGGATGAGCGCGGTAGGACGGACAGATTGAGCTTCCCCCAAGGCCGGGTAGTTAAGGCTTCGTTGGGAGATGCAAGCGGATCGTCGAGGGCTTGTGTCCTAGCCGGAACGTAGGCAACGCGGCTTCGTTGAGGCAGGTAGTCGACCAAGACGTCCTGCACGGAGCCGCGTTGTTCTCGTATTCTGCCTCCCCACTCGCCCTGATGACACTTTCCCCGGGAAATCACCGTGGCCGCGGGGCGGTTCGCCGCCGGTCATCTGGGCGCCCTGACCCCGTTCTTGCCCTTCGAACTGGTGGACGCCTTCCTGCAGGAGCATCGGGCACTCCAACGGCGGCTGCGGGACCTGCCGTCCGGTGTCGGGGTCTACTTCCTGCCGGCGATGTGCCTGTTCCCGGAAGTTAGATACCGGTTGGTGTGGCAGAAGATGACCTCCGGGCTCGGCGACAGCGTGCCCGCGCCAAATCCACGGGAGTGCCCGGCTCGGAACGCCCTGCCGGCGGCGAGTCTCGTCGACACGCTCAGGCTCGTCGTCGCCCCGGCCGTGACCGGTTCAGGACGGCGGCTGTTCGACCACCCGAGCCGACCCGTCGGCTTTCGACTCGTCCACCACGAGGTGACGGCGAAAGGCCTGCTGCTGCTTCAGTACGAGACCGCCGGCGCCGCCCCGACAGCGGAATACGAGGGCGTCACGGCCTTCGTCCAGCACGGTGACCGAAACCGAATAGTTCCGTGCCGCTGTCGCGGCGATCCGACTCTCCTACGTCAACAGGAGATCTGTCTCCGCGCCACCCCTTCTCGAAGAAATTCAACCAGAAGGAGATCGATGTGAGCACGGAATTCGACTTTTATAAAAGGACGATTCGCTCGCTGTTCAATGAGCCGGTCTGTGTCACCTGGACGAAAGGAGCTGATACTGGTTTCATTGCACGACAATTCGGCGGAGACGAAGAAGGTGTGAGCGAGGGGGAGTTCAACGATGTTTTCGAGGCATACGAGATGGACCTTGACGAGGGGGTGGTCCTCATCTCTCCAGCGGGGGAATGGACGCTGGCCGTGGAGGCGACCAGATATCTGGGCATCAAGCGCTCAAGCCTTGAATCGCTCTCAAGATCCGGCGAGGCGTTAAGCCTGGCGTGGAACGGTGAGGCACAGTTCGGTTATGCCGTCAACGGACGTTTATCCCGTCAGTTCGACCCATTTAACCAAGGCGCCGCTCACGCCGAGCCGGAATATCTCCATTGGGCGAGCGGCTATGGCGTCACGGTCGAAGACTGGCAGGAGAACTGGCTGGCCGCCGCCTTCACTGTAGCCGAGCGAATCTCCGGCGTCCGGATCGACCAGAGCTGGAAAGAACGGAGTCATCTGATACTCCGCATCGGCGACGCATCCGAGGACGAACAGGTCCCGGACCGTCCCGACCTGATCTTAAAAGAACAGATGTGGGAGACGGCCTCTCGTCACCCGCGCATCGCGGTCATCGCGGCCGACCCTTCCCCGGAGCGTATGAACGAGGTGAGCTTGATCACGGCCGAGTTGGCCGTAGGTGCCGCCGGCCTGGAAGGTCCTTTGATCGACAGGGCTCTCGGGGCGATCGGCCAAGGTTTTTGGGGTGCTCCGGTCAAGGAAATATACGATGAACTTGCCGTTATGGCAGCGGATTTCCTGGCGGCGGCCAGTGTCGCCCTGGAAGATGGCGTCGACGTTCTCATGCCGCCTATGAATACCGCTTGGGGGCGACTGTACATAAAACATTACGCGGTGAAGTCATTAATGGCGACCGTGGGGCTGGAAGGCCATTTCGGGCTGTCGCCAAGTCTGGAATACGCTAAGTTGGCGACCGCGAGCCGGCGCAGGTTAGGCGATACCTATGACCTCCTTTGTATGCTGCAGGCCATTGACTTCTATGTGGCCAACGGCGAAAATGCCATTTCGGGTTAATCGTTAATTTTCCGTGGCCGACAGAGAAAGCGATGGCGACATGGTCGGGCTGCTGCCTCTGGAGAATCAGTGGGACCTGCTGCGGGAATTCGGGCTGAGCAGTGGATTCGCTGGGATATGGGTCGAAGGCGACGACCCGGAGGAGTTGGTGCGACGGCTACGGGTGGATTCGGGCTCGCGCGTGGAGTGTGGTTTTGCCGAGGCGATGACCAGGTACGAGCGGTCCTTGGAGGACGAGATCGTCTGGATCGGATCCCATGCGCCGGGCTGGACCCACATCCTCTGGCTCAGTGGCTTTCATACGACCGCGGAGGCGAAGGTGCTCAGCACGGGAGGACGACGGTTACTCACCATGTTCTACAACGGAGGACTGACCGAGCTCGACCACCTGTACCTGTATCAGGACGGCGCGCTCGTCAATGAAATCGATCCGCCCTACATCGACGGCGCCCCGGTGAGCGTGCCCGAATATGCGGTGTATGCGGAAGGGCTTGAGCTGGAGTTCGACATATCCAGCACACAGGAATTGCATCTCCTTCTCTGCATGGCCGGGCGGATCACGGGACGCTTCCTCGACCGTGAATGGTTCGCGTCAACCCGGACCCTTTATCATGTTTCCGCCGAAGCTTGGGATTCTTAAAGGCGCCCGAAATCATATGAGCACGAGGGTCCTGTATACGGGTCAAGGGCCAGGCTTTTCGGTGCCGACCTCGATCTTTCGTGCGGACGGGCCCCTCTGGCCCCGTACTCGATGATCCGCGCTGCCGGTATCGTCGTCCGCGTTCTATACGGGGATGACCCTGGGGAGGCGGGGGCTGTCGTAATCTGGGCGAAGCCGGGATCGGGCAGGTCGGGCGGAGTCCACGGGCCGCTCTTGCTCCCGGCCCGCTCGTAGTCGTGCCGGTAGAAGGCGAGCACCTTCGTCTTCACCTCGTCTCCCGGCACGACGATCATGTCGCTGCCGTAGAGGTCGACGAAGGATTCGCGTTGGGCGGCCTGAATCTCTCGGGCCCGGGCGAGCTTCTCGGGGTTGCGGAAGACCAGCTCCGGATTCCTCAGCTGCAGGTCTCGTACGCCCGCGAGGGCGTCGGAGGCGTCCTCGGCGGGGAAGGCCGCCGATGCTCCGCTGATCATCCAGTCGTCACCCACGGGGACGATGCCGCCGACCATGACGACGCCCGGGGTGAGCTGTTCGACGCCCGCCGGGCCCATGTTGGAACGGATCCGGTAGGTCAGCTCGTCGATGTGGTTGACGGCCACGCAACCGTCATCGCCGTACGGCTCCTTGATCTCGAAGGCACCCTGTACGTAGTCCGTCCACGACAGCACGAGCGCCCGGTCCTCGCCGGTGAGTCGCTCGGCGAACATCTCGACCACGGTCTGCCCGCCGTCGAGCCGCTTGGTGAAGATGAAGGAGTCCAGAGCCGCCGAGAAGGTCATCTCGTCGTCGACGACGCCGCCGGGGAACGCTTCAAAGATCATGTCCCTGACGGCCCGACCGAACCGGGGTGACCATGCGTACTCCGACAACTCGCCCTTGAGATCCCCGGCCCGGCTCCATCGCGTCCATGACGTCCTCACAGTCCATCGGCGACCCCCCCAAGATACCGATGAGGTGCCGCGCCTACGCCGAGTCTGAACCCGTCTTGACGATTGGCTGTGAGGTTCTACCGCGAAGCCCTCGGGCTGGATTTGCCGCCACTTGAAGGTGGCCGGCGGCGGCGGTGAGGTGCCCGGCCGACCACTCCGTACCGATCCGAGCGGATCGAAGGATTACGGAGTGGCCGCCTATTGTCACGCGGATATCATCTGGGCCGGCGTTGGGCTCGGATCACTTGAACGCCATCCCGTTGATTGTCCAGGATGTTTCCATCGAGATCGTCTCAGTGGTCCAGCCAGAATTGGAGCTTGAGGAGAGTAAAACTGATGATTTTTGGCGTGAACTCTTCGTGGCCGAGAGCTTTGCGGTGGATTCTGACCTGCCAGGTGCTGTTCTCCCTGCCGAGGTCGAATTCTTCGCCGTAGGACACGTCTCCGGAATATTGTTCGACGGTGTGAATTTTTCCGGAGGTCAGATGCACGCTCCCGGACCAGGTCCTGTCCCAGGTGTTGATAACAGGTGGCGGCCCGTCCCAGAGCTCATATTTGACCATGCATCTTTCGCTGCTGATCTCTTTGATCACGATCCCGTCGTCGCCGGCGCCGATCCAGCCTTCCGTATCGGTGGGAATCTCATTAAGAACCCAGTTCTTTTTAACGTCTGCGACGCCGGACAGATACTTTTCTATCTCGTTCCGATCAAGGATTTCGGCGATAATGTTTGCCATGATCTTCCTGACGCTTCTGAGGTTAGGGGAAGAGTGAGAGGCAGGGCCTGCCTGAGTGCTGATCGGCAACCGGACAGGCCCCTTGGTAAGGCTACTGAATATCAACCCAGAACTGATCGTTGTTCAGGATTCGATTGTTTTGATACCAGGCGTTCATTACGGTTCCATGCATCTGATTCTCTTCGGATTCTACCGGCCAAACCGAGAAGTTGTGTGGAGGGGTGGCGCGTGCTGCGCCTTGTAGGGTCGATGCGAACGGGAACTCGTCGCAGTCGGTTCCCTCGGGCATCTTTATTTCATTCTTGCAGACGGCTTTGGCGGTAGTGCGAATTCCCGTCTTGGTCGGTTGGTATCCATTGCGATTCAGCAGATCCTCTTCCCTCCAACTTCCGCCTGGGATCTTCTTTGGCTGGGTTAGGTCCGGATAAGACTTTCCTCCTGGTATGGGATATGTCTTTGTTCCGGGAGTGAGTGCGCGTTTAATGTGGTCATACATGTTCGGGAATTGTATGACCTTTCCTTCCGATGTGATGGCGAAATCATTCCTGGTCATTGTGAATGACGGGACGGCTGCCCTCTGGACGCACCCACCGTAACCATACCAATCGATCTGAGGGGACGTGTCGCAGCGGAATGTTCCCGGTCCATAGATCGGCGTACTGGAAAGCGATCCGTCAAGTGGGTGTTTGACAACCACTGCATAATTAACTGTGCAGTCGCTTATCTGGTGATACCCTTCCCCTTGGTTTGCGGTGAAGAAATCACTTCTGTGCCATTCGGGTCGCGAGCCTGCGTTTTTCCATTGGGATACAGGGTAGTACTCGTTCATTCCAGTTGAGGAGTTGTGGGAGCAGTCGTTACTTCTCTTCGAGCTCCAGCGGGTGGTGAAGGCAAATTGGGGATTCTTGTCGCCCTCGATCTTGTCGATGGAGATGTACTTGTGGACCTTGAATTCGCGCTTTTCTCGCGTCCCTTGAAGGTATGTAAGCTGGCGCCCCCACACCCTGCCGATTCTCGTAGGCCAGAGGGGGATGCTTACATCCCAGATGACTATCTGGAAGCCGGAGGATGCGCAGTAGGAATAGGGGCTTGTTGTAAGCGATGAGTCACCGATAATCGCCACATTGTAACAATCTTGGAACTTTAGCGTCGGCGTGCTGGCCCTCGTCCCGCTGGGGAGTTGTCGCTTGACGACCACCGGGTCAGGGGCTGCCGCCACGGCGGCGGTTCGGAGCCCTGCCTCGGAGGTGTCGACGATGAGGTCATGCCAGTCGCTCCAGGTGCCCTCGCTGCCTGCGTTGGCGACGCGGGCTCGCCAACGCACCTCTTGAGCGGCCTGCAGACGCCCCTTGGGGACCTGCAGCGTCACCCGGGAATCGCCGGGCTTCGCGGAGGCCTGACCTGACCAGATCAGTCGCTTACCCTTGGAGGCCCCACCCGACTTGGCGAGCTTGTGTGCCACTTCAACTTCCACCTTCGCCTCGCCCTTACGCCCAGCGGGGAGCCAGGTGGTCAGGTGAGGTGTGAGCGCGGAAGCGGTGGTAACGCCATCCACAGAGTGGCTGTCGTTCACCGCCAGTTTCTCGATCGCGGGAGCAGAATCAGCAGCAGCGTTCGTGCGCAGCTGCTGCGCTGCCACACTCGCCACCGCGGCGCCGATGGGGGTGTTCATGTCGGTTTGGATCTGGGCGGTGGTCTGGGTGCGGTTGTAGACGCGGACTTCGTCGATCAGGCCGCTGAAGTACTCACCCCAGGAGGTGTTGCCGCCGATTCGTAGCGCGCCGCCGTCGTCGATGACCGGGCCGGTCAGCGAGGACTGAGCGACCTGGGCGCCGTTGACGTACAGCCTGACCGTGCTGCCGCCATAGGTGACCGCCAGATGGCTCCACTGATTCAGCGGTAGCGGGCTCTCGCCCGCAAACCCGCCGCCGTCGTCGCTGGTCTGCAACCAGCCCGCGGGCGTGACGCCGTTGGAGGCGTACAGGCCGTAGGAGCCGCCTTCGGCGTGCTCCTTCATGATCACTGTGCGCCAGGAATCTATCGCCGTGGGCCGCACCCATGCCGAGAGGGTGAGCGCGTTCGTCAGGCGTAGCGACGCGGCATGTTGGACGGTGACCCAGCTGGAGGAGCCGTTGAACGACAACGCCTTGCCGTACCTGCCGTTCGTCCAGGTGGTGTCACGGGCGGCCCCGGTGTTGTTCTGGCCGGAGGAGTCGCTGACGTTCGTGCCCGTGCCCTCTTCCATGGCGTAGGCCGCTACCAGCCCCGGCACCGGAGTCGGCGTGGGCGTCGGAGTGGGGGTGGGGGTGGGATCGGGATTCGGTGTGGTGGAACCGATGGGGGTGTTCATGTCGGTTTGGATCTGGGCAGTGGTCTGGGCGCGGTTGTAGACGCGTACCTCGTCGATCAGGCCGTTGAAGTACTCGCCCCAGACGGCGTTGCCGCCGATCCGCAGTGGGCTGCCGTCGTCGTGGAGGCTGCCGCTCAGAGCGGCCTGGGCGGCCTGCTGGCCGTTGACGAACAACCGCAGAGCAGCGCCGTCGTAGGTGAGCGCCAGATGACTCCAGGTGTTTATCGACAATGGCGAGATTCCGTTGGCCGTTGACGAGTCATTCGGACTGGTTTGCACCCAGCCGGAGGGAAGCGCACTGCCATTGCCGGCGTACAGGCTGTAGGAGGCCCCATCGGCGGCCAGCTCCTTTGTCACCAGGCTGCTCCAGCCGGTCACCGTGGTCGGCCGCACCCATGCCGAGAGCGTCATCCCGGTCGTCAGGCGTAGCGACGCGGCGTGCTGGACGGTGACCCAACTGGAGGAGCCGTTGAACGACAACGCCTTGCCATACTTGCCGTTCGCCCAGCTGGTGCTCCTTCCCGTACCAGGGTTGTTCTGTCCGGATGAGTCGGCCACATTCGTGCCCGAGCCCTCATTCATTCCATAGGAGGCCACCAACCCCGGTATCGGGGCTGGTGTGTCCGCGCCTGTCGTGAACGACCAGGTGTAGGGCGCCATGATGTTGCCCGAAGCATCCTTGGCGTTACGGACCTCCACACGGTACGCGGTCTGGGCGGTGAGTCGGGATGCCGGGGTGAAGGTCCATTCGACGTTGTCGTTGCCGGCTTCCGTCGCTCCCTGTACGGGCGCATCAGCCGGATCCTTGACCGTGAGTTGCACCTCGGACACCGTCTCGCTGAACGTCACTCTCACTGCGGTGTTCGCTGACACGTTCGTGGCGTCCCGGCCAGGCTCGGTTCCGGTCACGGTGGGTGCGTCGTTGTCGGGTCCACCAGTGGTGAAAAACCACGAGTGCACCGTCATCTGATTGCCGGCGTAGTCCTTGGCCCCGCTGACTTCAGCGGTGTAGCCGGTCGCGGCGGTCAAGGGTGCGCTCGTCGTGAAGGTCAGCGTCATGTCCGCCGCGTCCATGGCCGCGGTTCCGGCTACTTCGGCGCCTTGCGTGTCCTTCAGCACAATCTGGGCATCGGTCACTGGTTCGTCGAACACCACCTTGACCACGCTGCCGACTGGAGCGCTGCTCTGCCCGTTCGAGGGAGTGGTGCTCGAGACCTTCGGTGGTGTGGTGTCTTCGACAGGCAGGGGATTGGGGTCGGGCAGCGGTTCATCCGATGGTGGATCATCGTCGCCGTGGAGGCCGTCCACCAGTTCCTGATCAGTAAGGTCATCCGGATAGTGCGCGTCCAGAAGGCGGGTCTTGGCCGACCTGCCTTTCGCTATCGCCTCGGCCATCGCCTCCTCCGGCGACAGGGCTTTCGGCGGGGGAAGCTGATCGTGATAGACGTTGCCTGACTCCACCCATGCCTTGTCTTCTTCATACGTGGTATCAGGTGGCGTGGGGCCGTCATAAGAGCGGGGCACCACGAGATACTTCGGGGGTGCCGGGGTGTACTGGACAAAGAGGACAGGGCCGCGAGGATAGCCTGAGCCCCAGTAGCCGTACTCCGAGGAGCGGTACCAGCGGTAGTTGGTGATGTCGTCCTCGCTGACGGCGCTGAGGCGGACACCGTAGTCCTTGGCACCGTCCATCCAACCCTGGACCATCTCCTCGATGGAGTAGTACAGCTCGCCTTCACCGCGGGTGCAGTCGATGTCGTAGGCGCCCTTGTTGGCCTCGGACGCCTGGCTGGTCACTGCGGGCTGGTTGTTCCAGGTCATCGTGTTGATGTTCCAGTCTGTGATGACCGGACGGGCGATGATCCCGGAGTTGATCTCCGAGGCGCAACTGTTGGACTCGTGGTTCCATAGCCGCAGGTCGGCATTTTCGACTGTGCCGCCCACGAGCGGGGTGTCGGCGATGTTGAAGCGGATGTAGGCTCGCCAGGTCACGGTGCCGCTGTTGGACTTGCCGGCGATGATCCGGTCCAGGCTCTGGTTGCTGGAGCTGCTGGGGTAGCTGTGGCTGACCATGGTGTCGCCGTCCAGGCCGGTGCCGGTCCAGGTGTCCGAAGCCGCCGCCAACGTGACGGGATAGGTGACCGCGGGGTCGGCGAGGAACTGGGCATCCGGGGAGATCACCAGGGCTTCGCCGGTGCCGCTCCGCTCGGTGGTCATGGCCGCCGAGCCCACCAGGCCCTTTTCGGGATCGCTGACCGCGGCCGCGTCCATCATGTGTGCCGCGGTGATGTCGACGAGTTCCTTGCCGCCCTTGTCGGACAGCAGGGCCAGGTCGCCGGAGGCGTCCTGGCCGTAGTGCATGCCCTTGGGCAGGTCCACGGGGATACGGATTTTCAGCTTGTCGGCGGGCCGTTCGCGGATCACGACGTCTTGCCGGAACCCGGTCGGGGTGACGGTGACGACCAGATCGGCCCTTGCCGTAGACCGACGGGTAGGTGGCGGTGTTGTCGACCAGGATCGGCTTGGGCAGCTTGTCGGTGGAGGCGACTGCGGCCTTGCCCTTTTCGTTCTTGATCTTCACTAGGGCGGTGTCGCCGCCCGCCGACAGGGTCACATCACCCTTGATGGCCTTGGGCCTGATGGCACCGTCTTCTTCGACCAGTCGAGTGTCGATCGACTGCCAGGCCCCATCCTTCTGCACCCTGATCGGGGTCGAGTGCACCTCGGCGTGGAAAGTCTTGCTACGACCGTTCGCAGGTCAACGCCGTCGCGAACTTCTGCTTCCTCACCCAGGACACCAACCTCATGATCGGGAAGCGTTCCCCCCAGGAGTACTTCGCGGAGGCGGAGGAGAAGCACCCCGGTGTGCTCGCCTCGCAGTGGATCCCGTCCGACCCCAACCTGTGGCGGGTCGAGCGCTACCCCGACTTCCTCGCCGCCCGGCGTGAGCTGCTCGCGCAGGCCGTGCAGTCCTTCCTCACCGAACTCCGCGACGGAGCCTCCGCGGTGGCCGCCGCCGAGCTGCGGCCGGTGACGATGGTCGCGGACGAGCAGGACGACGTCCGGTCGGCACAGGTCAAGGCGATGGCCGAGGAACTGGTGCGGCTGGGGTGCGCGGAACCGGCCCTGGACAGTGAGATCGCCGACCCCGTCACCGGCCGCGCGCTCGCCGTCGCCGAGGCGTTCTGGCCGGACGGGCTACAGGCGGGGCAGGGGCGCCCGGTGGTCCTGGAGCTCGACCCGGACGTCGCGGATCTGCCCCGGCTGGAAGAGCTCGGGTATGAGGTGTTCACCTCGGTCGATGCCCTGCTCGGCTACGTCACCCGTCGCAACGAGAGCGCCTCCGGGACCTCTGGAGGCCCTGCGGTCTCGGCGTCCCCCGCTGCCGGGGACGAGCCAAAGGCCGGGACGGAGGCGGGCACCGAGTTCAACGAGGCGATGCGCTCCGTCTACGACAGGGCCCGCGCCGAGGCGAACTACCACGCGACGTACTTCCTGAGCATGCTCGCCGAGCACGGCAGCCTCGCCACGGCCCGCAAGTTGCTGCACGCCCCGGCGGTGTCCGACGGCTTCGCCGCCCTCTGGGAGCGCGGCCGTCTCGACCTGACCGTCGAGGCACTGGTCGTCCAACCGCGCTTCGCCGACCTCTTCACCCCGGCCGAGATCGAGATCGCCCGTCACCGCCTCGGCCAGTTCGGTTACCAGTGATCCCTGCATGTGCTGAATCAGAGCAACGTCGGACCGGGGTACTCGGTACATACTCTCGCGGAGCTGTTCGGCTCCCGAGACGACGCGCTCGGTGCCGCCGGCCCGGTTGATCCCCGTCAGGGATCCAACCGGGCCGATCAGCACCGAGTTCTTGGCTGATCCGGCGCGGAGTCCACAAGAGCGTGCAGGCTCTGGAGACTGACATCCGCAGATGGAGCAGCCAGTGGAACGAGGACCCCAAGCCGTTCGTGTGAAAGAAGAGCGCGGAAGAGATCCTCGATTCCCTCGTCCGGTACTGCCGATGAATTTCAGGCGCAGGATACTGGCTGGCCAGACGGATGTCGTTCGGCAACAGCTCATCGGGTAGACCCTGCCGGAGGTTGCCCGGCGGGAACGAAGCGACGGGCCGCCTGGCGTCACCAATGCTCCATCCGGCCATCAACCGTCCTGAGAAGGTCAGAGGTCAGGCGCTGTGGCGCTCTTCGCAGCGGGTTCCTGCGGATAGTGCTTCAGCGTGACCTCGTCGTGCAGTCGTGTGCCCTTGCCGCCGAAGCCGGCCAGAGTGCGGGTGATCGGCGTGGGGACATGGCTGATCAGCCGCGCTCCCTGGATCAGGCCCCACAGGCCCAGGCGGGTGTCGGGGATGAGCCGTTTGGCGGCGCCGACCGCGTAGGTGCGGCTGCGCCGTACATAGTCGCCGATCTCCCGTTCGTAGGCCGGGAACGCCCGGGTGTGGTCGCCGCGGGCCTCGGCCAGCTCGCCGGCCAGGACGTAGGCGCCCACGACGGCCAGGCTGGTGCTGCCGCCGACCGCGGGGCCCGGGCAGTAGCCGGCGTCGCCGACCAGGCTCACCCGCCCCCGGGACCAGGTGTCCATGCGCAGTTGGGTGATCGAGTCGAAGTAGAACGTCGAGGCACGGTCCAGCTCCTCGCCGAGCAGGCGGGGCACCTCCCAGCCAAGCCCGGCGAAGTGCCGGCGCAGCAGCTCCTTCTGCCGGTCGACGTCCCGGTGGTGGTAGTCGAGCTCGGCGGCGGGGCGGAACAGGAAGACCGCGCGGGCGTCGTCCATGTGCGCCCCGCCGTACACGCCCACCATTCTGTTCACGCCCGTGATCCCGTCCATGCGGTCGCGCAGGCCCAGATAGTTGGGTATCGACATGACCGCCAGGTAGGCCCCGATCCAGGTGGAGAAGCGCGACTCCGGACCGAAGGTCAGGCGCCGGACGTTGGAGTGCAGTCCATCGGCCCCGATCACCAGGTCGAACCTGCGGGCGGGGCCTCGCTCGAAGGTGACGTCGAGGCCGTCGGCGTCCTCGGTCATGGCGGCGATGGAATCGCCGAAAAGATATTCCACGTCGTGCCGGGTGGCGTCGTAGAGGATCTCCCCCAGGTCGTCCCGCATGATCTCGACATGCCGGTCGGACACGATGCGCATCAGCTTGCCGACTTCCAGTTCGTGCGGCCGGTCGCTGTTTTCCGAGCGGAACGAGAGCCACTCGGTGCCGGTCTTCCTGGCCTGGACCGGCTTGGTCAGGCCCATCCTGTCGATGATGTCCATCGCCGGACGGAACAGGTCGACCGCGTGTCCGCCCGCTTTGCGCAGTGCGGGAGCCCGCTCGACCACGGTGACGGTGAAGCCGTAACTGTTGAGCCAGTAGGCCAGAACGGGGCCGGCGATGCTGGCACCGGATATGAGGATCCGCATACGCCATTTCCCTACTTAACGGAAGGTAAGGTGGTTACTTAACGATAGGTAAGCAGAATTCGGGGCGGAACGCAAGGTATTACTTAACGATAGGTAAGCGATACTCTTGGTTCCATGGCGAGGGCTTCGGACACCAAGATGCGCATCCAGGCGGTGGCCCGCGAGCTCTTCCTGGAGCAGGGTGTGCAGAACACCAGCCTGAAGCAGATCTCCGATCGGCTCGGCATCACCAAACCGGCCCTCTACTACCACTTCGAGTCGAGGGACGACCTGGTCAGAAGTATCATCCAGCCGCTCATAGACGAGCTGGATACATTCGCGACCGAGCGTGAGCCCGGAGACGAGCGGCGGCTGCTCGAAGACTACTTCGAGCTCATCTGGCGGCATCGGGAGGTGTTCATGGTGATCCTGAACACGCCTGTCATGCTGGTCGAGCTCGATCTGATGGACCGGATGTGGGCGTGGCGCAAGCGGCTGACCACGCTCCTGCTCGGCCCCACCCCCTCCACCGCCGCACAGATCCACGCGACCGTGGCGCTCGGCGGCATATCGGACTGCGTGATGGAACACGCTGACCTTCCGTTCGACGAGGTCAAGACCGCCGCCGTGGAAGCCGCGCTGACCGTCCTCGCCATCTGAACCGGTGAGGGTCCTGCTGGGGCGGCCGAGTCATGCCTTCCGCGCGCACCGCTGAGCCGCCGGTCTCGTTACCGTGCTCAGGCCCGCCTTGCCGACCCTGACCGCGATCGGAGGCCGACACGACACCGTGGGAGAACTCGTACCGGCCGAAGGGCGATGGCGGGGATATCCGCCCGGATGTTCGCCGACCCCATGGTGCGAAGCCGGGTTTCACGAACCGGTCGTCCCGCTCCTGCCCGAGCTGCCGGCGGTGGCCGCGCTGACCAGGGCGAGTGCCGCTCCCACCCACATCACCGCGGAGATCGAGACGCTGTCCACGATCCGGCCGCCGGCGAACGAACCGAGCGCGATGGAGACGTTGAAGGCGCCGACGAAGAGCGCCGTGCCCATCTCGCCGCCGCCCGATCGCATGATCCAGAGCTGCAGGGTCACCCCCACCCCGCCGTAGCCCAGGCCCCACACCATGAGCACGACCAGAGGGAGGCCGATCAGGGGCAGCACCGCCATGGCGAGTGTCATCAGCAAAGTCAGCGTGATCAGGACCGGCTTGGGACTCCGCGCCGCCCATGCGCCCGCCACGAAGTTACCGGCCACGCCCGCGGCACCGTACAGGAGGAGGGCGGTGCCGACGAGGGCGGGGCCGGCGTGCGAGACCTGCTCCAGGAACGGCCGGACGTAGGTGTAGGCCGCGAAGTGGCCGGACACGATCAGGACGGTCAGGACGAGGGCGATCCTGAGCGGGCCGGAGAGCCACGTGAACCGCCCCTCCGACGCGCGAACTTCGGTGGTCGACGGTTCGGACGCGAGGGCCGAGGGCTCGGTGGGCGATGCTTCGGACGTGCGGACCGGAGTTTCCGTGGGCGATGCTTTGGACGCGCGAGCCGAGGTCCCGGGGGACGACCGCTTCGACGCACGGGGCCTGGGTTCACCGGGCAGGGACGGCAAGGTGGTGGCCAGCAGCGTGAGCAGGACCAGAGCCAGCATCCCCATGGCGACGAACGCGGCCCGCCACCCCGCGAACGACGAGACGAACGTCGCCACGGGCACCCCAACCACCGACGCCACCGACACCCCGGCCAGGATGATCGACGTGGCCCGCCCGACTGACCCCTCGGGCACCAGTCGCAGGCCGAGCCCGGCTGCGAAGGCCCAGAATCCGCCGATGCTCACCCCGGTCAGCACCCGGGCGGCCAGCATGACGGGGTAGTTCGGCGCGAACGCGCCGACCAGGTTGGCCACCGCGAGCAGTGCCATCAACCCCAGTAGCGTGACGCGCCGGTCGAGCCGTCGGGTGGTGATCGCCAGCAGGGGCGCGGAGACGGCGGCGACCAGCCCTGGCACCGACATCATCAGCCCTGCGGTCCCGTCGGAGACACCGAGGGTGACGGCGATCGAGGTGAGGAGGCCAACAGGCAGCATCTCGCTGGTCACGATGGTGAAGGTGCCCAGCGCGACCGAGGAGACGGCGAGCCAGCGCGCCCGAGGGACGGCGGAAACATCGGTCATGGTCATGTCGGCCAGCTTTCTGCCGGCCACCGGCAGGAACAATGGCGAAGATCGAAGGCTTGGTTTAGGTGAGCTAAGCGATCAGGTAGAGGCGGGCATGGAATTCAGGGAGCTGGAGTGCTTCGTCGTGCTCAGCGAGGAGCTGCACTTCGCGCGTACGGCCGAACGTCTCTACCTGTCACCCGGCAGGGTGAGCCAACTCGTGCACTCGCTGGAGGTCAGGCTCGGCGGCCGGCTCTTCCACCGGACCAGCAGGCGTGTGCGTCTCACGTCCCTGGGCGAACGTTTCCTGGCCGACCTGCGCCCTTCCTACGACGGCATCGCGAACGCGGTCGGCCGGGCCAAGGCGGCGGCTCGCGAGGTGACAGGCGTGATCAGGCTCGGCTTCCTGGCCACCCCCACGGACGTCGTCACCGGCAGCGTTCGTGCCTTCGAGGACCGCTACCCGGGGTGCGAGACGGAGTTGGTGGAGATCCCGCTCTCCGACCCCTTCGGCAAGTTGCGGGCCGGGCAGGTGGACATCACGTTCACGCTGCTGCCGGTGGACGAGCCCGATCTGGCGACCGGTGAAGGACTGAACCGGGTCTCGTACCAGCTCGGCGTCTCCTCACGCCACCCGTTGGCCACTCGTACGAGCATCGACGCGGAGGAACTGGCCGGCGTATCCCTGATCGGCCTGGACGGCCCGGCTCCACGCACGTGGCGCGAGCGGGTGGCGCCGCCCGCGACGCCCTCCGGCCGCCCCATTCCCCTGGCCGGTACGGTGTCCACCAGCCAGGAAGGGCTCACCCAGGTGGCGCTCAACCGGGGCGGCATGTTGTTCTGCACCCCCACGGCGGCTCACCACAGGCGCCCGGACGTCAGCTTCGTCCCCGTCATGGGGTTGCCTCCCTCGATCCTCGGCCTGGCCTGGGTGAAGGCGGCGGAGACGGCGGCGACCCGGGCGTTCACCGAGGCGGCTGCCGGGCACGCGCTCGGAACGGCGGCCTTGAAGGAGTGTCGAGACGGACCTTCGTCACCGTCCTGATCGGTGATTCGTCCATCTCGTTGAAATCTCCGTCTTCGAGCCCGCCCCAGCCGGTTTTCTTCGACAGGGCCAGGGCGCTCAGGTGGATGGCTCTGGAGTCGGACACCGGAGTCCGTCACCTGGTTCTCGACCACCGTCAGAACGCGCAGAACGCGGCGGATCGGCGAGTTCTGAGCGGACCGGCAGGGCGGACCACCCCGATTCGCCTTGGAGCATCGGCACCACCTCCGGTCCCCGGTGCGGTTTCTGCCTGGTCTCCCGCTGATGCTCGGACTCCGGCCCGCACCGGTGAACGGTCTCGTGGTCGACCCTCGTACCGGGGAGATCCCGGCTACCTCCGGGCACGTGCGGCCCGAAAACGGGTAGCTCTGGCCTCCGTCTCGCCGTCTCGTACGTCCACCCGACGTCTGGATAGGATGGGCCGATGTCCTGGACGCTCGAAACTCCGGGTGGCGAGTCGCTTGACGTCAACGCGTGGAACTGGCGACCGACTCTGGAACTACTGGAGAGATCCGGCCTCCTCGACGCCGACACGACCGAAATGCTGGGTTACAACATCGCCGTGGAACTGACCGGCGAGCAGGCCCAGCGGATCGCCACGTTCTTGGACCTCTACCTGGCGGCCGCTCCCGCCGAAGGCCGCGTCCTCCTGGACGGATCGATCATCACGGAACCCGACACCTACGAGTTCCACCGCGACGACCTCGGACGCAACTATTCCGCGACGGTCGCGTGGCTGACTCGCTTCCGTGATTTCTGCCGCACCGCGACGGACGGGTTCACCGCCTACTGAATCAGTTGATTTGGCCGATCAGCGTCAGGACGGCGCCGATGCTCTCCTCGACACCGAGCAGATCTTCATACCAAGCCGCGCGGAAGCCGAAATCCTCGTTGTCGGGGTCGTATTCATCGGGGGAGATCGCAGAGGTCCACATTGTCCGTCATGCGGATGGCGGGGATCCGTTGGGCGAGCTTTTTTGCCCAAGTTCTGGGGATGGCTCTCGCCACAGGATGAACACTGCAATGGTGCCGATGGTGACTGTAAAGGACAGGATATAAAGGATGGTCATGGCTACTCCCTGGGGCGCCAGGGCGAAACTTGCTCCGATCGCGATCATCGAAGTTACCGGGAAGATCGCACGCAAACCCCAGTAGGCGAACCGCCCGCGCGGTAGAGGGTGGTCTTGGACGTAGTGCTCCCAGCCCATATTCTCCCGGCCGACGCGATCTTCGATTCCGGTCCGGAGATAGGCCGCGATGCGGGTGATCAGGTGGGCTTTGAAGAGCCAGATGATCCCCAGGGCAAGCGACAGCAGTGGGTAGATCAGGATGATGGCTGCATTGCGGACTTGAAAGCCCGCCGACAACACCGCGCCGAAGGACACCGTCGCCACAGCGGTGGTCTGAAATTGCAGCGATGTGAGGCCGACGATCTCTGAGCGCAAGGAGGTGTATTCGGCTGCCTTGAGCTGGGTGGCTTCCCATTGTGGCGAGATCGGCCCTGTCGTGGGCAGTGATCCCGCCACCTGTGTGATGCCTGACTGGGGGGCCGTGGATGCCTGTCGACCTAGTCGCTGCAAGAGCAGTGCGAGCCCAGAGCGCCAGGAAAAGGTGTGCCGCATGATATCCACAATGCCACATATATCGCCGTTGTGATGAAAAGTCGATCGGCCAAGGACGCCCCACTTTTCGGAGCGTTACAACAGGTGATGATTTCCTTATGCTCTAACTCTCTGCTTTCGCGACGTCACGCTACGACCAAATGGAGATACGGATTCGCGAACCAAGGTGCCCAGCAGATTCTGGATAGTCAGCTACATAAGCTGACAGAAGAATGGAAAAGTGCTGAAGTTGACCCGGAAGAGGGTGAAGTTGGGTGCGTGGGATGGTCACCGGAGGAAAATGTGGGCTTCACGGGTCCTTTGGAGGTCGAGGTGTGGCGGCCGGGCGAGCACCCCTTTTCAGTGGAGGGTCTGGGTGCCGATGACGGAGAGCAGGTTCAGCTTGTCGTGGCTCTCGCTGCCGGGAACGGCGGTGTAGACGAGCAGCGAGTGGGCCTGGTCGGGGTCGATCAGTCGCTGGCAGGTCAGCTCCAGGGCCCCGACCTCGGGGTGGACGAAGTGCTTGACCTCGTGGGGGCGTATCCCGATCTCGTGGGCGTCCCACACGCGCCGGAACTCGTCGCTGTGGGCGAGGAGCAGGTCGGCGAGATGCGCGGCTCGGGATCCGGGGCCGCGCAGGGTGGCGATCTCGCGCAGTCCTGAGGCGAACATCCGGGTGAGGAACGGATGTTCTTCCGGCGCGTAGAGTTCCCGGACGGCCGGATCGGTGAACCATCGGTATCCCAGGCTGCGGGCGGGCCCGGTGTAGCGGGTCGTGTCCCCGGTGAGCGCGACGCCCATCGAGGTCTGTCGCAGGGTCTCGCCGAGCTCGGTGACGATCTCCGCGGGAGTGTCGTCCAGACGGTCGAAAATGCGCAGCAGGCCGGGGCTGATGTGCTCGCCGACCCCGCCGCGGGCGGGTGGGTTCTGCCCCGCGAGACGGAACAGATGGTCTCGCTCGTCGAGCGAGAGGTGCAGGCCCTGGGCGATCGAGGCGAGCATCTGGCTCGACGGCCGCGGTCCGCGTTCTTGCTCAAGGCGGGAGTAGTAGTCGGTCGACATGTGGCACAGCGTCGCGACCTCCTCGCGCCGTAGCCCGTTCGTCCGGCGACGGGGACCGCGCGGGAGGCCGACGTCTTCGGGTTGCAGCACTTCTCGACGGCTTCGGAGGAACTCCGCCAGCCCGGCGCGATCGATCATGGCATTCCCTCCGCTCGCGGTGCTGCTCCGTTTCTATCGTCCTCGCGCGACGGCAACCACGGACCGTCGATCCCCCTCTCGGAGGTCTCGGAGGTTTCCGAGGTGGGCGAGGCCGCATCCACGGATCGGCGGTCCCTGGAACATCCACGCCGCCTCCGAGACCGTGGATCCGAGACGACAACACAAGGAGCAGAGCAATGTCGCGTCAGGCAATCGACATCACCATTCCGGACTTGTCGGGAAAGCGTGCGCTCGTCACCGGTGCCAGCGACGGAATGGGGTTGGGAATGGCCGCGCGACTCGCCGCGGCCGGCGCGGACGTCGTCATGCCCGTCCGCAACCTTCGTAAGGGCGAGAACGCGATCGCCGCGATCCGCCGGAGTCTCCCGAACGCGAAGGTCTCGCTGCGCGGTCTCGACCTGTCGTCGCTCACGTCGGTCCAGGCCCTCGGAGAGACTCTCCGTGAGGAGGGGCGGCCCATCCACATCCTGATCAACAACGCGGGCGTGATGACCCCGCCGAGCCGGCAGACCACGGCGGACGGCTTCGAACTCCAATTCGGCACCAACCACCTCGGCCACTTCGCCCTCGTCGCACACCTCCTCCCGCTGCTGCGCGCCGGCCGCGCTCGTGTCACATCGCAGGTCAGCATCGCCGCGAGACGCGGCGCCATCAACTGGGACGACCTGAACTGGGAACGCGACTACAACGCCATGCGCGCCTACCGGCAGTCCAAGATCGCATTCGGGCTCTTCGGTCTCGAACTGGACCGCCACAGCAAGACCCATGGATGGGGCGTCACCAGCAACCTCTCCCATCCCGGAGTGGCCCCCACCAGCCTCCTCGCCGCCCGCCCCGAGCTCAGCCGCGACAAGGACACCGGCGGCGTCCGCCTGATCCGCGCGCTCTCGGCTCGCGGCATCCTCGTCGGCACCGTCGAGACCGCGATGCTGCCCGCGCTCATGGCCGCGACCGACCCCGACGCCAAGCCCGGCGTCCTCTACGGCCCCAAGGGCCTCGGCGACCTGGGCGGCCCACCGGCCGAGCAGCGAATGTATTCTCCGCTGCGTAGCACGGACGACGCCGAGCGCGTCTGGCGGATCTCGGAGCAGCTCACCAAGACCGTCGTTCCGACCACTTGACCCACACCGAGGCCCTACGGGGGTGCGCATCAGAAAGATCGTCTTCATTCTGGCGTTGGGCGCGGTCGCCTGCACTCCCGACGCCTCTCCGGCAAGGCAGGAAACCGGCATGCCGGCCTCGTCCTCGCCCGCCACCTCGGTAACCGTCGAGTGTGAGGCAACGGTCGGCGGAGAGCAGGTTCCCCCTGCCGGGTTTGAGATCATCGGTGGTGCGGTGGCACTGCCGACGAGCCGTGATCGTTCAAATGCCTTGCAGGTCGGCGAGGTGAAGCTGCCTGACGGGAAGACGGGGTTGTTCGCGAAACAAGGGCTGCTCGTACGGCGAGGCGAGCTCGTCGAGTTGATCGTTCCGGAGAATCTTCGGGGCCGGTTCTGGATGAAATGGGGCAGGCCAGAGCCGCTGGGCGACCAGGTGATTGTCGATCGTTGCGACGCGGACAAGGAATGGCTGGCATTCGCGGGTGGCTACACCGTCCGGCGTGCTGCCTGTCTTCCGGTAGATGTTCGAGTCGGGAACGGTGAGCTGCGACAGGTGCACATCGGTATCGGGGCGCCGTGCCCGGGACAACAGCCCGCGCCCGAGGCCGATTCGGGCTCTGGCTGAACCGGCGGCTCGCAGGTAACCGGGACGCCGGGCTGTCGCGAGGTCGGGTTGGCGGCAGCGGTGTAGAGAGTTCTACATAAAAAATATCCCCATATATCCGTCAATGTCGTTTATGTCTGCTTAGGCATTGAGAGACATGCCGAAAACGGGGCTAAGTTTGTTTCAGTGAACGACTGAGGCATGAACTCCGCGAGAGGTGTCGGCGGGCGTGGTAAATGATCAGGAAGGCATGTTTCCGGACTTAAGGGATAGATGGCAAGGACTTAATCTGTCATCCGAAATCGCCGCCGGACCGGTCGAAAACAAACAGGAAGCCCCTGATCTAAACGGCGGGCGGTTGTGAGCAAGCGGACGATCATCGGAGCCCGCTACGAGCTGGACCCTCTCTCGCGTCGCTCGGGAGGAATGGGCGAGGTGTGGTTCGGCTACGACAAGCGCCTCGACCGGCCGATCGCCATCAAGTTCATCAGGATCGACAAGCTGCCCGACGGCCGCGAGGACGAGGAACTCGCAAGACGCTTCGTGCGCGAGTCACGGATCACCGCCCGGCTTGAGCACCCGGGGGTCCCCACGGTCTACGACTGCGGATCGCACGAGGACGACCTCTACCTCGTCATGCAACTCGTCAACGGCGCCCCCGTCTCCTCGCTTCTCGACGAGACACAGGTGCCCGTCGCCTGGGCGGTGGCGATCGCCGCGCAGGTCTGCTCGGTGCTGGCCGTGGCCCACTCCAACTCCCTGGTGCACCGCGACCTCAAGCCCGCCAACCTGGTGCTCTGCCCCGACGGCACGGTGAAGGTGCTCGACTTCGGGATCGCCACCGCGCTGGCCGGTGCGGAGACGACCCGGCTCACCAGAACGGGAGAGGTACTCGGCACACCGGCCTACATGGCACCGGAGCAGGCGATGACCGGAATCGCCGGTCCGCAGAGTGATCTCTACTCCCTCGGCGTGATCCTGGACGAGATGCTCGCGGGCGAGAACCAGTTCGCCGCCCCCACCGCGCTCGCCTCGATGCGCAACCACACGGACGTCCCGCCCCGGCCGCTGCGCGCCAGAAGGCAGGGCATCCCCGAAGGTCTGGAGCGGCTGGTCCTGTGGCTGCTCGCCAAGTCGCCCGAGGAACGGCCGGCCAACGCGGGGGTGGTCTACGAGCGGTTGCTGGACTTCTGCCGCGAACTGCCGCCCTTTCCCGGCTATGTGAACCTGGACACGCCTCACCCGGTGCGCATGTACGCCGCGGTCGTCGGACGCGTCGCCCCCATGGGGGCGAACCGGAACCGTCGGCCCGCCGATCCGGTACGGCCGCCGCGGATCAGGCTCGCCGCGGAATCGGCGCAGATCGGAGGGGACGATCTTGAACGCGCCCGCAGGGACGCGAGGAAGCTCAAGGTGGAGTCCCGTTTCACCCAGGCGGCGGATGTGCTCGCGGAGGTGATGCGCCCCGCCGAGGGTTCGTTCGGCTCGGCCAGCTCCGAGGTGGTGGACCTGCGGATCGAGCTCGCCGAGGCGCTCTTCCTCGGCGGGGACTACCGTCGGGCGGCGCCCGAGTTCCGTCGGCTGGCGATCGACGTCGCCCAGGTGGAGGGACCCGGCAACAACCTCGCGCTGCGATGCCGGCTGATGGAGGCGAACTGCCACGCGGCGGTGGGGGAGATGAGCCTCGCCCTGACGCAGTTTCGTGAACTCCTCGCCGACGAGAGGCGATTCGGCGCCGACGAGGAGCGGATCCTCGAACTCCGGCGTCAGATCGGGCTGGTGGAACTCGGCTCGGGTAACCGGGCCCAGGCCAGGCGCACGCTGGGCGACCTGCTGGGCGACCTGGAGCGGAAGTACGGCCCGCAGCACGCGGAAGCCGGTAAGGTCCGCGCGATCCTCGAAGGTCTCGACGATCGATGACGCCCTCGCGATATCGACCAGAGAAAGGAGGATTCGTCGGAGGCGAGTCCATGGCCGGGACCGAGAGGTAGGGCCTGCCGGGTGCCGGGTGCCGGGTGCGGGGTGCGGGGTGCGGGGCGACGGTCGGCGGCGAGGCGTGCCTTCGCGCGATCACCCCGGCGGCGACGGTGTGGCACGGGCGTTAACGCCGCTGATACCGGTCGTCGGATACGACTTCGATCATGCGAATACTGGTGGTGGAGGACGAGCGGGACCTGGCCGACCTGGTGGCCATGGGGCTGCGACGGCACGCGATGGCGGTCGACGTCGCATACGACGGCGAGGCCGCGATGGAGCGGCTCACCGTCAACGACTACGACGTGCTCGTACTGGACCGGGACCTGCCCGGGATATCCGGCGACGTGATCTGCCGGGACCTGGTGCGAGCCGGGGCGCGCACCCGCATCCTGATGCTGACCGCGGCCGCGTCGATCCCCGAGCGGGTCGCGGGCCTGGGATTGGGCGCCGACGACTACCTGCCCAAACCCTTCGACTACACCGAGTTGGTGGCGCGGGTACGTGCCCTGGGGCGGCGCAGCCAGGCAGCGCTGCCACCGGTGCTGGAACGCCACGGGATCGTGCTGGACCCGCAGCGGATGCAGGTCTCCCGCGACGGCCGCTTCCTGAGGCTGTCGTTGAAGGAGTACGCGGTGCTCGAGGTGCTGATGCGGGCGAACGGGACCGTGGTCAGCGCCGAAACGCTGCTGGAGTCGGCGTGGGACGAGCACGCCGACCCGTTCACCACCGTGGTACGCGTCATCGTCAGCCGGTTGCGCGCCAAGCTCGGCGACCCGCCGTGCATCCACACCGTGCCCGGCGCCGGGTACCTGCTGTGATCCGGCGTACGCCCCGGAGACACCCGGCGAGCCCGGTGTACGGCCGGAAAGGCGCGGCATGCCCGGCATATGGCCGGAAAGGCGCGGCATGCCCGGCATACGGTCGGAGAGGTACGGTGCGCCCGGCGTGCGGTCCGGGAACGTGCGGTGCCGGAGGTCCGCTGTGAGCGGGCGCGCGGCCCGGAAGCTTTTCGGCACGGTAAGGATGCGCCTGACCCTGCTGTACACCGGCCTGTTCCTGACCACCTCGACGATCCTGCTCACCGTGGTGAACCTGCTGCTCAGCAACACGCTGGAGAGCCGGGTCAGATCCGTCACGGAGAAATTTCCGCCCGTTGGCCGATTCCCCCAGGGGGTTCCCGCGCCGAGGGCGCCGGACTTGCCCGACCTCCCGCCACAACCCGAGGTCGTCGACGTCATGAACACCCTGTCCGGCGCGGTGCTGCGCTACCAGTGGACGGTGAGCGCGATCGTGATCGCCCTGCTCACCGTCGTCTCGGTGGCCGCGGGCTGGTGGCTGGCCGGACGGGTGCTGAGCCCGCTGCGGCACATCACCGCAACCGCACGCCGTCTCTCCCTGTCCAACCTGCACGAACGGATCGGGCTCGCCGGTCCCCGCGACGAGCTCACCGACCTCGCCGAGACCTTCGACGCGATGCTGGAACGGCTGGAACGGTCGGTCGACAGCCAGCGCCGATTCATCGCCAACGCCGCCCACGAACTGCGGACCCCGCTCTCCGTCCAGCGGGCCGCGATCCAGATCGGGCTGGACGACCCGCTGCCGGACCGACTCGTCCCGGTACGGGAGAAGCTGCTGACCGCGAACCGCCGGACCGAGCGGCTGATCGATTCACTGCTCCTGCTCGCCCAGGCGGAACACGGCCCGGACGGCATGGAGCCGGTGGCCCTCGACGCACTGGTCCGCCAGGCGATCGAGGAGACGACCGCCGACGGCATCGACGGCATCGCCATCACCTCACAGACCCGGCCGGTCGTCGTCGTGGGTGACCCGATCCTGCTCGGCAGACTCCTGACCAACCTGCTGCAGAACGCGGTCCGCCACAACCGTCCCGGCGGGACCGTGCACGTCGGCCTCACCGCGACCGGCGTGCTGACCGTACGCAACACCGGCTCCGAGGTGCCGGCCGAACGGGTCGACGAGCTGTTCCAGCCGTTCCGCAGGCTGCACTCCCGGACCGGGAGCGCCGACGGTGCCGGTCTCGGTTTGTCCATCGTGGCCTCGATCGCCCACGCCCACCACGCCACCGTCACCGCCCGGCCCAACCCCGGCGGCGGCCTCGAACTGACCGTGATCTTTCCCGTCCTTAGTGGCTGACATGAGTCTCCTCGCCCGCAACGGCCGACCGTTACAGCGTTCGATCACGACTCTTCTCGCCCGTAGCAGCCGACCGTGAGCTTCCCCGTACGCGGCAGGGCCGCCCGCGGCACAGAAGAAGGAGCCCGGCGGTCGCCGGGCTCCGTGAGCGGGAATGGCCTACTTCAGCAGGGTGAGGGCCTTCGCGACGCCCGGGTCGCGTCCGGCGGACAGGTCCGCCGAGGTCATCGGGGCCTGGTGGTCGGGGGCGACGCCGATGGTGTTGACGACCTCCCGATTCGCTCCGATCTCGTGCTTCTTGGGCAGGATGAGGGCGCTGCCGTCATCGAGCAGATAGGCGGCTCCGGGACCGGACACCGCGCCGGCGGTGCGGGTGCCCACCAGGGTGCCGAGACGGAGATCCTTGACCGTGCTCGTGAAGGAGTCGCACGCCGAGGCGCAGTTGCGGTCGGTGAGCGCGACGAGGGGCAGGCCCAGCAGCGGCACGGTGTCGTCGCTCCGGTTGGCGGTGCAGCGGCCGTGCACGTCGCACCAGTAGCTGGTGACCTTGCCGTGCGTCCAGGCACCGAGCAGCCTGGAGACCTCCTGAGGGCTGCCGCCGCCGTTGCCGCGCAGGTCGAGCACAACCCCGCGCAGGGTCGCCTTCTCGCGCAGGGAGGCGATGGCCGCTAGGACCTTGTCCGCCGCGCCGGGAAAGAAGCCCGGCAGTGCGACGTAGGCGACGGAGCCGGAGAGCAGCTTGGAGTCGACCTTCGGTTCAGAGCCGGAGGAGGGGGCGGGGGTCACCGAGACGTCGACGGTGCCGCCGGTGGCGGGACGGCGCAGGGTGAGCCGGATCGCCTTCCCCGCAGGGGGCCTGATGAGCCCGTCGAGGACTCCCTGGGAGAGCACCCCGTTGACGAAGAGCGGCACCCCCTCGGCCGAGACGAGTTCGTCGCCCGGCCGGATCCCCGCCTTTGCGGCCGGGCCTTCCGGGCGCACGTCGGTGATGAAGAGCGGCGGGGTGGCCGCCGGATCGATCACCCCGGGAGGGCGAAGGCCGGAGAGGCGGGCGCCGAGCGACGCTCCGCCAGGGGTCGGACGGTCCCAGTTCGCGTGGTTGTCGTCGAGGCTCTGCACCATGCCCCGCATCGTCGCCTCCGCGACCGCCTGCCGCACCTCGGGGTCGGCGGGCAACGTGCCGACGACCTTCTGGTAGACGGCGCGGAACGCGGCCCAGTCGGCGTTCCTGTTGCCGGTGAGCGCCGGCATCGTCGCGTTCGGCCGGTCGAGCCCGCGACGCTGCAACTCCTGGGTGAGCGCGGTGAACGCGGGCACCAGCAGCGCGCGGGGGTCCAGGACCGGGCCGCTGTAGTAGTTGGCGAAGACGCAGTGGTACGCCTGCTCGATGATGGTGACGGTGGTCGGCTTCAACGGCGGAGGCTCGGACGGTCCTGAAGGTCCTGAAGGTCCTGAAGGTCCTGACAGGGACACGCACGCCGGTGGCCGGCTGCCGTACCCACGGTCGGCGCTCGCGCCGGTGGCCCCGGAACCGATGAGAGCGGCGAGCGCGATCGCGATGACGAACGATTTTCTGCTTCTCATGCCGCCGAGCTTCGCGATCATGCTGTTGCCCGGATGTGAACGCGAACGTTAACACCGCCGTAGCGGTCCCTCCGGTAGGAACACTGCTTTTGGGAGCCCGGCGCCGGTCGCGGGGAGATGGGACCGGCCGCGACCCACGACGACCGGTCGCAATTGACCGTGACCGGCCGCGACCGGTCGTGTCGGCTCAGCCGAGAGGGTGGCCGATGGTGGCATCGACGTGACCGGGGATCGGGTCGTGCCGGTCGCCGACCGACGGGGTACCGGTCGGTTCGAACATCAGGATCGAGGCGCCCTCGGCCGACGACGGCCGGTGCTCGACACCGCGAGGTACGACGAACACCGCCCCCTGCGGCAGCGTGACGACCCGTTCACCTCGACCCGTTCCTGCATCGCTGATGTCGGCCTCGGCGGCGGTGCCGGTGTCGACGGCGATATCAGCGTCGACATCGCCGTCGCGCAGGGCGATGGACAACTCCCCGTCGAGCACCATGAAGAACTCGTCGGTGTTCTCGTGGACGTGCCAGATGTGCTCGCCGGACACCTTCGCGATCCGGACGTCGTAGTCGTTCACCCGGGTGACGATCCGCGGGCTCCACAGCTGGTCGAAGCCGGCCAGCGCGGTCCGCAGGAGGACTGGTTCGTCGTTCATGGGGCCATCGTGGCGGTTGGCGCCCGTATGGCGTGAGTGCTAGGAATCGCATATGTCGCATGGATCCTCGCAGGCAACGGCGTATCGGCCCCACCGGGTGACCGTGATCGTCGACAACGGCTCGAACCCGTTCGAGCTGGGCGTGGCGACCGAGCTGTTCGGGCTGCGCCGTCCCGAGATCGACGTGCCGTGGTACGACTTCACGCTCAGCGCCGCGCTGCCCGCCGTCCGCATGCACGCCGGGATGTTCACGCTGTCGGACGTGGCCGGGCTCGACGCGGTCGACGGGGCCGACACCGTGATCGTGCCCAACTGGCCAGATCCACTGGTGCCCCCGGCCCCAGAGGTGCTGGACGCCGTCCGCCGCGCAGCCGGGCGGGGCGCCCGGCTGGTGAGCTTCTGCACCGGCGCCTTCACCCTGGCGGCGGCGGGAGTCCTGGACGGTCGCCGGGCCACCACGCACTGGCGCTGGGCGAAGGCGTTCACCGCCCGCCACCCCGAGGTACGGCTCCAGCCCGACGTGCTGTTCGTCGACGACGGCGACGTGCTGACCGCGGCGGGCAGCGCGGCGGCGCTGGACCTCGGCCTGCACCTGATCCGCCGCGACCACGGCGCGGAGGTGGCCAACACGGTGAGCCGGCGCCTGGTGTTCGCGGCGCACCGGGACGGCGGCCAGCGGCAGTTCGTCGAACGCCCGGTTCCCGCGGTACCCGACGACTCCCTCGGCTCGGTGCTCGCCTGGGCACAGGAGCGGCTGGACCACCCGCTCACCGTCGCGGACCTGGCGGCACACGCGGCGGTGAGCCCCGCCACCCTGCACCGGCGGTTCGCCGCCCAGCTCGGCACCACCCCGCTGGCCTGGCTCACGGCCGAACGGGTGGCGCTGGCCTGCCGGTTGATCGAGTGCGGCGAGCTCCGGTTCGACGTGGTGGCCCGCCTCAGCGGGCTCGGCACCGCCTCGAACCTGCGAGCCCGGATGCGGCAGCAGACCGGGCTCGGTCCGCTGGCCTACCGACGGCGATTCGGACCGGCTGCTGAGCCGGCCGTGAGCTGCCTGGAGTACTACGCAGGAGCAGATCAAGGCTCAGATCTCGGGCCCGTGCCGGTTCATCCACGGCGTGGACGGCGGCTCTGAAGACGGACGCACCGCTGCCCCGTTCTCTCTGCTGTCCGGTGACGGCCGCCAGCTCGCCCTGGACGCACAGTGAGCCCCCACTGGGCATCCCCGCAGACTGGCATCAACGCTACGACGGCGCCCCTTTACGGCTCGCATCGCACTGCGTCCACGGAGACGACAAGCCATGGACCGTGCACTACGAGGTACCCATCGACGAGACCAAACCGGCGTGAAGCACCCGACCCGCAACACCCTGAAATACCAGGGAGACGATGATCTCCTCTCCTTCCTTTCATTGATCGATTGATCTAACCAGGGCCACCGTGATCGGCAGCAGCCCGCTACAACCGGGACGAGCGCTCTGTCCGCGGCTATCAAGGAGAACTCCGTGATCCACGCCAGTCTGATCGTCATCTACACCGATCAGCTCGACGCCTGCCATGGCTTCTACTCCGGGCTCGGCCTCACCTTTGCCAGGGAGCAGCACGCCGCCGGCCCCGAGCACTACGCCACCACCCTCGGCGGCACCGTGTTCGAGCTCTACCCCGCCACCAGTCGCCGCCCGGCCACCGGGAGCCTGCGGATTGGCTTCACCGCCCCGGCCGATGCCGTCACGCTGCCATCCGGCCGGCACGTCCTTACCGACCCCGATGACCGCGTTGTCGAGCTTTACGTCCATCAGGAACCTGGCCTGCGCAGGTCGTAGAGGCGCCCCTGTGTCAGCTCAACCCCGGCCAGTAGGCTCTGCTCGTCCTGGTCTAACTGCGCAAGGGCGAGACGTTCATCGAACTCGGCGCGGGATTAGGGGTACGTCACTCCACTGATCCCGGAGCGGTTCAATGTGTCGTCACTCAAAGTTAAGCGATGAGGATTTCGTACGCTGCTCAGACGGAAGTACGGGTGCGGATGCGGGTTTTCGAAAGGGAGGTTTCGATCGTCCGCCAAGCTTCCCGACAGGACACTCGGAGAGCGTCCTGTCGGGTTCGACGTTCTCCAGGGAGTCAGGCAAAACCGTCGAAGTGGCCGTTCTTGATGCCGTTGATGAAGGCGCCCCAGTCGTTGCGACTGGAGATGAGGGTGCCGCCGTCGCGGATGGCGACGTCGTTGCCAACGAAGGTCATCTCGACACAGCTCGGGCCGTCGCCGCTGAGGCTGCTCTTGCGCCAACGTGCTCGGGAGAGGTCAGGTTTCCGCATCCTGTGTCCTCGGTGGGTGGGGGTTAGGGGAGGGCGTCGAGGTTGCCGTTCTTGATGCCTCCGATGAAGGTGTTCCACTCGGTACGGCTGAAGATGAGGGTTCCGCCGTCGCGGTCTTTGGTGTCGCGGACGGCGACGTCGTTGCCGACGAAGGCCATCTCGACACAGCTCGGACCATCGGCGCTGAGGCTGCTCTTGCGCCATCGCGCACCGGACAGATCTGGTTGCATCTGGGTTCCTTTCGCTAGTGATCTCTGTGTAGAGATGCGAGTAGCGCGGCTGTATCGGCGGGACTGAGCGCTATCGCGCGAAGGTGCTCACACATATCGTTATACCGCTGGATATCCGTTTCTTCCTCAAGGAAAATGTCGCCGGCCATGCTGTCGATGTGAATCACATCGGGGTTGTCCGCAGCGAACTTCAAGACGATGAAGCTGCCGGGCATACCTGGGTGGGCTCCAGCGGAAAACGGGATGGTCTGGATGGTGACATGTGGGCGTCGAGCCTGCTGGGCCAGGTGTTTGAGTTGGGCACGCATGACAGAGTCGCCGCCGACCTGTCGGAGCAGGGCGGCCTGGTCCAGGACCGCCCATAGATGAAGTGGTGTGTCTCCCTCCAGGAGAGCTTGTCGTTGTATCCGGGCAGCGACACGATCCTCGATTTCGTCATCGGTAACGGTCGGACGGACACCACGGATCATCGCCCGCATGTAGTCCTCGGTCTGCAGAAGGCCGGGGATGAACAGCGACTCGTAGTTGATGGCCTGCTGGGCTTCGGCCTCCAGGCCGATGTAGGCGCTGTACTTGTCGGGGAGGTCTGCTTCGAGGCCGTGTAGCCATCCGCGTTGCTTGGCCTCCTTCTGGAGCGTCACCAGATCTGTGCGTTGGCTGCCGGTGACGCCGTAGGCGTCGAGCAGGGTGTTGAGTGTCCGGAGCTGCGGTTTGGTCTTGGCCGTTTCGATCCGGTGGAGCGTAGCGAGGTTGACGTCGGTCTTCTCGGTCACCTCGGCCTGGGAGAGTCCTGCTTCCTGGCGGAGGCGGCGTAGCTCGGCTGCCAGACGCCGTAGACGTACCGTCGGCGGCTGACGCTTGGTGCGTGGCAGGGGTGCAGTCGCTCCCAACTCATCTTTCTCCTGCATCTTCAGCACCTTTCTGGACTATGCGGGCAGTGTAAGAACCTGCATTGCATTTACTTACAGTGGTGATGCATGCTCTCTCCGTGAGCATTCCAGGCAGGGTCCCGCCGGAAGGCAAAACGAAGGATTTCCCCAGACGGCCGGGCGGACAATTTTCCCTCTCGGTGCGGCCCACCCCGTATCGGGTGCCCGCCCGGCCTCAGCGGTACGACCGGCGATACATCTGCGACGCTCCCCGGCCGTACTCCCGTAGGACCGGCACCGTGCCCCCTCGTCCCCCGTGGGGGAGTGCGGCGTCCCCGGCCGCGAACGGTGCCGGTCCTATGTCCGACGTACCAACCAGGAGCGAGGGAAAATGACCGATGTCGCCAGCAGCACGCAGTACCTCAAACTCTCCCTCTTCCCGACCTCGCCCTACTACGCCCGGGTCCACGTCCGGCGCGTACTGGAGAGCTGGCACCGGGACGACCTGATCGAGACCGCCCAGCTCGTCGTCTCCGAGCTGGTCTCCAACGCGATCACCGCGCACGCCGCGTGCCCCGAGGCCGCCAAGGTGATCCCGCACGCCGACCCGGACCAGATCTGGATGGACGTCTACCGGATGGGTGAGACCGTTGTACTCCGCGTCTGGGACGCCAGCCCGCTCACCCCGGTCGTCCGCGATCCCGGCCCCGACGACGAGAACGGCCGCGGCCTGCACCTCGTCGAGCTCCTCGCCACCGACTGGGGCTACTACCGCCCCACCCCCGGCGGCAAGATCGTCTGGTGCACCCTGGCGCCACCACCTCCCGAAGAGCAGGTGGGAACGATCCACTCGCACCGATAAGAGGGAACAGCCTTGGAAGCCTTCGAACGCGCCCGGCTGGACGCCTACTTCGCCAAGATCGCGGCTCGGTTCGTTCCCGACGAGCGGATCACGTCATTCCTGGTCACCCACCTTCTGCCGGAACGGCCCTGCTTCGTTCGCGCGGTCGCGGCGATGAGCCGCCTGCGGGCGGTGTTGCCCAAGCCCAAGTCGATCGACCCTGCCGCACGGCGTGAGGTCGAGCAGGCCGTTCCGGTCGACGCGCTCTTCCGCGAGTTGTTCGCCGACCCCGGCACGGCCCTGGACTACTTCGAGTCCCGGGCCGCCACCGAGCCGGTCGCGCTGCTGGACGTCGGTGGCTACTTCGCCCCGACCCTGGCCGAGGTGCACGGACGCTTCTCCGGTCGGCTGCTCGGGGTGATCGAGGACACCGAGAACGGCCACCGCCGCTACCGGGATCTCGACCTGCTGCCCTGTCCGGTGATCTCGGTCGCCCGGTCGCCGTTGAAGGATCCCGAGGACTTCCTCGTCGGTCAGTCCGTAGTCTTCTCCACCGAGGCGGTGATGCGTGGCCGGGGCGACATCCTGCACGGTCGTCCGGCCCTGGTGATCGGTTTCGGCAAGCTCGGCAGTTCGATCGCCCGGCTGCTGCATGCCAAGGGGGTCCAGGTCACCGTCTTCGACATCGACCCCGTCCGCCGTACCCAGGCGCTGTCCCAGGGGTTCGCCGTCGCCCGCGACCGTCACAGCGCCCTGACCGGCGCGGGACTCGTGCTCTGCGCGACCGGTGCCCTCTCCCTGCGCGGCGAGGACTTCTCTCACCTGCGCAACGGCGCCTACGTCGCCACCGTCACCAGCAGCGAGGACGAGTTGGAACTCAGCGGACTGCCGGACGTCTACACCCGCACAATGGTCGGTGACCACATCACCCGCTATCAGACGACCGGCCACTACTTCTATCTGGCGAACGGCGGAAACGCCGTCAACTTTTTGCACGGCGCCAGCGTTGGGCCGTTCATCTTCCTGGTCCAGGCCGAGATACTCGCCGGGATCGGGATGCTCTCCCGTGGGGACCTCGCATCCGGTATGCATGAGGTCTCTGCGGCCGACCGTGCCGCTGTCGCGGCGATCTGGCTCTCTTACGTCAACAGGTGATCGACTTGGCCATCACGGCAGACCACATCCGTACCGTCATCGGCGACTACCTCGACGCGTGCCCCGAGGAGAAGCAGAGCCTCGCCCCGGCTTTGGAACTGCTCGACGACGGCGCGGACCTCACGACCCGCGACGAGTTTCGAGGCCACGCGACCGCCGGCGCGATCCTCGCCGACCCCGACGGGCGGATCCTGCACATCCGCCACCTCGCCCTGGACCGGTGGCTGCTGCCCGGCGGTCACCTGGAGGACTCCGATGCCACCCTCCTGGACGCGGCCCTGCGCGAACTCGCCGAGGAGACAGGCATCCCCGCCGCCGCCGTCACCCCAGCCGGTGACCGTCCCCTCCACATCGACATCCACCCCATCCCCGCCAACCCGGCCAAGAGCGAACCGGAGCACCGGCACATCGACTTCCGCTTCCTCTTCCACACCACCAGCGCGATCGGCCCGCTCCAGACCGAAGAGATCACCGCCGCCGCCTGGCGCAGGGCCGACAGCATCGGCGACCCCATCCTGAGACAGCGCGTCACCCAGGCACTGCGCTGAGACTCTCCGGCCGAGTTTGGTGAGTGCTCTTCGCTTTCGTTAAGGGACGCGCACATTAGTCCGTAAAGCATCGACGGTGTCGACCGAATCGTTCAAGGAGCTCATTCGAACCCGGTAGTGCAGGTCGCAGGCTCGTTGCGAGCACCGGGCTTGGTTTCTGAATCTTGTTAAAGCAACCTTCGCTCTTCAATCTCGCAAGGCGAGACAAAACTCCTTCTCTATACGATAGTTTACAAAAAATGTCAATACTTGTGTGGCGCGCCTGTCATAACTCATGATCAACGAAGAGGGGTCGCGAAGAGAGACGGAAAGGAGAGCCTTCCCATCGGTCTTCACCAGAAAGGAAAAAATGATTATCCGTAAATGGCGAATTGTTGTCACCGCCTCACTCTCGGCCATCTTAACCGCGATAGCTGCAACCGTGTCTCCGGTGTCACTTATGGCTAACACATGGCCATTCGACGGCATGTATCCAGACAAGAGCACGCACAGCTGGTGCTATCACAGCTCGGCGGGATCGACGCTGAGGAGTTATATCCCAGGAGCGATGAACTACCTATACAACTCCACCACCATCCCCGGAATTCCTCAGCACGCTACATGTGATACGCAGAATTCAAACCAGGACGGCGACCCGGCAACCGACGTTGTATGGAGACAAGGGAGCCTGAACGGACAGTTCGGTACCGCACCCTGTTTCGTGGAGACGGCATCTAATAGCACTCACTGTGATCAAAGACAGATCACCATAGGCGTCAACAACATCGAAAATTCCGATTATCCACACCAGCAATATATTAAGACGGTATGCCACGAACTAGGACACACGGCAGGCTTTGATCATTATGCTGGTTTCGCCAATCCCCCCGCTATTCCCCCAGGGGGTGTACTGGACTGCATGGTGAGCGGAGACGTCAAATACGCTAGCAATCCTACTGGTTCATGGATATGGCAATATAATAGCCACCACCTCAGTCACGCGAACTCTTGGTGGCCCTAAAACGGAAAGGAGTCCGTCGATGAAGCGGCCTATTGCTGCTCTGGCTCTCGTTTCGGCTCTTGCCCTAAGCGGGTGTACAGGCGATGAGACCTTCGGCAACCCCGCTACAGGCCAGATCACGCGGGGGAATTACAAAGCACTCGACGTCTCAATTCTCCGGGTCGCGGAATCGGACTTTCAGCCCCTGTCCTCACCGGAGGCACTGGCAAAAGTCCAGCCGATCGTCGCCGCAGGCGTGGTCGACGGCTGGCAGGAAGGTCCAGCTCTGGCCACCTATCCCAATGGGCCACTCGAACATCGTGTCGTTCTCAGGATCAAGGTCACCCACCCCTTGAAAGGTATTGATACGGAGGGGGCAAACAGTAATTCAATGATCTATGTGGATTTGTTTCGGGGCGCCGTGGTCCGAGACGACTCCAAGAAGCCCGAGGAGTGGCTACCCAAAAGATCTTTGGAGGACTTCGAAAGTTCCATCCCCACCGGCACCAAGGCCATGGTTTTCGCAGCCAATCACCTTCCTTACGAAGGTTCTGTTATAAAGCCTGGAGTCACACTCTCCGATGAGGCCGTGCTCACCAGCCCACCGCCTCAGGGGCTCGTGTTCGAAGATCAGACGCTTGTCCAGCAGAAAAGTTCAGACGGCCGGGCCCTCGTGGGCGGAATCGAACCGCTAGACGTCGCGGGCACCAGCTCAGGATGGGCAGAGCCTAAAAACATGGACGACCTGATCTCGCGACTCAAAAGCAATGGTTTTTCCGATTGAACTAAACGCGCCACAGCTTACCCGCCAAGCCGGACAGGCAAACAGCCACTCTCTGTCAATCCTGACCTAACAGGCCGCGATGGAGATCGACAATCTCGATCTCCATGGCGGCTTCGGTGATCCCGTCCGGGTCGGTCCGATCAAAAGATTCCCGGGCGCTTGTTCCGGACAATCCCGAATGCCGTGATCGCCGGACATGTACGCGCGCCGTACGTCCCGCTCGGGAACGAGCGGATCGACCGGCGGCACGCGCACTCGATCGCCCTTTCGGCGTTCTTCCGGCACGCGAAGAAGGTCGGTGGCGAGACGTGGGCGACGGCGGGTGAGTTCTTCCTGCCGGAGAACGGCGGAGTGGCCGCTTCACGGCTCCGGTCCTTCCTCTCGCCGGTTCCCCGAGACGTCATGGAGTCGCTGCTGCGGGTGCTCCCGCCGGAGGTACAGCGGGAGATCGGCGTCAACACCGGCGCCTGGGTCGACGTGCTGGCCGACCTGCTGGAGGAGATCGGATCCCAACTCGCCCTCGATGTCGAGATCTTCGAGGAACGTCGCGTCGCGGCCTTCGAAGCGCGTCAGGACCACCTCGTCAGCCGGTACGCCAGAACCATCAACACCCTGACCAAGCGCAACCTGCTCGGTTACCTCGCCAACCGGAACGTGCTCCCTATGTATGGTTTCCCGGTCGACACGGTCGAACTGCGCACCTCGTACTCCGGGGAGGCGGTGGGCGCCAAGCTGGAGCTCACCCGGGACCTGTCCGCGGCGATCTACGAGTACGCGCCGGGCTCCGAGGTCGTGGCCGGAGGGCTGCTCTGGCGATCCGGCGGCGTCTACCGGCTGCCGGACCGTGAGCTCGTCGGCAAGCACTACCTCATCTTCGAGCACTGCCAGCACTACCGGGAGGGGGACGAACAACTCGACCCGATCTGCCCCTCCTGCTCGACGGTGGCGCGGAACACGCCGAGGCAGTACTACGTGCCGGAGTTCGGCTTCGTCGCGGAGTCCAAGCCGTCGAAGACCACCACCACGCCGCCCAAGCGGAGCTGGAACGGCGCGACCCACGTTCTCTCCCTGGCGGTCGAGGTGGAGGAGATCATATGGCGAGCCTCCACCGGCGGGACGATCCTCGGCCGGGCGGGTAGACGAGGACGGCTGATCGCGCTCTCGGAGGGACCGACCGGAGCCGGCTACCTGATCTGCGACTGGTGCGGCACCGGGATGCCGTTGACATCAAAAAAGGTGAAGTCCCACCCGCACCTGCTGCGTGGCACGGACTGCACCGGAACACTCCGGCGGCGCTCGCTGGCCCACCCGTACGAGACCGACATCCTGGCGCTGGACTTCGACCATCTCGTCGTACCGCTCACCACCAACACGGCGAGTTGGCACTCGCTGCTCTACGCGCTGCTGGAAGGGGCGGCGGAGGAACTCGAACTGAGCCGCGACGACATCGGCGGCACGCTGTACGCGTGGCCGGGCAACCGGATCGGACTCGTCCTGTTCGACGCGGTGCTCGGGGGAGCGGGCAGTGTGCTCCGTATCGCTCGGGCTCTGGACGGAGTCGTGAAGGCGGCGCACGCCAGGGTGTCCGACTGCGACTGCGGTGAGGAGACCTCCTGCTACGGCTGCCTGCGGAGTTTCCGCAACCAGGTCCACCACGAGGACCTCAGCCGCGCGGCGGCCCTCGGTGTACTGACCCACTGACAGTGGCCGGCCTGGAGGCGGAGCGGTACTGACCCGGGAGGACGTTTGATGCTCGGGGGTCAGGCGCCGTGCCGGGTGGGATGGGCGCGTGGTCACATCTGCAGACGTGACCACGCGGCTCGTACCCAGGCGCTGTCTCAGGGGGTTCGCCGTCGCCTGCTACCGTCACAGTGCCGTCGGGCCGCACTGTTGGTATGGAGAGAAAACTGTGACTCTGCGCGCTCTTCAGGTCCCGAGCAGCCCTCGCATGAACTCCTGGGTCCGCGCGTCCGTGGAATAGACGCAGGTGCCGATCATGCCGCGGGTGAGCAGGACCTTGTAGGTGTTGCGGATCAGCCGGTCGGCCTGCTCGTCGGTGGTTCCTCGGGTGAGGGCGGGGTCCTTACTGGCCGTTCGGACGGTGACGAGCCTGCCGTCGCGGTAGACCAGGTCGGGGCCGATGATCACGCCGTTCCAGTCGTACTCGAAGCCCTGGGCGGTGTAGACGCAGCCGACCTGCTCGAAGCCGCCCTCCTGGGTCGCCCACAGCGCGCTCGCGGGCGCATCGCCCACGCCGCGGTCGCCCTTGACGTTCCACGGGCGGGACCAGCCGTCGAGCCGGACGTCGTGGACGAGGGTGCCGTCCGGGTGGGGATCGCTCCACGGCCAGCAGAACCCGGCCGTCATCCGGGCCGAGTAGCCCTTGTCCAGCTTCGAGCGCAGCAGGGCTTCGAGCTCCTGCGGCGACTCGGCCGCCGAGACCGAGAAGTGGTCGTCGCCGGGCCACGGCGCGGGGCCACCCTCCGTCAGGCCGAGCAGCCGCAGCACCCACTCCTCGTACGCACGGCTGCCACCGCAGCGGAACTGCTCGTCGAGGGAGACCTCGTGAACCCGGAACCCGCGCGCCTCCGCATGGTCCCTGATCTCGGCCACGGTGCCCATCTCGCCGGGCCGTACGACCTGGTGCTCGTCCAGCAGGAAGACGGGGACCCGCGCGGCGTCGATCAGCTCGTCGACCTGGCGGCGGTCGCTGCGCAGGCGGGCCGGGGTGTAGCGGTTCTGCGACGTCTCCCGGATCCGATGCGCCTCGTCGCAGACGAGGACGTCGAGGCCGTTCTTTTCCGCCGTCATGAAACCGTTGAAGTACTTGAAGAGGTTCTTCACCTTCGAGGAGCCCTTGCCCGGCACCCGGCGCAGCGTCTCGGTGAACGAGCGGGAACCGGTGGCGTGCAGGACCGCCCGGCCCTGCCGTGACAGCTCGCCCAGCAGGGACAGCGCGATGACGCTCTTGCCGCTTCCGGGGCCGCCGGTGATGACGACGACCTCCTTCGAGTCCGCCCCACGCGCCCTGCCGACGGAGTTCAGCACGATCTCGTACGCCAGCCGCTGCTCGGCGAGGAGGACGAACTGCTCGCGGTCCTTGATCTCCTGGGCGGCGAGTTTGAGGAGCTGCTTGGAAGGGCGGACGGCGCTGGTGAGGAACCGGTCGGCCGCTTCAGCACCCGCTTCGGGGGCGAACAGCTCGCGGAGGTAGTCGAGGAAGGCTCCGCGGCGGCTCTTGGTGAACATGCGGGTCCGCTCGTCGAGCACCCCTGCGTAGAGGTCCTGAACGTCCGGGTCGGCCGCGTTGTGCAGGTAGGCCACGCCTCTGAGCGCGTCGTCCCGGCCCGCCAGGGCGGCGACGAAGTCGGTGATGTATTCGCAGTAGCCCTGAACCTGGAGCACCGGGTGCAGCTTGGGGCCGCCGGGGACGCCCTCGACGAGCACGAGCTTGGGATCGTCGTCCAGCAACTCGGCCTGGCTCCACTGTTTCAGCTCCACCACCAGGTAGGCGTCACCGCCCGTACGGCGGTCGACGCCCGCGAGGACCACGTCGGCGCGCTGGCTGGTCAGCGGCAGCTGGTATTCGACCAGCATCTCGACACCCCCGAGCCCGGCGTCGACCAGGTCGCGGGCGAGGACGGGAAGGCTCCGATCCCAGGACCTGCGCTCGGCGGGGGAGGGGTTGATGCGCGCGGTCCTTCTGAGGTGCTCGGCGACGACCTCGCTCAACCGCCGTTCCGGAACCGAAGCATCGGTCGCCAGCATGGCCAGACTTTCGGCGGAATGCCGAAATGCCGTCACGGACCTACCCCCAGGCAGCACGAGAGACTCGTGCGGTGTGGGGGCGTGTCCGCGATCAGATGATGAGCGGAAGCCCGTCGGGCCGCATCACTACGTCAGGCACATTACAGCGATCATCCGACAAAATCAGGCGAGCGGCGGGGCCTTCCTGGCCGACCCCCGGTAGGTCTCCACGGCATAGCGTTTCTCGCTCTGGTCGAGCTTGGCGTGGGCGGCCTCGACGAGATCGACGTTCAGCACATCGGCGAGCCGGACCAGGTAAATCATGACGTCGGCGAGTTCGGAGCGCAGGCGCCCGGCGGCCTCCGGATCCTCCATGGTCCGCGCGGACTCCTCGGGAGTGAGCCACTGCAACTCCGCGAGGAGTTCACCGGTCTCCCCGGCCAGGGCCATGGCCAGGTTCTTCGGGGTGTGGAACTGCTCCCAGTCCCTGTCGTGCGCGAACCGCCGCAGTCTGTCGGCCAGCTCCTCAAGCTCCGTCATGGCAGCACGCTACAAGCCACGGAAACCACGGTCCGAGACAACCGCGGCTGTCCTTGCCGCGCCACCGGGAGCGGGGGAGGAGGGACATCCGGTCGAGAAGGTTCCGCCTGTTCAGGCGGGTATCTGTGTCGCGGCCTGCTCCTGTCGGCCGAGTAGTTGCTCGTGCAGGGAGCGGGCGGTGCGTACGAAGTTGCTCGTCCCCTTGCGGGCCGCCGCCTCGGCGACCGCGGGGACGGGACCGCGCGCTCCAGCCCAGCGGGCGGCGTCGATCGCGAGGGAGAGCGCCTGAGTGTGGCTTGAATGCGGCCGCTCGTCCGGTCCTGGCAGGTAGACCGGCAGCAACCCGGTCATGATCTCCCACACCTGCCGGTGCGCGCCCTGTCTCGCGCATTCCTCCAGCGCCGAGCGCACGGGGCTCATCGTGGTCACCTCCCTGCGCAGGGACAGGCCGAGCTGACGTCCGCATTCCACGGCGGGCAGGCAACCGGCGGCGGCCGCGTCCAGCAGCAACCGCAAACCGCGTTCGGGCCATGCGAACATGCCCTGCTGGGCCAGCTGGACGGCGATCAGCAGCGCCGTCGCCTCACCCACCGGCCCGTCCTGGGAGAACAGCGCGGTCACGTACTGATGGAAGTAGCCGGGCCGCTCCCAGGTGTCGAGCAGGTGCGGCAGCAGGTGCATGGCCACCGCCTCCCGATCCGAGGGCAGCGTCAGCCGCCAGAACTCCATGTACTTGCCGTCGTCCGTGCCCGTCCAGGGACGTGGATCGGACAGCAGCGCGTCGATCAGCGCTAGCCCCGTCGGTTCGATCCGGATGCGGGGGTTCAGCCGGGGGGTGTGTTCGCCCTTTTGCCGGTCGTGCGTGTAGGCGCCGTTGGCGTGCGCCCAGTCCACCCGCAGTTGCGGCTCCGGCCGGTCGGTCAGCCAACGCGCCAGCGTGGCGCCCGCCTGAGAGGTCAGTTTCCCGGCACGGTCGATCACCTCGGGGGCCGCCTCGCGCGGCAGCCGCAGCAGCGCCTGCCCCAGGTCGGCGGGCAGGGCCTGGACACCGGCCCGCTCGTACCCCTCCAGGCGGGCCACCAGCTCGGCGGGATCGAGGTGACCGGAGGTCAGGGTCGGGGTGGCCAGCAGGTACGGAGGCAGCGTCCCGGCTTTCAGCGCGGAGTGGATCTCGGAGCAGCGCATCAGCATGGCGTAGTGCGGCGCCGAGAGGTGATGCGGGTCCGGCAGCCGGTCGTGCGGCGCGTTCTGCTGTTCCTCGTGGCTTCTCCAGCTGCCCGACGACATGATCCACACGTTCAGGATCTTCGCTTCGAGCGGCGGGCCCTGCGTGAAGTGCTCAAGGTTGCCGAGCGGAGTGCCGTTCTCCGTGAGGGCCGCAGCGATGTTCTCTCGCAGCTCGGCGGGCAGCCGGCCGAAGTCCACCTTGATGTCGCGCTCGTCGCCGCCGTCGGCGATGCGCACGCCGATGGCGTGCCTGACGTACTCGGGAGCCTGTTCGGGCTCGGGGACGGGAGGCTCCTGCCCAGGGTCGGCGGCCTCGCGCAGCAACGCCTCCGTCCACTCCTCAAGGCGGCACCAGTGGCGCCGCTCGTAGATGCGGCCCCGGCCGGGGCGCGGTCGCTTGAACGGGTCGCGGACGAAACCGTCGAGCCACCGTTCGAAGGTGACGATGTCGCTCACCTGGTCGTAGGTGGCGGTCAGGTCCTCCAGCGCCGGTGGGAACGGCTCGTGGGCGAGCGGCTGGAACGGCGGCAGCGTCCCGGGCTCGAAGTCGTCGATCATCTCCGGCTCGGCCGCCACCACCCCGTAGGACTGAGAGAGCCGCGCCGCCAGCTCGGCGGGCAGGACGCTCGCCGCCTCGCGGACGGCCTCGGCCCCGGTGGGCGTGAAGCGCCGGGCGTGCTTGACGGCCAGGCGTACCGCGCGCTCGCGCACCTCGTAGGTCTCGCACAGGAATGCCGAGGCGAGCGCCGGGGCCAGCTCGTCGAGGTCGCCGTCCGCGTCGCGGGCGGCTTGGTCGAGCAGGGTCAGTCCGGCCCGCACGAGCTTGCCCTCGGGGCGGAACAGCAGCGCCGACACCGCCTCGTCGATCTCCTCGCCGCTCAGCCCACCCGCGCCGCGCAGCTGCCGTAGCGCCAGCTCGGCCACCGGCCCCGGCGCGGCGGGCAGCAGCCGCAGGTAGTCGCGAGTGCGCTCGGTGCTCTGTGCCGGGTCGAGCATCTCGTGCAGGCGAACGAAGAAGCGCAGGTCGGCGGCGCCGCCACCGCGCAGAAACCGGCGCAGACAGCCGTCGACCAGCGGCTCGGGGGCGAACCGGCCGACCGCGACCGCGGCGCGCAGCGCCCCCAGCCAGGTGCGGAGGCCGGGATCCCACGAGGGCGGATCGACGCTGTCTCCGCGCAGCGCCTGGCCCACGCCTTCGGCCTCGAACAACCGGGGCACCAGGTGCTCGGCCAACGGGTCGTGCTCCAGATTCGGCGGCTGGGACACCCAGGCGACGGTGAGCGGGTCGTGTTCGGGCGGGACGGCACCGCTACGGCGCAGCAGCTCCAGGGCCAACGGCATGCTGTCGTCCCTGGCCTGGGTCCGGTTGCCACGCAGCCGCAGGGCCAGCCGCACCGCGAGATCGGCCTGCCACTGCTGCGGTCGCGCGGCGATCACACGCAGCAGCGGCTCGAAGTCCAGCGGTGGTCGCCAACGGGTGAAGTCGCGCCGATACAGCCAGGTCGCGACGGCCGCCACCCCGCCGAACACACCCGCGCCGGCGACCCGCATGGGCTCGATCCATTCCTCGCCGCCGGTCCATACCCCCCGGCGCCGGTCGCGTTCCTCGACCGCTGTCCTGGCGACGTCGATATGGCCGGGCAACTCGCGAGCCACCTCCCGGCGCCCGGCCTCGTCCAGATCCAACACGGCGGCTGCGACCAGGGCCGGGTCACCGGTGGTGATGGCCGCGCGCACGCTCGACCAGGCCCCGCTCACGGGGGAGTGTGTCGTCATGCCGCACACCGTAGAGATCGACCCCGACAGAACCGGATCTCACATGAACCGCACCGTGTACGCAACGTGTTGGAGGCGGGGAAGACGGAGGCCGTGCCGGTGCCGACGGTGAAGCTCACGCAGCCGGCGCGACCGCGACGCCAGGGGCGCTTCGAGAGAACCGGTTTTACCGGAGCGGTAGCCGGACGGCCGGCGGGAGAGGGGAGAGTCCGGGGTGTGCCTGGAACGACTGGATCATCAGTGCGGCGAAGCGGCGGGCGGCGGCCGCCCTCAGTTCGGGGGACTCGGCTCGGATGCCCTCGCTCGCCGTCATCGTCAGGACGACGTCTTCCAGAACGATGTCGGCGCGCAGGTCGCCCGCCTCCTTGGCCTTGCTCAGAAGTTCGCGCATCCCGCGTAGGGCGCGGTCGCGGTCGGCGGTCAGGCCCACCGATGCGGGCAGTCGTGAGACGAAGGCGTGGGAGAAGCCCCGGCCGAGGGCACGCATCTCCATAAGCCTGAAGATCGTCTCGCGGAACCCGTGCCAGGGGTCGGGGTCGGCCCGGCCTTCGTCGACGATCTGGGAGCACAGCGTCATCCCTTCACCGAAGGCCGCGGTGAGCAGGGACTCCTTGGTCGGGAAGTGCCGGTAGACGGTCGCCGGGCCGACCTGGGCGCGGCGGGCGATCTCCCGGATCGGCACGTCCAAGTCTTCCTGGGCGAAGGCGGCGCGGGTAGCGGCGAGGATCCGGGCGCGGTTGTCCCGGACGTCCGAGCGCCGACTCTGTCTCACTTCCGCCGTCACGACTCTCACTTTAGACAAGCGGATGAAGTGCTCTATTACCGTCAAACTCCATGAGAGCCGTCCAGTTTTCCGAGTACGGTCCACCCGATGTCCTGCAGGTGGCCGAGGTTCCGGAGCCGCACGCCGGACCGGGGGAGATCCGTATCGCCGTCCGGGCGTCCGGACTGTCCGCGGGCGAGGCGCGCCTGCGCTCAGGGGAGATGCGTCACGTGGTGCCGCTGACGTTCCCGTACCGGACGGGGTTCGACGCGGCGGGCGTGGTCGACGAGGTCGGCGACGGCGTCACCGGCGTTCGTGTCGGCGACGAGGTGTTCGGGATGACACATTCCGCCCTGCGCGGCGCCAACGCCGACCACGTCGTCCTGACCGCCTGGGCTCCCAAACCCACGGCATGGGACTGGGCGGAGGCGGGCGGCGCGGCGGGCCTCGTCGAGACCGCCACCCGGGTTCTCGACCGGCTCGCCGTCGGCCCCGGCGGCACGGTGCTGATCCAGGGCGCGGCCGGTGGGGTCGGCACGGTCGCCGGCCAGCTCGCGGCGGTCCGCGGCGCCCGCGTCATCGGCACCGCCAGTGCCCGCAACCACGACTTCCTGCGTTCCCTCGGCGTCGAACCGACGACCTACGGGCCCGGCCTGGTCGAACGCGTCCGAGCGCTGGCCCCGGCCGGGGTGGACGCGGTGTTCGACTGCGCCGGAGGAGCACTGCCCGACCTCGTCGCCCTCGCCGGAGACCCGGCCCGGGTCGTCACGATCGCCGACACCACCGCGGCCGCGCACGGTGTCCACATGTCCCACGGCGTCCCTGACGACGGCACCGCCCTCGCGGCGAACGCCGACCGGCCGGCGGTACACGGCCTCGGCCTCGCCGTCGACCTCGCCGCCCAAGGCCGCCTGCGCATCCCCGTCGCCGCCGCGTTCCCGCTCACCCACGTCGCCGCCGCCCACGAACTGAGCGAGACCCGCCACGCCCGCGGCAAGATCATCCTGATGCACTGACCGCTCATTCATCGACTCTCAGGTCCGGAGCAGCCCACGCGACAAGCCACGGAAAGCATGGTCCGCGACAACCGCAGCCTGCTGGGTGTCATCCTTACCGTGATCGGGCGAGCCGGAATCCCAGGTCGTCGATGCGGAAGGTCGGGTGGCTCTTGCGGCGGCACGACGCCCGGCACCCCCGGGGGTGATCGTAGAGACCCCCGCCCCGGAACACCCGGTACGGGCCGTAGACCTCGGGGTCGTAGACGTCCCAGCACCACTCCCACACGTTGCCGATCATGTCGTACAGCCCCCACGCGTTCGGCGCCCTGGTCGCGACGTCGTGGACCTCGCCGCCGGAGTTGCCGCGGTGCCAGGCGATCTCGTCCAGTTCCCCGTAGCGGACGCCGGTGGTCCCGGCCCGGCACGCGTACTCCCACTCGGCCTCGGTCGGGAGGCGGTAGCCGTCGGCCTCCCGGTCGAAGACCACGTCCTGGCCGTCGGGGTCGTCGCCCATCGAGTAGCAGGGGGCGAGGCCTTCCGCCCGCGAGAGCAGGTCGCAGAACCGGACGGCGTCCATCCAGGAGACCTCGGTCACCGGCGTCCGCGGCCCCGCCGGGCTCGCGGGGGCCTCACCCAGGACGGCGCGGTACAGCTCGCGGGTCACCGGATGGGGGGCCAGCTCGAAGGCCCCGATCTCGACCTTCCAGATCGCCTTCGTGCCCTCGTCCCGCAGGAAGACGTTTCCCGCCGGGATCGCGACCATGTGCTCGGCGATCGCCTCGCGCGGCGTCGACTCGGCGCTCATCGTTCGTGCTGCTCCACCCGATCGGTCCCGGACACCCCCGTCCGCGAACGCTACCAGGCGCGTCGGCGGGCCGACGGTCTCGCGGTCGCGACCGGGATTGTCGGTCTGTTCCGCTACGTTGCCGCCATGGCGAAATTCGTACTGGTGGCAGGTGCGTGGCTCGGCTCGTGGGTGCGAGACGACGTGGCCAAACCGCTGGGCGGTGCTGGCGCTGACGCTCTGACCGCCCGTCTTCGTGTGCTCCACGCCTCAGCGCAACGATGACCTGGCCGTGGGCGCCAACCGGAGCTGCCGCGGAGCGCCGGTGAGGGTTTCCGACAGTTCCGGGAGCACTCGATCGCGCCATGTGCGTGAGCCGGCCAGCCGCTCCTGGTGATCGGCGAGATCGTCAGGGTCGGCGAACCGGGAGAACCACACGAAGACGTTCTCCCCGGTGCGGACCGGCAGGGCGGGGAAGGTGTTCTCGGCGTACTCGGTCCGCAGGCAGGTGAGCGGCCGTGCTCCGGTCTCGGTCAGCACCGGTCGTACGGAGCGGTCGAAGAAGTCCGCGAACGCGTCGTCGAACGGCCGGTCGCGGTGGTAGAGCGTCGCGACGACGATCGACGTCGGTGTGGCATCGCCGACCGGAGGCCGCGCCGCTGCCGGGAAGTCCTCTCGGGTGCGCAACAGCAGCACGTCATCGGAGTCGATCATCGTCGCGTTGGCCCGATCGCGGTTCGCCTTCCAGACCGGACCGCCGTAGAAGGAACGCAACGCCTCGGCGCGGCGCTCCATGTCGGGGAATCCGCGTAGCCAGACGAATCGGTTCGGAGCGTCGAGGTCGCGGAACTGGCCGATGACGGTCATTCCCGTCGCTTCCTGCGGCTCGACGAACTCCCGCTCGAAGAGGTCGACCAGTACGTCGCGTTCACCCTCGTGCAGGGTGTACTGCCTGAGTTCGACGATCGGGTATCGACTGTCCTCCACCGGTGAGGCTCCTTCCGTGTTGATGGAACAAACATTGTTACTACTGAAGGCAGGCGTCGGCGCACCTACAGGCAGTCCCGCAGCACGTCGGCGATCGAGGTGAGATCGAGTTCGCGGCGCAGGCTCTGGTCGGCCCGGTCGTAGACCACGTCCAGCACGGGCCGGATGCCCCTGCCGATCGGACATTCCAGGTTGGGTTCGGTGCGGTGCATGGCGAAGAGCGGCTCTCGCTCCACGGCGTCGTACACCTGAAGCAGGGTGATGTCCTCGGGTGCGCGGGCCATGCTCCAGCCGGCCCCGGCCCCGTGGCGGACCTCCACCAGGCCCGCCCGGCGCAGATCGCCGAGGCTGCGTCGGATGATCACCGCATTGGTGTTGACGCTGGCGGCGACCTGCTCAGAGGTGAGCCACTCCTGCCCGCGCCGCTGGGCGAGCGCGATCCAGGTCAGCGCGTGTACGGCGATCGTCAGCCGGCTGTTCGCGGCCATCGGCCCTCCTGTCTGTAACAAGACATGTTACAGCTAAACGGCTGACGCGGAACCGGATGCGGGGCGCGCGAAAAGCGATCGGGGCCCTCGGCCATGCATGTTCACCGGGGCCGATCGCGATCAGGACTTCCGGACGGCGAGGCACAGGATCGGCGACGTGATCTTCCGCCAGGCCTATGGCCTGCCAGAGCACCAGAGTCGCCCATTCGAACGCATTGGATTCGTACCCTCGCGAGAACTTCGCACTTCCCGGGATATCAGGGTGCAAATGATTATTGGTCGAAGGCGGTCCCGGCATCCTCGGGGGCGTTCCACGGGCCGAGCAGCCGGGCGCTCTCGCGTACCCCCTCGATCATCAGGTCGCGGTGCGCGCGGAAGTAGCCGAGCGGGGCGGAGGCGGCGACGGCGCCGACCACGTTCGCCGAGGCGTCGAGGACGGGAACGGCGACGCAGGCCAGGTCGGGACGGAACTCCTCGACCTCCTGGGCCACCCCCGTCGCCCTCACCCGGCCCAGCTCCGCCTCGAACTCCTCCAGCCGGGTGATCGTGCTCTCGGTGAGGCGGCGCAGCCCGAACTCGGCGAGATAGGTCCTGCGTTCCGGAAGGTGCGCGAGCAGCACCTTCCCGAACGCCGTCGCGTGGGCCGCCTCGTGAAAGCCCACGTCCAGCGGCTGCACCCGCGGCGTCTCCGGCGAGTCGACCACCTCCGCGACCACGAGGTGGGCGTCCCGCAGCACGCTGTAGTAGACGGCGGTGCCGCTGATCCGGTGGGCGTGCTGCAGCGCCTCCGACACCAGCGGCGTGCTGCCGAGCTGGTCACGCAGACGCTGGTTCAGCGACGTGAGCTTGTAACCCAGGCCGTAGCCCCGGGAGTTGGGCAGCCGGACGAGGTAGCCCTCGTGGATGAGCGTGTTCAGCAGGTGGTACGTCGTGGACAGCTTGAAGCCGCAGCGCCGAGCCACGGCCTTGGCGGTGACGCCGTCACCGGCCGACGCCACCACCTCCAGCACGTGCAGCGCGCGCTGGACCGAGGAGAGGAGTCCCTGGCTCTCAGCCGGTTGCGGCACGGAGGACCTTCACGAACTCGCGCATCCACGCCGGGTGGTCGGGCCAGGCCCGCCCGGTCACCAGGTTGCCGTCCACGTGGGCCTCGCTGTCGATCCAGGTCGCGCCCGCCACCTCGACGTCCGGTGCGCAGGCCGGGTAGGCGCTGCTCTCCCTCCCCTTCAGCACGCCCGCCGCCGCGAGCAGGATCGGCCCGTGGCACAGCGCCGCGATCGGCTTGCCGGCCCCGGCGAAGTGCCTGACGATCTCCAGGCAGTCGCGGTCGTTGCGGATGTACTCGGGAGCCCGGCCGCCGGGAACGACGAGCGCCACGTACCGCTCGGGGTCGACGTCGGCGAACGCGAGGTCGGCGGGCCAGGTGTGGCCCGGCTTCTCGGTGTAGGTTTCGAAGCCGTCGACGAAGTCGTGCACCACGAACTGCAGCTTCTTGGCGCTCGGCGCGGCGATGTCCACCTCGTACCCCTCCTCGAGCAGCCGCTGGTAGGGGTACATCACCTCCAGGTCCTCCGCCGCGTCACCGGTGACGATCAGCACTTTGGCCATCGCGTAACACCTCCGTAATCAGTCTCCCCCGATCCTCATCACGCGAGGCTGCGGGGTCAACGGCGGAGATTCCACGGGTCGGTAAAACGGACATTCCCTGGTCCGCCGACCCCGTGAGATCGATGGCGCCGGTCTTTGACGGGGAGATGTGCCGTCGCGACGGGTGTCATGGCGTGTCGTCATGCGTGTGCGCACGAGCGCCTGCCGGCTCGGATTCTCCGGCTCGCTGAACAACCAGCGGTATTCGAGCTTCCATAATGCCCCTCAAGCCTCTGAAAATACGGCAGGAAAACCAAGCTAAGATCGCATCTCGTGCTTTCGGATAATCTATGGCGGATTATTAGAATTGGGGTAGTAGGGCTGGTTCTCGCGGCGGCGGTCGCGGGCCTGCTGCTCGGCGACGCCTGGCTCTGGGTGGCCGTCGAATGGTCGCCGCCGGCCTATGGGGAGTTCTACGGGCGCGACGGGTTCGACACCCCGACGACCGTGGTGCTGCTCGTGGCCGCCCTGGTGAAGGCCGCGCTCCTGTGGCTGATCCTGCGTGCTCCCGCGCCGGGACCGCTGGACCGCCGAGAGAAGGCACTGCGCCGACTGCTGTATCTGGCGGTGGCGTACACCCTCGTGCTGTGGTACCCGATCGTGCTGATCCCCGGTGCGGCCAACACGGCATTCCAGCTCGTGCTGTGGACCGCGGTCGACGTCCTCTACCTGCTCGTCATCCGCTGGCGGTCCCGCGTGCTGCGCGCGGTGGCCGGAGCGATGTTCGCGGTCGAACTGGCGGGGATGGCCAACCAGCTGCTCGACGAACTCGACCTTCCGGAGTTCGGATCGGGCGGCATCGCCGAACTGGGCCTGCTGCTGGGCGGAGTGGCGGCGACCGTCATCACGGTCATCGGGCAGCGGCGCGACGGCCGGTGGAGTCGCGGCACGCAGGTCGCCGGGTGGTTGTCGGTGGGCGTCTACGCGCTGGTGATCCCGTTCAACATGCTTTTTGCGGGGATCGCCGACGGCGGTCCGGTGGTGCCGATCATGATGGACGCGGTCGGTCTCGTCAGCGTCGTGTGGATCGCGGCGACCGCCCGTGAACTCTCCACCGAGGGCCATCCGGCGGACCTTCCGCCCGCGCGGTGGCGCGTGATCCGCGTCGCGGTGACGGCCGTGGCCGTACTGCCGATCATCGCGATGATCCACCCGGAGCAGACCCCGCACCTCACCCACACCGGCTGGTCGATGGACTGCTACGACCGGCGCAACTTCGGCGACCTGAAACCCGCGGAACGCGACGCCGAGTTCCTGTGCCGGGCGCGGAGCACAGAGGGCGGAGTCTCGCCCATGTTTCCCGACAGCCTGTCGGACCAGGGGGTCCTCGCGTACGGGCGGGCGCTGTGCCGCGCGAAGGACCGCGAAGAGCAGGAGGCGATTCTGACGCGGGCCGGGAGCGCACGGCCCGCGTGGGGCGCGGACCCGTGGGACCTCGTCTACGTCTGCCCGGAGATCGTCGGCGCGACCCATCCCGATCTGCTGCGGTCGACCGCGGAGAAGGAGGCGGCGAACACCGCCTACATCGCCGAGGAGAACGCGAAGTGCCGCGACCCGTGGCCCCGGACGAAGGGGGTCGTCCAGGCCTCGGCCACGTACTTCCTTTTCGCCGACGGCGATCACGGCTATCTGGTCCACGACCCCGAAGACGAAGCGGGCGAGAAGGAGGCGGAGCAAGCGACAGACGAGCTCTACGACGACGGAGCCCTCATCGGGGCGGTCGGCAGCTCGGTGCTCGTCGGGCACGTCGAAGACGTCATCGATCTGTGCCTCACGGTGAAGGCTTTCCGTACCGCGCCGCCGCGGCGGACAGCCGGGTGGGATCAGGTTACCGAGGTGCCGGTCGTCAGCCGCAGCGGCCGGCTCACCGTGCCGGAGATGGGCGAGGGCGGAGAGGTGGGCGCGGGTGCCCCTATGCCGAACCTGGCGATCGCGGGGAAGGGCCGCTACCGGCTCCGTGTCTACGTGCGGGTCGGTGATGTGGGGGAGGAGCACCTGGTCGTCGTGTTCCCGGGGGCGTCGAAGAAGAGGCTCAAGCTGAAGCCGTGAGCGGTGGTGAACGGTCAGTTCTCATGTGTTTGCCGTGGTCGTGGAAGTGAACCCCGCCACTGACATCTCTGGCCTGTACGACATCACGAGAGGACCCTGACAGCTCGGAACGCGAACCGCCGGAGTGCTCTTCTCCCTCTCCGGTCTTTCTGACGTCTACTCCGTCTTCGGCTGGGGCGAGTGAAGATGGGCCAACTCGCGGTCGAAGTAGGAAATCACATCTTCACCGGCCTCATAGAGGTTTTCGATGTATTTCTGCCAACTTGCGATGAAGCCGGGATCGGTGTAGCGGACCGCGCCGTCCGGGACACCGGTCGCGGTGTAGAGGACGTAGTAGAGGGTCTGCCCGCCTAGGATGACCACTTCCGGCAGTGGATCGGTCTTCTCCAGGGCCTGTACCCTTTCCACGCCGATCACACGGATCCTCTCACCGCATTCGGCGCGGATCCGCAGAGAGTGCAGCTCCCATCGCATATACGGTGTGAGTGGCGTCTCGACCACGCGTACCCGGTGAAAGAAGGAGCCGCGACGTTCGTCCTCCCGGGTGAGCGCGAGCAGGTCGTCCCGCCTTTCGTCGAGAAGCCGCAGCGCCTCGTCCCAGTCGCCTCGGCGAAAGGCGTCACGACTTGGACTGCCCTGCTCCTCGAAGTGCTGCCGCCGCTCGAACTTCCAGGAGTCATGATTGCGAATCCGCGCGTCCCGTTGCCGGAAGTCGCGTCTGTAGGCTTCTCTGACGAGTTTCTCGCCCTGTGGGGGAACGAGGAAGGGGGCGCCGGGATCAAGCATCGGGGATGTCCGCCTTCGCCGCGCTGAGCATGATGCCCGGGATGACGACCAGGCGCTCATCCGGGGCGAGGGACACGCCTTCCGGCAGGTGAGGGCCATAGGCGGCCGTGAGGTCCCTGCCGATCACCGCGATGTCACCGTTGCTGAGTTGCCAGATGTCTGGGCATTCGTCACGGCCGTCCGAACGATCCAACTCTTTGGCGGACTTTCCTAATCGCCGCTCGAACAACGCGGAAGGGTCGGCTTCCCAGGAACGAGCCATGCCCGCCTCCACTCGGCTTGGCTGAGCGTTTCACCTGTGCGGAGCATATGTCGGACGCTTCTCCGGGACAACGGAATGGGAAAACCGACACGCGAAAACAGCCGAAAGAGCAAACGGTCGGCCGAAACGGGAGTAAAGCGGGTTGAGTGAAAAGTGTTCTTCGTGCCGCTCCGCCGATTATCGATGCGCAGGGTTACGACGGTTCGACGCCGAGTCGGGGTCGGGCGGGGGGTGTCAACCGGATGTGTGCCGCGACAGCCCTTCCGGATTCACGCTATGGCCGCATGTTCCGACATCCGGTTTGTCGATGCTCGATTCCGGTGATCGGCGGACTCCGGAGATGTCAGGAACATAATGGTATGAACGGTGCACGCAGTACTTTCTTCCCGGGATTCTCATATTCCTGAGAAGGGGGCGAAAGTATCGAGGTCATGACTGTTGACCTCATAGGCGGCGCCCGGATGATCGATCACGGCGGGCTCACGGCCGACCGATATGAGCACAGGCCGGCCCGGGGTGCAGGTGAGGTGTGATCGCTGCCTTTGTGGAGGACGGTCAGTCCGTGTCCTGCGCTTTCTGTGGCTTCGGGGCGCCGAAGGTGATGCCGCCTTCGATATCCCTCGCCTGCACGGCGCTGCCGTGCACGGTGCCGCTGATCTCGTTGTGCACGCCACCCGGTTCGGGTTGGGCCGCTTCCGGGCGTGAGGAGACCGTGCCGTAGATCGCGAGACCCAGTCCCAGCAGTCCGACAAAGACCCCAAGAACGCTGGCGAGCTTGTCGGCGCGATCCAGGCCGACCGCGATGAAATACCATCCCAGCGCGGCCAGCGCCCCCAGCGCCACGGCCACCCCCGACCAGGTCAGTGCGCGTCTCGACATGCGTTCAGTGTCGGCCATGTCGCACGGCGGCGAAAGCCCGTGCTGTCACGCCCTCGGGACAGGTCGCGGGGTCGTCGGCCGGTTCGACGACGGTGTCACGGTGCTCACGACGGTCGATGTGGCACCGTGCTTGTTTGGTAACGGTGATGTAACAGACCTTTACCGGTGATTACGTTCGGTGGTTGACTCCGAGCATCCACTGTAAGCGCTTCCACCTTCAGTCGTCATTGAGTGTAAGCGCTTCCACTCGGCAGGGAGATCGGACGACAGGTGGCAAACAGCGACGAAGGTCAGGGTGCGACCATCTATGAGGTCGCGCAGCGGGCGGGCGTCTCCATCGCCACCGTCTCCCGGGCTCTGCGCAACACCGGACCCGTCTCGGCCGGGACGCGCGAGAAGGTGCTGAGGGCGGTCGAGGAGCTCAGCTTCACCCCGAGCCGCCTCGGTGTCTCCCTCGCCCAGGGCCGCCACGCGGCCAACGGGATCGTCTTCCCCGACCTGTCGGGCCCCTACTTCGCCGAGGTCCTCCTCGGCTACGAGGAGGTGGCCTCCGAGCTCGGCCGTTCCGTGCTCATCCTGTCCACGCGCGGGCGGGCCGCCGTACAGGACCTGGTCAGGGACCTGGTCGGCAGGGTGGACGGCATGGTGATCTTCGGCAGGACCGTCGAGGACGCCGTGGTGGACGAGATCGTCAGGAGCAGGACGCCGCTGGTCCTGCTCGCACGCGATCCCGTCGAGCGGGCCGACGCGGTCTGCAGCGAGAACACCGCCTCGGCCGAGGCGCTCACCGCCCACCTGCTCGGCCACGGTTACTCCACCTTCGCGATGGCCGGGGACGACGACGGGGGCGACGTCACCCAGCGCTGGACCGGGGTGAGACGGGTCCTGTCCGACCACGGGATCCGGCCCCCCGAGCCGTTGCCCTGCGAGTTCACCGTGGAGGGCGGGTACGAGGCGGGGCGGACCCTGCTCGCGGGAAAAGCGGGAAAAGCGGGGAGGGCAGGGAAAGCAGGAGGAGCGGGAAGAGCCGGTGGAGCGGGCCGGCCGCAGGCGGTGATCTGCGCCGACGACCAGGTGGCCCTCGGCGTCATCCTGGCGGCCGAGGAACTCGGCCTCGACGTGCCGGGCGACGTGGCGGTCACCGGCTGGGACGACATCATGGCCGCCCGCCACGCCAGGCCCGCCCTCACCACGGTGCGCCAGCCCATGCGCCTGCTCGGCGCCAGTGCCGCCCGCGCGCTGGACGAGCTCATCAGGGGCACCCGTACCGTCCCGAAGTCCGAGATTCTCCCCACCCAGCTGATCGTCCGATCCAGCTGCGGTCCTCACCCCCTGGAGGAAAAGTGAAGAAGTACGCCGTCGGGATCCTCGCGCTGGGACTGGTACTCGCCGGGTGCGGCCGGAGCGGCGAGGGGGCCGCGGAACAGGCGAGGGAGGTCGACACCGGCAAGGCCACCGGGGAGGTCACGGTCTGGGCGATCGGGGCGGAGGGGGAGGCGCTGGGCGCCTTCGCCAAGGACTTCGAGACGGCGAACCCCGGCATCACGATCAAGGTGACCCCGCTCGGCTGGGACGTCGCCCACGACAAGATCACCGCGGCCATCGCGGGGAACGCCACCCCCGACATCACCATGCTGGGCAGCACCTGGATGGGTGAGATGGCGAAGACCGGCGCCCTCGACCCCACCCCGGCCGACCTGATCGACAAGTCGGCGTTCTTCCCCGGCGCGTGGGGCACGGTCGAGGTGGAGGGGACCGCGTACGGCGTGCCCTGGTACGTCGAGACCCGCGCGCTGTACTACCGCAAGGACCTCGCTTCGAGGGCGTCGGTGAAGCCGCCCGTCACCTGGGAGGAGACCACCGCCTTCGTGAAGGCGCTCAAGGAGAAGGGCGGCGCCTCGCTCGGCGTGGAGCAGAACTTCCGGCAGGGCTCCTGGCAGGAGGTGCTGCCGCTGGTGTGGCAGGCGGGCGGCGAGATCGTCTCCGACGGGAAGTGGACGCTGGACACGCCCGAGATGGTCAAGGCGCTCAAGCAGTACGGCTCGTTCTTCGAGAGCGGGCTCTCCAGCACCGACCAGCCGACCGGCGCCTTCCCGCAGACGTTCGTCAAGGGGAAGGTCGGCGCCTTCTACTCGGGGCCGTGGATGATCGCGGGCCTGGAGAAGGAGGGGGGCGACGGCTTCGGGGACAAGTTCGCCGTCGCGCCCTACCCGAAGGGCAGCGCGGGAGGTCCCAGCCTGGTCGGCGGCAGCGACATGGTGGTCTTCAAGGACGCGAAGAACCGCGACGCGGCCTGGAAGTTCCTGAGCTGGCTCGTCGACCCCGAGGTCCAGGCCACCTGGTACACCAAGGTCAACGCGCTGCCCAGCGTCGAGGCCGCCTGGCAGGACCCCGCGCTCACCGCCGACGAGCGGGTCACCGTCTTCGGCGAGCAGCTCAAGGACGCGAAGGCCGTACCGGCCGTCCCGACCTGGGAGCAGGTGGCCAAGGTGATGGAGACCGAGGTCGAGAAGATGGCCCTGGGCAAGCAGACCGCCGAGGAGACGGCCAAGCGTGTCCAGGAGCAGGCCGAGACCATCGGGACCGGGGTCTGACCATGGTGGTCAGCGAGCGGGTGGACTCGCGCGAGTCCACCGCACCGGCCCCCGCCAGGCAGTGGAGACCCCGGGGCGGATTCCGCCGCACCGGTCTGGCCTGGATCTTCGTGACGCCCTTCGTCGTGATGTTCGCGGTGTTCTGGGCGGGGCCGCTCCTCGTCGAACTCGGCATGAGCTTCACCGACATGCGCAGTACCGACGTGCGCGACCCCCTGGCGGTGAACCTCGTCGGGCTCGACAACTACCTGCGGCTCTTCGACGACGAGCTCATGCGCCAGGCGGCGCTGAACACGCTGATCTTCGTGGTGACCGCGCTCCCGCTCACCATCGCCCTGGGTCTGGGCGCGGCCGTGGCGCTGAACTCGGGGATCGCCCGGCTACCGGCCGCGTTCTTCAGGCTCGGCTACTACCTGCCCTACGTCACCAGCATCATCGGCGTCGCGGTGGCCTGGAGGTTCCTGCTCGAACCCGACGCGGGACTGGTCAACCAGGTGCTCGCGGCGGTGGGCGTGGACGGCCCCCGCTGGCTCGCCGACGAGAACCTGGCGCTTCCCGTGATCATCGTCATGACCGCCTGGCGGAGCTTCGGCTTCGACATGGTCGTCCTGCTGGCCGCACTGCAGGGCATTCCCAGGGAGCTGTACGAGGCGGCGGAGGTCGACGGGGCCGGGCGCTGGGAGCGTTTCCGCTCCATCACGCTGCCGATGCTTCGTCCGGCGCTGCTGTTCTGCACCGTCTACAGCTCGATCGGGTTCGCCCAGTTCATGGAGGAGCCGCTGGTGATGACGAGGGGAGGCCCGGCGGGGGCGACCACCTCGGCCTCGCTCGCGATCTACAACCAGTTCGGCTCGGGCAACTACGGCTACGCCGCCGCGGCGGCGAGCGTGCTGTTCACCGTGATCGTGGCGCTGGCGGTCCTGCAGTTCCGGGTCGGGAGGTCCAGATGACAACCGCTTCGGGTCGTAAGGCCCCCGCGAGAGGCCAGGCTTCCGAGAGGCCGGGGCGCGGGGCCCTGGTGAAACGCCGCTTCTCCACGTACGCGCTGCTCAGCGCCGGGCTCGTGCTCGTCGTGCTCCCGTTCGTCTGGACGCTGCTCACCTCGTTCAAGCCGGAGAGCGAGATCAGGCGGGATCCGCCGGAGTTCCTGCCGACGCAGTGGACGCTCGGCAACTACGGCGAGCTGCTGGAGAAGATGAACATCACGCAGGTGTTCTTCAACAGCGCGGTGGTGGCCCTCGCCACCGTCGCGGGCAACCTGCTGTTCTGCTCGATGGTCGGATACGCCTTCGCCAAGATGGCCTTCCGCGGCAAGAACGTGCTGTTCGCGCTGGTCCTGACGCAGATGGCGCTGCCCGCCATCGTGGTGATGATCCCGCAGTTCGTGCTCATCGCGAAGCTCGGCCTGGTGAACACCTTCCTCGGGATCATCCTGCCCGGCCTCGTCACCCCGCTGGGCATCTTCCTGATGCGCCAGTTCATCGCGGACATCCCCGACGAGCTGATCCACGCCGCGCGGGTCGACGGCGCCAAGGAGTTTCGGATCTTCTTCAGGATCGTGATGCCGCTCTGCAGGCCCGCCCTCGCCACGCTCGGCCTGATCACCTTCCTCGGCTCGTGGAACAACTTCCTCTGGCCCGCGGTGGTGGCCCAGAGCGAGGACAAATACACGCTGCCCGTCGCACTGGCGATCTTCAACGGCTACCAGGGGACCCAGTACGGGCTGCTCATCGCCGGGGCGGTGGTCGTCGTGCTGCCGGTCCTCGTCCTCTTCGTCTTCCTGCAGCGCTTCTTCACCCAGGGCATCGCCTCCACCGGACTCAAGTAATCCACGTAAGGAGCCCCCCGTGCGTCGTCGTCACGCGGCCGCCCTGGCGGCCTGTCTCGCCCTGATCGCGGCAGCCCCCTCTCCCGCCTCGGCCGCCCCTTCCCCCGCCCCCTCCGCGTCTCCCCTGGTATCCCCTGATCTCCCCTTGACAACGTCGACACCTTCGACGGCTTCGGCGGCGGGGCGGCAGCGGGAGGTGCTGCGCCGCTACGCCGCCGACACCTGGAAGTCCATGGTCGCGATGGCCGACCCGGCGACCGGGCTGCCCTCCGACAAGATCGACGGCTCGCTCGCCCCCGGCACCCGCGCCAAGGTGACCTCGCCGACCAACATCGCCACCTACCTGTGGAGTACGGTGGCCGCCCGCGAGGTCCGCCTCATCTCCAGGGACGAGGCCCGGCGCCGCGTCGCCACAGCGCTCGCCTCGACGGCGAAACTGGAGCGCCACGCCCCGACCGGACAGTTCTACAACTGGTACGACCCGCGCACACTGCAGGTCGTGCGCACCTGGCCGGAGGACGGCTCCGTCGTGCAGCCGTTCCTGTCCAGTGTCGACAACGGCTGGCTCGCGGCCGCCCTCATGATGATCCGCAGTGCCGTTCCCGAGGCCTCCAAGCAGGCGGGGGCGCTGCTGAGTGGCATGGACTTCGAGTCCTACTACGACCCGCAGGCCCGGCCGGACGCGGGCACCGGGCTGCTGCGCGGCGGGTTCTGGCCGGAGAAGCCCACCGGCTGCTCGGTCGAGAGCGACTACAACGACTCGGGGACCACGGTCCACTCCACCTGCCACCACTACGGCGCGCTCACCGAGGCGAGGATCGCGAGCTACGTCGGCATCGCCCTCGGCCAGCTCCCGCCCCAGCACTACTACGGCATGTGGCGAACCTTCCCCGACACCTGCGACTGGTCGTGGGCCGAGCAGAAGCCGGTCGGCACCTGGCGCACCTACATGGGCGTCAACGTCTTCGAGGGCACGTACGGCTACCGGGGCATGCGCCTGGTGCCCACCTGGGGCGGCAGCATGTTCGAGGAGCTGATGGTGACCCAGCTCGTACCGGAGGACGTCTGGGGCGCCAAGAGCTGGGGCCGCAACCAGCCCGTCTACATCGCCGCCCAGATCGAGCACGGCATGAACGAGGCGAAGTACGGCTACTGGGGCTTCTCCCCGTCCAACGACCCCGCCGGGGGCTACCGCGAGTACGGCGTGGACGCGATCGGCATGGACACCCCCGGCTACACCTCCGACCAGGAGCGCACCTCCGTCGACTACGGGTTCGAGGGATGCCGCGAGGGGCAGCCGGAGCCGGAGTCCTACGGCGACGGCGTGGTCACCCCGCACGCGTCGTTCCTCGCGCTGCGCCACACGCCCGGCGCGGCCCTCGACAACCTCGCCAGGCTCAAGACGAACTTCGACGCCTACGGGCCGGGCGGCTTCTACGATGCGGTCGCCGTGCGCAGCGGCAAGGTGGCCAAGCAGTACCTTGCCCTCGACCAGGGAATGATCATGATCGCGCTCGGCAACGCGCTCGCCGACGACAGCCTGCGCCGCCACTTCGCGACCCGCGACGTCACGGCGAAGCTCGCGCCCGTCCTGCGGCAGGAGGAATGGGCCGTCGTACCTCCCAAGTGACCGTCGTGCCTCCCAGGTGAATCGTGCCGCTCACGTGCGTTGCTTCTCGCGCGTGAGCCGTACGCCACCGCGCACACCCACCCCACCCACACCGACCATCGGGGAGACGTATCCATGAGCACGGCCGACGCCGCACGCCGAGACTGGCAGGCCCGCATCTACCGGGCGTCGGGGGAGGTGACCGCGGCCGGACGGGTCGAGGTCACCGCCCCCCGGGGACTGCGCGCCGACAGCGGAGGCGGGCAGGTCACGCTGGCCTGGGAACCGGTGGCCGGGGCCATCGGCTACCTCGTCCACCGCGCGCCCGCCGAGGCGGGGCCGTACACCTCGACCAAGCAGCGCGACGTCGACGTACCGGCCGTGCCGGATCCGCGCTACGTCGACACGCGCGGGGAGCCCGCCTGGTACAGAGTCGCCGCCGTCACCACGATGGAACGGACCGGCCCCTTCACCGAGGCGGTGTTCGCCGCGCCGCTCGCCGAGCCGGGCGCGACGGTCCTGCGGGTCGACGCCTCGACGAGCACGCGGCCCCTGCCCAGGCCGTGGAAGTACATGATCGGCTCCGAGCACCTGTCGTACATGCTCTCCGCCGACACCGTGGGCGGCCGCCCGATCGGCCCCGAGCTGACCGAGGCACTGTGGACGACGCGGGAGGAACTCGGCGTCGAGACCGTGCGCGCCCACGCGATCCTCTGCGACGACCTCGGCGTCTACCGGGAGGTGGACGGCAGGCCCGTGCACGACTTCACCCGGGTGGACGAGGTCTACGACACGATCACCGCGTTCGGCATGCGGCCGATCGTGGAGCTGTCGTTCATGCCGCGAGACCTCGCCTCCGACCCGTCGAAGACGGTCTTCGGCTACGAGGCGATCATCTCGCCGCCCAGGGACTACGACCGGTGGGGCGACCTGGTCCGCGACCTCACCCGCCACCTCGTCGAACGGTACGGCCTGCGCGAGGTGGTCGACAACTGGGCCTTCGAGGTGTGGAACGAGGCGAACCTGGAGGTCTTCTGGAGCGGCACGCCGCAGGAGTTCTTCCGGCTGTACGACGTGTCGGCGGCGGCGGTCAAGGACGTCCACCCCGACATCCGCGTCGGCGGTCCGTCCTCGGCGGCGAACGGCTGGGTCCAGGAGCTGATCGACCACGTGGACGCCTCGGGCGCGGCGCTCGACTTCGTCTCCACCCACACCTACGGCAACGCCCCGCTCGACTGGCGGCCCGTCCTGGAACGGCACGGCCGCGAGGGCACGCCGATCTGGTGGACGGAGTGGGGCCCCACCCCCACGCACTTCCACGGCATCGGCGACGGGCCGTTCGGGGCGACGTTCCTGCTGCACGGGATGAGGTCGGCGGCCGGGCGGGTGGACGCGCTCTCCCACTGGGTGGCCTCGGACCACTTCGAGGAGCTGGGCCGCCCACCGGCGCTCTTCCACGGCGGGTTCGGCCTGCTCACGGTCGGCAACCTGCGCAAGCCCCGCTACCTCGCGCTCACCCTCGCCGACCGCCTCGGCGAGGACGAGCTCGCCTGCTCGGCCACCGGTGACGTCGCGGGAGTCGAGGTGTGGGCGGCGCGCTCGGCCACCGGCGCCGTCGGGGTGCTGGTGTGGAACGGCACCCTCGACCAGGACAGGGCCGGCGGCGCGGCGATCCTGTCACGCGAGGTCACCCTCACGGTCGAGGGCCTGACCGAGGGGGAGTACACGGTCGGCCACCACCGGATCGACGAGCGGCACTCCAACATCCGGGCGGTATGGGCGGAGATCGGCGGGGGTGCCGACTGGCCGGCGGGCGGGCAGTGGGAACGGCTCCACGCCGCGAACGGCCTGGACGAACTGGAGCCCGCCCGTACCGTCCGCGCGGAGGACGGGACCCTGCGGCTGGAGTTCACCCTGCCGATGCCCGCCGTCTCCTACCTGGAGTTCACCCTGGCGTGATGCGGGGATGCCCGCTGTCTCCTACCTGGAGTTCACTCCGGTGTGACGGGTACGCGCGTCCGCCCTCCTCGCGCTTCGAGGGCGGGGGACCGGTCGCCCTCACTTTCGGCGGGATCGCCGGGTCGCTTTCGGGAACCGCAGGCACGCGGGAGAGCAACAACGGGTGTCCTGACCGAGAGCCGAGAGGCCGGATATGAGCGAAACGAGCCGGACCCGGACGGGGGCGGGCGGCACCTTTCCCGCCGACGAGGTGGAGGTCGACGACGCCTCTCTCATCGGGCGGTCCCTGCGGGAGCCGGAGGTGTTCGCCGCGGTCTTCCACCGGCACGCGCCCGACATCAAGCGCTACGTCATCCGGCGGCTGGGAGCCGACGCGGCCGAGGACGTCGTGGCGGACACCTTCCTGGCGGCGTTCCGGGGGAGGGAGGGCTACGACCTCTCGCAGCCCGGTGCGCGCCCGTGGCTGTACGGCATCGCGACCAACCTGATCAGACGGCACAAGCGTGTCGAGGTGCGGCGGCTGCGCGTTCTCGAACGGACCGGCGTCGATCCGGTGACCGTTCCGTTCACCGAGCGCAGCGACGAGCGGCTGAGCGCCGACGCCGTGCGGCGCAGGCTGGCGGCCGCCCTGGCGCGGCTGCCCGCGGGCCACAGGGACGCGCTGTTGCTGGTGACCTGGGGCGGCCTCACCTACCCGGAGGCCGCCCGGGCGATGGGCGTCCCGGTGGGCACGATCCGGTCCCGGGTCAACCGGGCGAGAGGCAAGGTGCGCGAGGAACTCGGCGGGATCGACCCCACGTCCGTCAGCGAGGAGACCGTCCATGGATGAGATGACCCAGGTGAACCGGTTGCGCTCCGAGGTGCCCCGGCCGGGTCCGGCGGAGTTGCGCGCCGAGGAGTCGCGGCTGCTGTCGGAGATCGCGGCCCTCGGCGCGGCGCCGACGGCGCCGACGACACGGACGACACCGCCCGCACCGCCCGCCCGCCGGGTACGCCGCCCGGCGAGCCTCACCAGGAACCTCGGACTGAGTCTCAGGACGAGTCTCGCGGTGGGGGCCGGGGCCGCGGTGGTGGTGGGACTCGGGTTCGTCGGCGCCGGCTCGTTCCTCCAGGCGGGGTCGCTCCTCCAGCGGGAGAAGACCGTCCAGATGTCGCCCGTGGCGATGTCGGCGGTTCTCCAGCGGGCCGCCGACGCGACGAGCCTGCGGGACGAGCTGCACCCGAGGCCGGGGCAGTTCCTCGCCTACGAGTTGCAGGTCATGTTCCCGGTCAAGCTCAAGGAGGGCGGGAAGGACGTCCGCTACCTCGACCGCAGCCGGTTCAAGGTGTGGCTGCCCGTCGAGGGTTCCCCCCTGGACGGCGGGGTCATGACGAGCGAGCACCTGGAGCCGAGACCGTTCCCCGGGGAGCCGCTGCCTGCCGAGGCCGAACGGCGGAAGGGAGGCGTCGGGGCGCCGTCGAAGCTCACCGGTTACGACATCCGTCCCGACCACCAGCGCACCGACTACGTCTCGCTGAGCCGGTTGCCCACCGATCCCGAGGGGATGCGCGAACACCTCTACCGGGGACTAGGAAGCGATCTCCTCGCCGACTACAGGGCGTGGGGGAGCGTCGGCTCGATGATCACTCAGGCGTACCTGCCGTCCGCCCAGCGAGCCGCGCTGTTTCGGGCGGCGGGGACGATCCCCGGCGTCGAGACCGTCGACGAGGCCGAGGACGCCGCCGGACGCAGGGGGGTCGCGGTGGCAATGGTCAACAGGCTCGGCGGGGTGCGGCACGAGTACATCTTCGACCCCGTCACCTACCTGTACCTGGGTGAGCGCGTCGTCGTGGTGGACGAGAGCGTGGCGGGAGCGCCCGAGGGCACCCTGCTGAGCTCGACGGCGCAGCTGAAGGTAGAGGTGGCCGACCGCGCGCCCGAGGTGGCCGCACCCGCTCGACGCCTGAATAGCGCAGATCGCCCAATCGCGACACGCAGTCCGGGAGGTATTAATCCACACTTTTAATCATGGAACAAGGGGGTGGCGAATCCGCCATTCTCTGCCACCATTGCCCCATGCACGCCTTCCGTCTTGTTCGCGCCGCGGTGTTCGCGGTCGTGTGCGTGACGGCGTCGCTGGTCATGCACGTGCTGGCCGGAGGCAGCCCGGTGGGGCCGGGTGTGCTGGTCTGGGCGGTGCTGCCGACCGCGGTGGGCGCGTTCGTGCTCGCCCGGCGGCGGCGTGGTTTCGGCATGTTGCTGGGGGCGAGCTTCGCCGCCCAGTACGGCATGCACCTGTGGTTCACCTCCGGCGCGCTGCCACCGTCGACCGGGCATGAGCACGGCGCCGGTGGCCTGTCCACCGGCCTGTTCATGGTGCTGGTGCACGCCGTGATGGCGTTGCTGTCGGCCCACTGGCTGGAGCGGGGGGAGCGCGGTCTGACCACGCTTCTCTTCCTGCTCTTCGCCTCGCTGCTCACCCTGCTGCGGTGGCACGCGCCCGTCGCCCGCCGCGTCACCCTCTCCGCCGTGCCCGACGACCGGGTCTCACCGGTCGCCCGGCTGCTTGCCGCCGCCGTCTCGCGCCGCGGGCCGCCCGCTCCCTCGCACGCCGTCTGACATCGGGCCGTCGCGCCCGGACGCCGTCGTGCCCTGCCGGGCCCGCGCCTCCGAGCGCCGCACCTTCCCCGACCGTGGATCGTCGCGCCGTCGCGCCCTTCCCGGCCGGTGAGCCCGAGCGCCGCCCCGTCGGCGCCTGACGGCACCCGCAGGTTCCTGTCTCCCCCATGCCATACGGGCCCGCGAGCCCGGCTCCCACCATGCCCTCCCGCTGGTGAGAGCCGGAATTCCGCCTGCCCCGCGCTACGCCGAACTGAACCTCACACCGCGGTGACGCGTACCTGACGGTGCGCGCGTTCCCTGCGAACGGAGAGCCTCCCCATGACATCCGATGTCGACATCCCGCCCGCGGCCGACCCGGCCGAACCGGCCGGTCCGTCCCCGGCCCCCGCCCCCGGGGTGCCCTCCACCTGGGCGACGCTGCGCTCGCTCCTGCTCCGCCTGCACTTCTACGCCGGAATCCTCGTCGCCCCCTTCCTGCTGGTGGCGGCGACGACCGGCCTGCTGTACGCCGCCTCCTTCCAGTTGGAGAACATCGTCCACTCCAAGGAGCTGACGACCTCCGTACCGGCCGGGCAGCAGCGGCTGCCCCTCACCCAGCAGGTCACCGCCGCCACCGCGGCGCATCCCGAGGGAACCCTCGCGCTCGTACGGACCCACGACGAGCCGGACGCGACGACCCAGGTGCTGCTCGACGTGCCCGGCCTTCCGGAGAGCACCCGTCTCGCGGTCTTCGTCGACCCGTACAACGGCGAGGTCCGCGGGGCGCTGGAGAGCTACGGCAGCTCGGGCGCGCTACCCGTGCGAACCTGGATCTCCCAGCTCCACCGTCACCTGCACCTGGGCGAGCCGGGACGCGTATACAGCGAGATGGCCGCCAGCTGGCTGTGGCTGGTCGGGCTCGGCGGCCTTGTGCTGTGGCTCACCCGCCGTCGCCGCGCCGGACAGCGGCTGCGCCGCGTCGTCGCTCCCGAGCGCGGCGCCCGCGGCCTGCGCAAGACCCTCTCCTGGCACGGCTCGGTCGGCACGTGGGCGCTGGTCGGCCTGCTCGCCCTCTCGGCGACCGGTCTGACCTGGTCGAAGTACGCGGGAGCCAATATCGACGTGCTGCAGACCTCGATCGGCTGGTCCACCCCGTCGCTGCCCGTCTCCGGTGGTCACGGCGACCACGGTGGACACGCCGCGGGGCAGGAGGCGGCCGCCGCGCCGGCCGCCGACGCCGACCAGGTCGTTCAGGCGGCGGCGGGCAAGGGCCTGTCGGGACCCCTGGAGGTCGTCTGGCCGGCCGAGTCCGGCAAGCCGTACGTCGTCAAGGAGGCGGACCGCCTCTGGCCGCAGCGCAACGACCAGGTGGCGGTCGACGCCGCCACCGGCCAGGTGAGCGCCGAGCTGCGCTTCGCCGACTTCCCCATCGGGGCCAAGCTGACCCGCTGGGGCATCGACGTGCACATGGGGGTGCTGTTCGGCCTGGTCAACCAGATCGTCCTCGCCGTGCTCGCGATCTCGCTGATCTCGGTCATCGTATGGGGCTACCGCATGTGGTGGCTGCGCCGCCCGACCCGCGGTTTCGGCACCCCCTACGGACGCGGCGGCCTGCGGCGGCTGCCCCTCGCCGTCGCCCTGCCCCTGGCGGCCGTGGCGATCGCGGTGGGCGTGTTCCTCCCGCTGCTCGGCATCTCGCTGCTCGCGTTCCTCGTGATCGACGTCGTCCTGGGCAGGATCGCGGCGTCGCGTGCGGGGAAGGCCGAAGTCGGCGAGTCCGACGTGTCCTCAGCCGGAATCCCCGGCTGAGGACACGTCGAAGACCTTCCAGGACCCGGACCGGCCGAGACCGGATGACATCGGCCGGCGGGGGTGTGGCGTGGGGCGCACGCCACCCCGGCGTGGTGCCCGCGTCCCCCCCCCCCCGCCCCCCGGCCCCCCCCCCCGGGCCCCCCCGGGCGGGGGGGGGGGGGGGGGGGGGCCCCCCCCCCCCCCCCCGCCCCCGGTCAGTCGGGGTGGTGCTGGTGCTGCAGGTAGGCGGCGGTCTCGGGGTTGGCGGGGAAGTAAGCCTCGATGGCGAGTTCGGCGACGGTGATGTCGAGCGGAGTGCCGAACGTGGCCATGGTGCTGAAGAAGGCGAGCTCCCGGTAGCCGCGGCGCAGCCGCAGGGGGATCACGATGTCACCGGGGCCGGGGCGGTCTATCTCCGGCTCCGGTTGGTCGCAGGGATAGTCGTCGAGCTCCTTCCAGAGCGCCGCGAGGTCGGGGTCGGCGGTGAGGCTCATCTGGCGGCGGAGCCGGTGCAGGAGGTGGGCACGCCACTCGCCCAGGTTGATGATCCGCTGAGCCATGCCCTTGGGATGCAGGCTCAGCCGCATCACGTTGACCGGGGGGACGAGGAGCTCCGGCGCGACCCCGCGCAGCAGCAGCCCGGTCGCGGCGTTGCGGTCGATGAGGTTCCAGTGCTGGTCGACGACGACCGCCGGGTACGGTTCGTGCCCGCTCAGCACCTGCCCCAGTGCCTCCCGTACGGACGCCATGTGCGGTGAGTTGAGCGGCGTCTCCGAGTAGAGCGGCGCGAAGCCACCGGAGAGCAGCAGGTGGTTGCGCTCGCGAAGGGGGAGTTCCAGCTCCTCCGCGAGGCGCAGGATCATGTCCCTGCTCGGTTTGGACCTTCCGGTCTCCACGAAGCTCAGATGCCGGGTGGAGATGTCCGCCTGGATCGAGAGGTCCAGCTGACTCATACGCCGGCGCTCCCGCCACTGGCGCAGGAGCTCACCTACCGGCCGGGACGCGCTGGTGGTGGTCATGCACGTCACGATAACCGGGAGAGTGCGGTGAAACCATTACCGCGCGCGTAACGCACATCATGATGTCCAGGACCTGAAGCCGAGGCTAATTTTTCCTGGAGGAACCGAGTCTCGCGGGGGAACCGGACCGTTGGAGGAACCGGATCGCCGACCATCGCGACCCCGGAATGGCTAGAATTATGTACATGACTGTTCTTCCGCTCGCGGACGCGAGAAACCGGCTCTCCGGCATCGTCGAGTCCGCAGTCAGAACCCATGAGCGATTCGAGATCACCCGTAACGGTCTGCCCGCCGCCGTGCTGCTCGCCGCCGACGACTACGAGACGATGCGCGAGATGATCGAGATTCTCGCCTCGACGGAGACGGTGGAGGCCATCCGCGAAGGGCTCGCCGACCTGGAGGCGGGACGCGTCTCCTCCCCCGAGGAGGTGGAGGCCGAACTCCGCCGGACCGGTCGTCTGTGAGCGGGCGGTACGAACTCAGCCTCACCCGCCGCGCGAGGCAGGATCTCGCCGAGCGGCTACCGGCGAAGATCGTCCCAGCGGTCTGGGAGTTCATCACCGGCCCGCTTCTGGACAACCCACGCAGGGTCGGCAAACCTCTCGACGAGCCCCTCGCCCCGCAGTGGTCGGCGCGCAGGGGCGACTACCGGGTGCTCTATCTGATCGACGACGGCACGATCGTGGTCCAAGTGATCACCATCCAGCACCGATCGGACGCCTACCGATCCCGCTGAGAGGTGACTTTGGCTGGTGGTCGCCCGGTCCCGGGTGCCCCTGCGGCATATGGACCTCGACCTGCTCACGGCTTTTGCGCATGACTTGGAAGACGTGTTCGGAAAGGGATGGTTGGAGTGATCGGTGCACCCCTGCGGCTCACGACGAAGGCCGTGCGTAAGACCGATTACTGGATCGCACTCCCGGTGGACGCCCCCATCGAGGGAGGGGTTTCCGGTGACACCCTCGTGGAACTGTACGAAGAAGTGGAAGCGGCCAAGCACTTCATCCTCGATGTCCCTCCGGAGGCCGAGATCGTCGTGACATACCTGTACGAGGTGGCCGGTGTTCCGCCCACGGTGCTCGACGCCTGAAGGGCGGCCCTCACCGGTGTGAAGGCCGCCCCCGAAGAGGCCTCAGCGGTGGCGGACCTTGGTGGTGAGGCGGTTGAGGATGCGGTCCCACTCGGTGCCGAAGGGGTTGTCCTGGACGAGGTAGGTCCAGGTGGCGGTGGGACGCTTGAGGCCCGCGCCCTCGAGGTCGAGGCCGTCCGCGGTCACCGTCGCGGCCTCGAAGGTCTCGACCGAGCGTGACTCGACCTCGGCCAGCAGGCGCTGGTAGGCGGGGATGGCGTCCTTGTGGAACTCGTCGATCGGGTTGAGCCGCCCGAGGACCCGCAGGTGGATGCCCTCTCGCAGCTCTCCCAGATAGGCCAGGTGGTCGGCCCAGCCGCGGTCGAGGTGGAAGAGCACGATCTGGCGGGCCGCCTCGTGCAGCACGTCCTCCTCGACGCTCTCCCGAAGCTCCGCCCACCGCTCGGGCGCCGCGGCGGCGAGGGCCTCACCGGCCACCCGCTCGCGCAGGACCCGGTCGCGGCGCTCCAGCAGCTGGCCGCGCTGGCGCTCAAGCAGGCGGGTGTAGCGCCAGGTGTTGCGGTGGATCTCCATGTTGACGCCCTCGGCGACCCGCTGGGCGTGGCCCACCAGGGAGTGCTCGGGCACGCCCTTGGCGTACTCGTCGGCGACGTAGTGGGCGATCAGCTCGTCCTCGCCGCTGACGTAGAAGACCGAGCCGCCGGGGTCGCCCTGGCGGCCCGCGCGCCCGCGGAGCTGGTCGTCCAGTCGGCTGCTGGTGTGGCGGCCCGAGCCGATGACGTACAGGCCGCCGAGCTCGTCGACGCCCTCGCCAAGGCGGATGTCGGTGCCGCGCCCGGCCATCTGGGTGGAGACGGTGAGCGCGCCGCGCTCCCCGGCGCGGGAGATGATGGCCGCCTCCTCGGCGTCGTTCTTGGCGTTGAGGACCACGCACTCCAGCCCGCGCCCGCTCAGGGTGAGCGCGAGGCGCTCGGACTCGGCCACGTCCATGGTGCCGATCAGGATCGGCCGTCCGGTGGCGTGCACCTCGACGATCTCCTCGACCAGCGCGAGGTCCTTCTCCATCCGGTACTCGAAGAGCCGGTCGGGCTCGTCGGTCCGCACGCACGGCCGGTTGGAGGGGATCACGGCCACCTTGAGGTCGTAGAACTCCCGCAGCTGGTCGCCGACCGCGACCGCGGTGCCGGTCATGCCGCACTTCTCCGGGTAGCGGGTGATCAGCGCCTGGACGGTGATCGAGTCGAGGATCTCACCGGTCTCCGACGGCGAGAGCGCCTCTTTGGCCTCCACCGCCGCCTGCAGCCCGTCGGGCCAGCGCTGCAGCAGCGCGACCCGGCCCCGCGAGGGGTTGATCAGATGCACCTTGCCGTCGCGGACGATGTAGTCGACGTCCTTGGTCAGCAGGGCGTGCGCGTGCAGGGCGAGGTTCACCTCGGTCAGCGTGGCCGGGGTGTCGTAGAGGTCGAGGTCGAGCGCCTGCTCGACGGTGTCGATGCCCTTGCTCGTGAGGTGGACGTTGCGCGCCTGGTCGTCGAGCTCGTAGTGGTATCCCTTGACCAGCTGCCTGACCAGCACGGCCATCTCCGGAACCGCGTCGCCGGGGTCGGCGGCCCCGGCGAGCACCAGCGGCACCCGGGCCTCGTCGACGAGCACGGAGTCGGCCTCGTCGATCACCGCCACGGCCGGCGGGGGCACGATCAGGTCGTCCACGGAGGTGCTCAGCCGGTCGCGCAGCACGTCGAAGCCGATCTCGCTCACCGAGCCGTACGTCACATCCGCCGCGTAGGCCGCCCGGCGCTCGGCGGGCGTGGAGCTCTGCCCGATCCAGCCGCTGGAGACGCCGAGCGCCTCGTACAGCGGGCCCATCCACTCGGCGTCACGCTGGGCCAGGTAGTCGTTGACCGAGATGACGTGGACGCGCTTGCCCTGCAGGGCGTATCCGGCGGCGGCCATCGCGCCGGACAGGGTCTTGCCCTCGCCGGTCGCCATCTCCGCGACGTTTCCCGACAGCATCGCCAGCATGCCGACCAGCTGCACGTCGTAGGGGCGCAGGTCGAGCGTGCGGCGCGCGGCCTCCCGCACGATCGCGCAGAACTCGGGGAGGTCGTCGACCGAAGGCGCGGGCAGCTCGTCGAGCGCGCGGATCCGCTCCTCGCGGGTCCCGGCCTCGGCGACGACCCGCTCGAACTTCGAGAGGTCGATGGTGCCGGGGCGTTCCAGGAAACGCCGGAAGAGCTGGGTAATCGAGGCCACGTTCCCTCCAACGCCCGGTTCCGGGCTCGCGTTCCGTCTCTTCGCACATTGTGGTGCAAAGATCGGCCGTTCAGGATCGCGGTGCGTCCACCAAACTTTCGGGGCACCGGCGACTTGTTGCGCTTTAGCATGATAAGTCGGACGCGATTTTAGCCAATACACCCCAACAAAAGGCGGCCTTCCGGGTGACCCGGGGCGGTCAGGGGTGCCGCGAGGGTCCCGTACGGATTGCTGGTACGAGACCCTCGCGGCTCCTCACGCGGCTACACCGGCACGATCACCTCTCTCCTTCAGGGCGAGCAGGGCGACCGCGCCGAGCAGCAGGACGCTCCCGCACACCGCCGCCGGGGTGAGCCGCTCGCCGAGCAGCAGAATCCCCAGGATCGCCGCGCCCACCGGCTCCACGAGGGAGATCACGGCGGCCGTCGTGGCGCGTACCGCGACGAGACCGGTGAAGAAGAGCCCGTAGGCGAGGGCCGTCGGGACCGTACCCAGGTAGACGACGACCGCCCAGGAGGCGAGCGGGTCACCCGAGGGCAGCAGCCCCTGGCCGAGCGCGACGGGGAGCAGGCAGAGCCCGCCGACGACGAAGCCCCCCATCGCGGTGGCGTACGGCTCGTCGGGGGAGGCCCGGTTGAGCAGGGTCACGCCCGCGTACCCGGCCGCCGACAGCAGCGCCCAGCCGATACCGGCCGCGGAGAAGGTCGCCGACCCGCCGTCGAGCGTGAGCATGGCCAGGCCGGTCAGGGCGATCGCGACCGCGCCCGACCCGGTGGCGCTCAGGCGCTCACCCAGCAGCAACAACCCGCCCGAGGCCACCAGGACGGGGGTGGCGCCTATCGTCACCACGGTCGCCACGGCCAGGCCCGATTCGGCGATCGCCGCGAAGTAGGCCGTCTGGTAGACGGCCATCGCCACGCCGGTGACCAGGATCCGTCGGAGCATCGGGCCCCGCCGGGCGGGACGGGCCCGCCGAAGGACGGAGAACGGTCCGTTGGGTCGGGTTTCTTCGGCGGCCGGGTTCCATGTGGCGGGCCGGGGGGTGGTGAGTGGTTGGGGCTGTCGGGTTTCTTCGGCGGCCGGGTTCCATCCGGTGGGACGGTTTCGCCGGATGGTGGTGGGCGTTTCGGTGGTACCGGGCCTTCCGAGGCCGAACAGGAACCTGGCCAACAGGAGCACGGCCGCTCCGGCGGCGAACCGCCAGAAGGAGACGGCGACGGGGCCGAGCCCGCCCGTCTGGTGGAGCAGTGCGCCGGCCGCGCCGCCGGTGCCCCAGGCGGTCGCCGCGATGGACACGTACAGCAGGCCCCGCCGTACGGAGACATGCGTCATGGAGATCTCTCCAGATGAGGTGGTCGTCGTCAGGTCGCACGTATGCGGACGGCAAGCACCCACCGGACCGCTCGGGTCCGGTCATCAGGAGAGAAGGGCCGCCCGCTAGAGGGCGGGGGGCGGGGAAATGATCGGAAGCACGGAGCAACCCTAGCCAGCCACCCATGCGGCGGCCACTGCTTATGGGCCCGCTGTCTTTCACGACGGTCACCACCTGTGGGACAGGCGTCCTTCGCGGCGGGGACCGCTCATGGGCCGGGCGCCGGTCACGGCGGGCATCACCTGTGGGCCGGACGCTCTTCGCAGCGGTCACCGCTTGTGGATCAGGTGCCCCACGGCGGTCACCGCCACGGATGGAGATGTCCCGGCAAACGTGACAGCAGCTGACAGGTATGGGCGAGACGATCGCTCCATGACTGCCAAAGCGCAATTCATCGCCGTGACCATTGACTGCGCCGAGCCCAGGCGGCTCGCCGAGTTCTACGCGACCGTCCTCGGTTACGAGGTTCAGTATGCGGAGGACACCTACGCCGGCATCGGCGACGGCACGATGAGCATCTACTTCCAGCAGAACCTCGACCGCAAGCCGTCCACCTGGCCCGGCCCCGACAAGCAGTTCCACCTGGACGTCCGCGTCCCCGATCTGGAGGAGGCCGTCAGGGACTACCTGGAACTCGGAGCCACCCGCCCCGACTTCCAGCCGGGCGAGGGAAAGTGGGTCGTGCTCGCCGACCCCGAGGGCCACCTGTTCTGCGTCTGTCCGCCGAGCGGTCAGTGACCGCCGGCCACTCGAACCTTCGGGCCGGTGTGCTGACACCGGCCGCTCGAACCTCCGGGCCGGTGTGCTCACAGCGACCGCGTTGGCATCCCTCCCGGGGGGATCGCCGGCACGCGGACTCCAGAAGGGGAATCGCCGGCCACCCGGACTCCAGGACCCGGTGACCGTCCGGATCCCAGCCTGGTGACCGTCCAAATCCCGGGCCAGGTGACCGTCCGGGTTTCTGGCCTGGCTCGTCGGAGTGAACAGGGTCTCGTGCAAACCGGCGAATATCCCTACCCGTTCGCCGGGCGCTCTAAGCTTGCAGGATGACCCGTGAATCGCTTCTTTCTGGATGCCTTGTCCGTTATGTGGGGTGGCGATGACCTGGGTCGGGATATCCATCGCCCTGGTCGGCGCGCTGGGCTACGCCTTGGGGGCCGCGCTCCAGCAGTTCGAGGCGGTCTCCGAGGGCGCCTCGCTGAAACTGATGAGGCGGCCCCGATGGTGGATCGGCGGCATCGTCGGTTTCACCGGGGCGTCTCTGCACGCCGTCGCCCTCAGCTTCGCGCCGCTCATCACGGTGCAGCCGATCAGCGTGCTGACGCTGGTGTTCGCGGTACCGCTGGCGGCGATGCTGCACGGCAGGCGCCCGCACAGGGCGGAGCTCGTCGGTTCGGCCGCGGTGGCCGTCGGACTGCTCGGCCTGCTGTTGCTGGTCCCGGTGCACCCCGTGAAACCGCACATGACGAACCCGGAGGCGCTGGGCTTCCTCGGCTGCGTCGGGCTGGTCGTGCTCGTGACCCATCTGGTGGGGCGGAGGATGACCGGCCAGGCTCACGCGCTCGTACTGTCGGTCGCCGCGGGGGCCGTGACGGCGAGCGTCTCCACCTTCGTGCGGGTGGTGGGCGGCGGTTTCGACGGTGACCTGCGCACGCTGCTCAACTGGTTCACGGTCGCCATCCCCGTGCTGCTCGTCTGCGCGGTCGTGCTGCTGCAGAAGACCTACGAGGTGGGCTACTTCGGTATGTCCTACGCCGCCGTTCAGATCGTCGACCCGATCGTCTCCATCCTCGCGGGGGCGCTCCTGCTCGACGAGGCGGTGCCCAGCGGCTGGCTGAACGTGATTCCCGCCCTTCTCGCCGCCGCGCTGCTCGTCTGGGGGACGATCACCCTGGGGCGGCTCTCCCCTGACCGGGGGGTTCCCGCCGCGGTGCGCGAGAAGGCGGGCGTCGTCTAGCGGACATTGTCCGTACGGATTCCACCTGGCGGCTTTCTCGTGTTCGCACGGGTTTCCGCCAGATGGCTTTTCGCGTTCGCACGGCTTCCGTCGGGCGGTTCTCTCACGTTCGTACGGGTCCCGGAGGTTCTCCGGTGATTTTCTCCGGAGGAACGGTCACGCGGAGGGCGGTGTCCAGCCGAACACCTCGTCCATCGGGCCGTTCACGCTTGAGGGGGCGAGCCGCCAGCTGAGCGTCACCATCGCGTCGCGCAGCCGCACGGCCAGCGGGCCGCGCATCCGGGTCGCGCGGCAGATCGCGGCGGACCGGGCCACGATCTTGGACGTACGCTCCAGCCGCGCGGCGGTGTAACCGGCCAAGAGGTCGCCCTCACCGTTTCCGCCGGCCGCTCTGCCGCTCCCTGTGTTTCCGTCGTACGCTCCACGGCCCCTGCCCGTCGCCCTGGCGGTCCCGCCCGTCGTCGCGCGGCTCTCACCCACCGGTACGGCGCTCGCGCCGTTCGCTCCGGTGCCGCCGGTGAACCTTTCGCCGTCGCCGACCACGTGGGCCAGCACCACCGCGTCCTCGATCGCCTGGCAGGCGCCCTGACCCAGGTTGGGAGTCATGGCGTGCGCGGCGTCGCCCAGCAGGGCGACCCTGCCCCGGTGCATGGCCGGCAGGGGGGTGGCGAGGTAGCGGATGTCGTTTCTCAGGACCTTCTCCGGTGAGGCCGCGGCGAGCAGCTCGGGGATCGGGGAGTGCCAGTCGCCGAACAGCCGTCGCAGCTCGGCCAGCCGGTCTCCGCCACCGCCGCCCGCGGGGACGGCGTCGGTGGCGTAGCAGTAGGACGCGCCCCCGGCCAGCGGCATCACGCCGAAGACCCTGCCGCGCCCCCAGCTCTCGTACGCCTGGCCAGGGACGCCCTCGGCGGGGACGAGCACCTGCCAGCTGGTGACGCCCGCGTAGCGGGGGGCCGGATGGCCGGGAAACAGTGCCGACCTGATGACGGAGTGGATGCCGTCGGCCGCCACCACCAGGTCCGCCTCCACCTCCCCGTCGGGGAGGGTCACCACGCCGTTCTCCGCGTCGACCTCCGAGACCCTGGCGTTCAGCCGGACCGTACCGGGGGTGAGGCGGGAGAAGAGCATGTCGATCAGGTCCGCGCGGCGCAGCAGCACCACGGAGTCGCCACCGTTGCGCGCGGAGGCGGCCTCCACGCTCGTCTTCACCAGCCACCTGCCGTCGGAACGCCGGATGCCGCTGCTGCCCTGGACCACCGACAGCTCGCGGACCTCGTCACCCGCCCCGAACGTGTCGAGCGCCTTGAGTGCGTTGGCGGCGACGGCCAGTCCCGAGCCGACCGGCTCCAGGGACGCCGCCCGCTCGAACACCGTCACGTCCCAGCCTCGCCGCTGCAACGCCACCGCCGCCGCCAGCCCGCCAATGCCCGCTCCGATGACCGTCGCACGTGCCATGACCCTCTCCTTTACTACGAATGTAGTGAATATTACTACGCCTGTAGTTAGACTACAAATGTAGTATCGAGAGGTGAAGTCCCAGCGTGCCGAGCTCGTCGCCGATACCGCCATCGACCTGCTCGCCGATCGTGGAATGCGCGGTCTGACCCATCGAGCCGTGGACGAGGCGGCGGGACTGCCGCCGGGATCGACCTCCAACCTGGCCCGCACCCGGTCCGCGCTCCTGGAACTGACCCTCGCGCGCCTCACCCAGCTGGAGTCCACCGCGTTCGCGGGGGCCCCCGCACCCCCGGGGGCGGACATGATCGAAGCCCTCGCCGAGATGATGGCCCAGGCGCTCTGGACACAGCTGACGGTCGGCCGCCGACAGACGATCGCCCGCTACGAGCTGGCCTTCGAGGCCAACCGCAGACCGGAGCTGCGCACGATCTACGACAGGGCCGGTGAGCGCTTCCGCGACCTCGCGGTCGCGATCCTCTCCGCCGCGGGGTCGTCCGACCCGGTACGGCACGGGCGCCAGTTCGTCGCCTTCGGCGAAGGGGTGATGTTCGACGCCGTCATCGGCGCCGGAGCCGAACCGGCCCTGGACGACCTCCGGCTGGGGATCAGGGAATTCCTGCGCGGCATGCTCGGCGAGGGAGCCTCATAGGCGCGGAGCCTCGGCGAAGTCCCACAGGTCGCGGAGCCTTACCGGACTCCGTTGCCCGATTCGATGCCGATCCCCGCGACCCCGCGTCTCCGGCACCTGATGACGATGCCGGACGTCGGCCGACCGTCATCGGGCCGCGAAGTCCTGTAGATCGCGGGGCGCGAGGGCGCGGTTCAGTGGGACAGGCCGGTGAGGCGGGCGCGGTGGGCGGGCCACTCGTCGTCGAGGATGCTGAAATAGGCGGTGTCGCGCCAGGTGCCGTCGGTGCGACGGCGCTGGCGGCGCAGGACGCCCTCGGGAACGCCGCCGATGCGCATGATCGCGTTCTGTGAGCGGACGTTCAGGTTGTCGGTCTTGAGCTGGACCCGGTTCACGCCCAGCTTGTCGAAGGCGTGGTCGATCAGCAGCACCTTGCACTCGGTGTTCACCGCGGAGCGCCACACCGACCTGCCGTACCAGGTCCAGCCGATCTCGATGCTGTCGGCGTACCCGGGGGTGTCGATGTAGGTGGTCCAGCCGACCGCGCGGCCGGTCTCCCGCAGGATCACCGCGAACGGCACGTGGTCCGGCGTCCCGGCCAGCCGCGCGGCGATCTCCGCCAGTGCGGCCTCGGTGTGCGGGGTCGGGGCGGGCATCCAGCGCCACACCTCGTCGTCACCGCCACCGGCCAGGAACAGGTCGGGCACGTGGCCGCCGGTCAGCGGCTCCAGTCGTACGCTCTCGCCTTCGAGGGTGACGGGCGCGGGCATCTTCGCGGTCATGAGAACGACCCTAGAACCCGCGGCGGACCTGTCCGAAGGTCCACTCAGGGAGTGTTCCCGGGGACCACTCCGCGCTCGAACTGCCCGAGCCCGCGGCCCGCCGCGCAATCCTCGATCAACAGCGTGAGACGTCTCTCCCTCGTCTCGGGCCGTTTCGCGGTGCTCACCCAGTGCGGCGCGGTCTTGTGGTTGCCGATCAGCCGGTCCTGCACGCCGGCCGGGATGGCACCCCGCATGGCACCGCGCGGCGGGCAAAATGATGGGCTGCCCTCGTTTTGATGACACGTGGTCAGTCAAATCCGTACGAGGCGTTTCTTTTGGGAGAAGACTGGCCGCGATCATCGTCATGGCGCCGGCCACCGCCCACCCGGACGATCCCGCTCACCGCGATCCCCGCCGCTGCCTGGCCTTTCCGCTGTCCAGCCTGCGGACCTCGGGCTACGATCTGCCTGCGCCCTCCACGCCTCGCATACTGGATCCAGGCTCCGGACACTGTTCTACGGGCGTGGATGCGGCGTCGGCCGGAGACCTGCGATGTCCCCGACGACCATGGTTGGCCCGTCCACTTGCTTCTTTCACCATGACATGGGCATTCCGCGCGTTCCAGCTGACATTTACGTGGTTTTGGTCGTGAGTCTCCCCAGGAGCGGTAAGGAGTCGTCACAGGGGGTGTGCGTCTGGCCGTGAGGAGAGGATCAAGGTGAGCACGTGGCATCGGTGCTCCATCAGGACCCGCTTGACCGTGATGGCCGGCGCCGTCATGGCGCTGCTCTGCACTATTGTCGCGGTGTTCGCCCTACTGGAGGTACGGGAAGCCTCTGTCAACGATCAGACACAACGGCTCGCCAACCACGCTGTGGAGATGGCCAGGCAGATACGCCACGGCGGCATATCTCCCCACCCGTCGACGAAAAGGCGCAATGAGGCGATTCAAGTGTTCGACCCGGCCGGCACGCTGGTCACCGCCACCCTGGGCTTCGAGGCGCGTGAGCCGCCGATAAGCAACCTTCGCCCCGATGTCGACTCTTATGTGATTGCGCAGTTGTGTGACCTGCATGCGTTCCCCGGCCAATGCAAGATCGTGATCTCCTACCCCCTGCACAGGGCCGACGGTGTCTGGCTGCTCAACATGGCCGTCGACGATGTCCCCTGGCACGGGGGCCCTCGGCTACTGATCTCGATCGCCGCCGGCTGGCTTTTGCTGGTCGGGGCGACCACGGCGGGCACCTACCGGACCGTGAGCAAGACCCTGGAGCCGGTGGGCGCGATCAGCGGCAAGCTCGCCCAGATCACCGCGAGTGATCTCGGCCACCGGGTGCCGGTACCGAAGTACCAAGACGAGCTGCGAGACCTCGCCCAGACCGCGAACAAGACCCTGGACCGGGCCCAGTCGGCGGTCGAACAGCAGCTACGGTTCGCCTCGGACGCCTCCCACGATCTGCGCAGCCCGCTGGCCGCCATGCGCGTGCAGATCGAAGAGGCGCTCATGTACCCGCAGGAGACCGACTGGCCGCGAACGGCGAACGCGCTGCTGAAGAGTGTGGAACGGCTTCAGGACTTGGTCACCGACCTGTTGCAGATCGCCCGGCTGGACGCGGGCATCAGCGGCCGGCGCGATCCCGTCGACCTGACCGGCCTGGTGGCGGCCGAGCTGGACCGGCGGCCACGCCGGGTCGCGGTGATCCGCCACCTCACCCCCGGCGTGATGATCAACGGAGAGCGGATCGGCCTGGCCCGGTTGCTGAACAACCTGCTGGACAACGCCGAACGCCACGCCGACTCCGCCATCACGGTAACTCTGGCGTTGGAGGCGGGCACGGCGGCGCTGGAGGTGTGCGACGACGGCGAGGGCATCGCCCCCGACCAGCGGGAGATCATCTTCCGGCGGTTCGCCCGCCTGGAGGCCTCCCGCAGACGGGACATCGGCGGCACGGGGCTCGGCTTGTCGATCGCCCGGCAGATCGCCGAAACCCACGGCGGCACCCTCACCATCGAAGACAGCCCCCGTGGCGCACGGTTCGTGCTGCGTCTGCCCGGCTATGCCGCACCCCCCGCAGATCACGCTCACCTGCCGATGGAGACGTGACCGGGGTTGAGAAACCGGCGGGCGGAGCCGGTCACCGCCTGGTGGGGGCAGACCGTCGCCCTTTTCCGGCGTACTGGGTCTGCTCCTCCTCGGAGGTGGCGAAGAAGACGGGGTTCATGGGTTCAGGGTGGGGGTGTGTCGACAGGCATACCGTCCGGTCGGTACTCTCGCGGGAGACTGTGAGGAGGGCCCATGGATTTCGCGTTCGACGCCAAGACCGAGGAGCTGCGGGGACGGCTGCTCGGTTTCATGGACGAGTGTGTGTATCCGGCGGAGGAGGCATTCGAGGTCCAGGCCGCCGAGAGCGGGTGGGCCAGCCCGCCGCTGATGGAGGATCTCAAGGAGGAGGCGCGCAGGCGGGGCCTGTGGAACCTCTTCCTGCCGGGTGAGCACGGCGCGGGCCTGACCAATCTGCAGTACGCGCCGCTGGCCGAGATCATGGGCCGCTCGCCGAAGATCGCTCCCACCGCGACCAACTGCGCCGCCCCCGACACCGGCAACATGGAGGTCCTCTCCATGTTCGGCAACGAGTGGCAGCGCAAGGAGTGGCTGGAGCCGCTGCTGCGCGGGGAGATCCGGTCGGCGTTCGCGATGACCGAGCCCGACACCGCGTCCTCCGACGCCACCAACATCGCGCTGTCGATCGTGAGGGACGGCTCCGAGTACGTCGTCAACGGCCGCAAGTGGTTCGCCTCCGGCGCGATGAACCCCAAGTGCGCGATCTTCATCGTGATGGGCAAGACCGACCCCGAGGCGTCCTCGCACCGGCAGCAGTCGATGATCCTGATGCCGCGCGACACGCCCGGCATGCACATCAAGCGCGGGATGCACGTCTTCGGCTACTCCGACTCCGATCACGGCGGACACGCCGAGATCGTGTTCGAGGACGCCAGGGTGCCGGTCGACAACCTGATCGGCGAGGAGGGCGGCGGCTTCGCGATCGCCCAGGCACGCCTCGGACCCGGCCGCATCCACCACTGCATGCGGCTCATCGGGATGGCCGAGCGTGCCGTCGAGATGATGTGCCTCCGAACCCTGTCGCGGAGCACGTTCGGCAAGCCGATCGCCCAGCAGGGCGTCGTCCAGGACTGGATCGCCGAGTCACGGGTGAGGATCGAGCAGCTCCGCCTCCTCGTGCTGAAGACCGCCTGGCTGATGGACACCGTAGGCAACCGGGGCGCCCACGCGGAGATCCAGGCCATCAAGATCGCCACACCGCGCGATGTGGAGTGGATCCTGGACAAGGCCGTCCAGGCCCACGGCGCCGGAGGCGTGAGCCAGGACTTCCCGCTGGCCGCTCTCTGGGCCGGAGCGCGCTCGCTGAGGCTGGCCGACGGGCCGGACGAGGTCCACAAGCGCTCCCTCGCCTACCGGGAGCTCAAGAAGCACATGTAACCGGCGTCGCCCGTCGGCCGTCCCGCACGTCAGGGAGCGGTGGGTGGTGTCTCCGAGCTGGGGAGAGCACGAACCGACGTGGGTCGGCGGGCGGTGCGAGGCGTTCCAAGGCCGGGCGTGGGGTGCGCGAACCGACGCGAGTCGGCGAAGATTGACGCGGGTCGACGGAGATCGACGAAGGGAGCCGTTCGTGGCGCTGGACGAGAAGGCGGTGAGGGAGCGCGCCGCCGCCTTCCTGGCCGGGCACGACCCCGGCGGGGATCGGCTGGAGTTCCTGAGGGCCAGGTTCGACGCCGGACTCGCCTGGGTGCACTTCCCCGAAGGGCTCGGAGGGCTCGGAGCCGCACGCGAGCTGCAGAACGTGGTGGAGCGCGAGCTGGAGGGGACACCGCAGCTCGATCTCGGGGTGCAGACGATCGGGCTGGGGATGGCGGCGCCCACGATCCTGGCGTTCGGCACCGACGAGCAGCGCGTACGGTTCCTGCGCCCGCTGTGGACGGGCGAGGAGATCTGGTGCCAGCTCTTCAGCGAGCCCGGTGCCGGCTCCGACCTGGCCACGCTCGGCACCCGCGCGGTGAGGGACGGCGACGAGTGGGTGGTGGACGGGCAGAAGGTGTGGACATCCGGCGCCCACCACGCCCGGTGGGCGATCCTGGTCGCCAGGACCGACGTGGACGTGCCCAAGCACCGGGGACTCACGTACTTCGTGTGCGACATGCACGCCCCCGGGGTCGAGGTGAGGCCGCTGCGGCAGATCACCGGCGAGGCCGAGTTCAACGAGGTCTTCCTCACCGGCGTACGGCTCGGTGACGACCTGCGGCTGGGAGAGGTCGGCGACGGCTGGCGGGTCGCGCAGACCACGCTCATGAACGAGCGGGTCGCCATCGGCGGCGCGCCGGTACGGCGGGGTGGTGGCATGGTCGGCCTGGTCACCGAGACCTGGCGCTCCCGGCCCGAGCTGCGCACCCACGACCTGCACCAGCGGCTGCTGCGCCTGTGGGTGGAGGCGGAGGTGACGCGCCTGGCGGGGACGCGCCTGCGCGAACAGCTCTCCGCCGGGCAGCCGGGACCCGAGGGCTCCGGCATGAAGCTCGCCTTCGCCGACCTCAACCAGGCCCTGTCGGGGCTGGACGTGGAACTGCGCGGCGAGGAGGGCCTGGTCTACGACGACTGGACCTTCCGCCGTTCCGACACCGTCGACTTCTTCGGCAGGGGGCCCGGATACCGCTACCTCCGCGCCAAGGGCAACTCCATCGAGGGCGGCACCTCGGAGATCCTGCGCAACATCATCGCCGAGCGCGTGCTCGGCCTCCCCTCGGAACCCCGCGTCGACAAGGACGTGCCCTGGAAGGATCTTCCGCGATGACGGGAACGGGCTCGACGCGGTGAGCGGAGTGGGTCGCGAGGTAGGAGTGGGCCGCGTAGTGAATGAGGAGTGGTGAGCGACTGATGACACTGCTGTACACCGAGGTCGAGGAGGAGCTGCGCGCCTCCGTGCGGGATCTTCTCGCGGACCGCTGCGGGTCCGCCGCCGTGTTGAGGCGGGTCGAGTCCGGAGCGCCGTACGACATGGACCTGTGGAAGACGCTGTCGCGGGAGATCGGGGTCGCGGGCCTGCTCGTGCCCGAGATCTACGGCGGGGCGGGGGCGTCGGCGCGGGAGGTCGCGGTGGTGCTGGAGGAGCTGGGGCGGGCGGTGGCTCCGCTGCCGTTCCTCACCGGTTCGGTGCTCGCGACCAAGGCCCTGCTGCAGGTCGGCGAGGAGGATCTGATCCAGGAGCTCGCCTCGGGGGAGACGACGGCGGCGCTCGCGGTGTCGCTGGCGGCTTCGCCGTACCGGCCGCTGCCGGAGACCGTCACCGTCACGGACGGGGGGATCCTGAACGGCGAGGTGAGGGCGGTGGCGGGCGCGGACGTGGCGGACGTGCTGCTCGTGCCCGTCGGTACGGCGCTCCACGTGGTGGAGGCGACGGATGTCCGGATCGAGGTGGTGCCGTCGCTCGACCTGACGCGGCCGGTCGCCACCGTCACGTTCTCCGACACTCCCGCCGGTGAGGCGATCGGCCGGCTCGACGTGCGAAGGGTGCTGAGCTTCGGCGCGGGACTGCTCGCCTCAGAGCAGCTCGGGGTCGCCGAGTGGTGTCTGAGCACGACGCTCGCCTACATCAAGGAGCGACGGCAGTTCGCCCGCCCGGTGGGCTCCTTCCAGGCGATCAAGCACCGGATGGCCGATCTCTGGCTGGACGTGGTGCGCGCCCGCGCCGCCGCGAGGAACGCGGCCGACCTGCTCGCCACGGACTCGGGACTGCCCGGTGGGCAGGAGGCGGTCCGGGATCGCGAGCTGGCGGTGGCGGTGGCCGCGTCGTGGTGCTCGGAGGTGGCGGTGCGGGTCGCCGAGGAGAGCGTGCAGCTGCACGGCGGGATCGGGATGACCTGGGAGCACCCCCTGCACCTCTATCTCAAGCGCGCCAAGTCCACCGAGGTCGCGTTCGGCACTCCCGGTGCCCACCGGAACGCCCTGGCGGCTCTCGCGGACCTGCCCGCGCCGGTCTGACCGGGGGTCAGGCGGGGAGCGTCTGCCGATCCGGGCGCAGCGAGGTGAGGAGCAGGTCGGCGAAGTGCGCCCCCAGCTCGGGGCCGGAGAGCGCGCCCTCCGCGCTGTACCAGGTGCCCAGGTGGTGGACGGAGCCGAAGAAGAAGTCGACGACGATGTCCGCGGGGATGTCGCTCCTGAAGGTGCCCTCGCGCTGTCCCTCGGTGACCAGGTCGCGGAAGCGCTCGTGATAGCGGCGCCGCTCGGCGCGTACGACCTTGCTGGTGTCGGGCGCGAGCAGGTGCATCGAGCGGAAAAAGATCTTGAAGTCGTCCAGGTTGTCCACGGTGGTCGTCACGACGTCCGCGGCGGCGGAGTACAGGCGCTCGGACACCGGTCCCGGGCTGTCGGCGAAGTGCGTCAGGCGCTCCATCTGCAGGCGCAGCACCCGCCCGTAGATCTCGTGGAGCAGGTCGTCCTTGGAGTCGAAGTAGTGGTACATGGCGCCCTTGGTGACGCCGGCCGCCGAGACGACCTCCTGCACCGACGTGCTCTCGAAGCCCTGCTCGGCGAACAGGCGGGTGGCCTCGCTGAGCAGGCGTTGTCGTACCGGCTCCTGGTCCTGAGTCATGCGTCCCCCATGGTGTGGTGCAGGAAAGCATACCGACTGGTCGGTTACGTCGCCGGTGACTGGCGAATACGTGTTACTTGCGTCACCTTCGCGGCCCAGGGATGGCTGGAGCCCCCGGTTGGGTATTTCATAGTCTAAGGATCTTCAACGTGGCAGGTCCCCCCACCCTTCTCCTTGCCGACCGTTTCAGCCATGGGGGTTCGCTATGCCGGGCGGATCTATCTACGTGACGCCAGTCGACCAGGTCCACGGCCTGTCGCCGCAGGTCATGTACGAGCAGTTCTGGATCAAGGAAGTCGTCCACCGCAGGAAGGTGCGCGCGGTCAAGGCCGCGGCGGGCCTGGTGGTGGGCGTCGCGCTCGCCTACCGGTTCGGCCTGCCCCCGGTGATCCTCGGGCTGCTCGGCGGCCTGCTCGTCGCGGGCGGGGACACGTACTGGACCTGGAGGCAGTACGACGCCACCGCCGTCTGGCGCGGCAAGCGCAGAGGCGAGACCATCACCGCCAGGCTGCTCCGCCGCAAGCTGCGCAGGGCGGGCTACCAGATCCTCGAAGGCCGGGCGATACCGGGAAAGGCCTCGGTCGACCACCTCGTCATCGGCCCCGGTGGCGTCTGGGTGGTGGACAACGAGGCGTGGGACCCCGACACCGAGATCGCCAGGTACGGCGACCGGTTGTTCCTGGGCGAGAAGTACGGCACGAAGGTGGCGAAGGCGCTCGTGGAGGTCGCCGAGTCGCTGGCCGAGGTGCTCTCCCGCGAGTCGGGCATCCCCGTCACCATCGAACCCCTCATCGCCGTACACGGCGGGGAGATCAGGCGGTCGGTCACCGCGGAGGGGATCACCCTTCTCAAGCCCCGCCTGGTCTCGCGCTGGATCCTGCAGGGCCCCCGGGCCGATTTCGACGAGGCCCAGGTCGAGGTCCTGGCCAGGACCGCCGCCCGGGTGCTGCGCCGCATGAGCTGAGCATGCCCGGCCCGCTCTTCGGACGAGTTCCTCAACGCGGCCGGTTCGTTCTTCAGACGAGATCTTCGATGAAGGCCGCGAGCTGCTCGACGTTCCGGCACTCGTACATCGGCACGATCCCGCCGTACGCCGTCGCCAGCGAGTCGCCGCTGTCCCACTGGGCGGTCGGCTCCGGATTGAGCCAGTAGCAGTGCCGGGCGCCGTCGGCCAGGCGCCGCAGCGTCTCCAGCGCGGGCGGCTGATAGTTGGACCGGGCGTCGCCCAGGATCAGCAGGGACGTCTTCGGCCCGATGGCGTCGCCGTACCGCTCGGCGAACATCTTCAGCGCGTGGCCGTAGTCGGTCCGGCCGAACCGCACCATGTCGGCCTCCCTCGTGAGCCGGGTCATCGCCTCCACCACGTCCGCACCCGGCACGAAGAACCGGGTGATCTCGTCCACGGTGTCCACGAACCCGAACGCGCGCACCTTGGTGAACTGCTCGCGCAGCGCGTAGGTGAGCAGCAGGGTGAAGTGCGCGAAGGAGGCGACCGAGTCGCTGGTGTCGCAGAGGACGACCAGCTCGGGCTTGTGCGGCCGGCGCGGCCTGTTGAAGGTGGTCAGCGGCACCCCGCCGCTGGACAGCGAGGCCCGTACGGTCCTGCGGAAGTCGAGGCGGCCACGGTGGCCCAGCCGGTGCTTGACCGTGAGCCGGGCGGCGAGGCGGCGGGCGAGCGGGTGCACCTCCCGGCGGAGCCTCACCAGGTCGGCCTTGGTGATCCGCAGGAAGTCGAGCCGCTCAAGCGGCGGGCGTACGGAGGCGCGGGCGATCCGCTCGATCCCGGAGTCCTCGGCGATCCGGCGGCGCACCTCCCCTGAGACGGCCTCCTCGAAGCGCCTGGTGTTCTCGCCGATCCGCTGCCGGGCCACCTTCTCGGCGAGCCCGCCGCGTTCCCGGCCCGCGAGGACCTCGGCGAGCAGCCGCGCCATGAGCGTCTCGGGGGAGAGCGCCCGCATCACCGGGTAGGAGAACCAGTTCTGCCTGCCGGGACCGGCGGGCTGGCGGCCGAAACGCTCCACCATCGCCCGCGCGAACTCGTTCATGCCCTCGGCGCCCAGCAGCAGCTCGGCGAGCCGGTCGCGCAGCTCGGGAACCTCGGCGCTCTGCGGGTCCGGCAGGCCGGGCTCGGACTCGCGCGGCGCGCGCAGGCCGGTCGTCGAGGCGGGGAACCACAGGTCGAACAGCGTGTCGAAGCCCGGCCGGTGCGAGGGCCGCTTGACCAGCGTGGTGGCGTACGCGGCCCGCAGCGACTCCCGTTCGGTCAGGTCGATCACCTCCAGCGCCCTGGCCGCGTCCAGCCCCTCGGCCGGCGACACCGGCAGCCCGGCCTCGCGCAGCGCGTGCACGAACCCCACATGCCGGTCGAGCAGGCTCACCCCCGGCCCCCCGCCTTGCGAAGAGCGCCGCCCACGCCGTTGCCCTTCACAGGGCGAGTTCCTTGCGGGCGCGTGTCTGGTCGGAGGCGTGCTTGAGGACGACGCCAAGGGTCGCCCCGATCGCCGCCTCGTCCAACTCGGTCCTGCCCAGCGCGAGCAGGGTGTTGGCCCAGTCGATCGTCTCGGCGATCGAGGGCGACTTCTTCAGCTCCAGGGCGCGCAGGGTGGCGACCGTGCGGGCGAGTTGCTCGGCGAGGCTCGCCTCGATCGCGGGCACCTGGGCGAGCACGATGTCGCGCTCGCGTTCCGGCGTCGGATACTCCAGGTGCAGATAGAGGCAGCGCCGCTTCAGCGCCTCGGAGAGCTCGCGGGTCGCGTTCGAGGTCAGCACCACGTACGGCTTCCGTACGGCGGCGATCGTGCCGAGTTCGGGGATCGTCACCTGGTAGTCGGACAGGATCTCCAGCAGCAGCCCCTCCACCTCGACGTCGGCCTTGTCGATCTCGTCGATCAGCAGGACCGTCGGCGTCTGTGAGCGGATCGCCGCGAGCAGCGGCCGCTCCAGCAGGAACTCCTCGGTGAAGATGTCGTCATGCGTGGCGTCCCAGTCCTCGCCCTGGCCGGCCTGGATGCGCAGCAGTTGCTTCTTGTAGTTCCACTCGTACAGCGCTCTGGCCTCGTCCAGCCCTTCGTAGCACTGCAGCCTGACGAGCCGGGCGCCGGTCGTCGCCGCCACGGCCTTGGCCAGCTGGGTCTTGCCCACCCCCGCGGGCCCTTCGGTGAGCAGCGGTTTGCCGAGCGCGCCCGCCAGGAAGACCGAGGTCGAGATGGAGTCGTCGGGGAGGTAGTCGACGGCGTCGAGCCGCTCTCCGGCGTCGCTCGGTGAGGCGAACCACATGTGTGCTCCCAGGACAGGACCGAATGTTGTTCTAGCTTAACCGGTGATCATTGCCGGCCGCTGTCCGCCCTCGGTCGGCGACCGTCACGATTTCGAGGCCACGCCCGATGTGCGCTATTGTTCAAGGGCTTCAAGCGCCGCTAGCTCAGTTGGTTAGAGCAGCTGACTCTTAATCAGCGGGTCCGGGGTTCGAGTCCCTGGCGGCGCACAATACATCTGAACAGCGCGTCCCTTGATCACAGGGGACGCGCTGTTCGGGTTTTGAGCGTCCTATTCGTCAGGGTTTGCCTCCCGATGTTGGCTCCATGCTGGCTTGAACGCCGCCGTCCCAGCAAAAACGATCACCCTGCCTCGCCACAACAGCCATGATCACCATCGGGCTTTAGCGACCCCCTGATCGCCCATCTCCATGGGCCTTACTTTCGGCAAGCAGAAGCTTCGGACGGTCGACATAAGACACCCTGTCTCCGGGGGGAAGCTCATGGCGGCTACGGCCACAGTCCGTGGCCGATCTTCGTCCCTACTTGCGCGTCTCGCCTCCGCCGCCGACCTGATTTCGCAAAAATAGGGCAGATGAAGCGGGAGGCATGAAGCAGTGAAGCGGTCATCGACGGGTGGGGCCGGAACCTCGGGGGGTGTCGGTCATGAGGATCGTTGCTTGGCCTGGTTCGCGGCGCACCTACTGACTGAGGACCGACTGCCTGGCTGGGCCTCCGGCCACCGCGTAGTCGGTGTTGGCAGCCAGACCGCCCGGCCCGTTGACGACGTCGGCGCCGTCACAGATGCGGGCGGCTGGCTGACGGTCCAGGCAAAGAAGAGGCTTCAGCTCGCCAGTGCTGAAGACGGCGCGCTGGCTGAAGCACTTCGGCAACTTGTGGACGCCGTGATCGACGAGGTTCCTAGCTCACCTCCGAACCAGCACTTGCTGCGGTCCCTTGACTGGAATATCGACCGGGTGCTGCTGCTTGGTGACGAGCAGGCGCCGGTAACCGTCAGGGATTACCTAGCTAGAGTGACAGATCGCCTGCGTACCCATCCTGAGGCGGTTCCCTTGGAGGAAGCCGCTACCAACAAACCCGAGCGCGATGCCCTCGGCGTGCTTCTCGCCCATCTGCGGCGGCTGTGGGAGGAACGCAAAGGCGGGCCAGCCGATGACGCCGCCCTACGGCGGCTCCTCAGCCCTCTCGTCGTTCGAGCCTTAAACCTGCGCGACGATGGCCTCGAATACCAAACGGTTCAGGTGATGCTCAACGACATGCTGGTCGACCAGGACCAGGCGCGTGACCTCTGGGAGGCGCTGGTCGCCATCGGCCACGAACTCGGGGAAAGCCAAAGATGGATTGACCGTGACTCGCTAGTGGCCGAGCTTGAAGAACGACGCTTCCGTCTCAGGCCAGTAACCCGGTTGCGGAGAGACATCGCTCACCTACGGCAGACCACCAGAAACAACATCGCAGTGCTCGGCAGCGCGCTCACTCTCACGGCTCCCGAAGGAGACCTGACGCTTGAGCGAGAAGTTGGGCCAATCCTGCACGCTGTGGAGGGCAGCTTCGCGCTGACAGGTGAGCCTGGTACAGGCAAGACGGCACTGCTATGTCAGTTGGCCACTTATCTGGTCGATCAGGGAAACGACGTCGTCCTCCTGAGCGCTGAGCAGCTGCGAGCGTCCGCTGGCCAGACCCGTCTGGAGCTGAACCTCGAGCACGACATCAAGGACATCTTGCTGGGCTGGCCGGGCACTCGTCCCGGCAGATTAATGCTGGATGGCCTGGACCAGACCCGTGGGGAGAATGCCTCTCAGTGGCTACCAACGCTAGCCCAGCAGCTTGCAGGCAGCCGCTGGGAGATCGTTGCCACTGTCAGGCGTTTTGACCTGCGCAACGGCCGTAAATGGCGCGCGATGTTCCGCGGCGCGCCCGTCGCCTCTGCTCATTTTGATTCCTCACTTCAGAGCGTCCGCCACTTTCTGGTCGAGGACCTGCTACCAGGGGAGCTAGAGAGCCTTCTGCAAGAGAGCCCCGCGCTTGCCGACCTCCTCCGAGCTGCCGGAAGCAGGTTGCAGCAGCTCTTGAGCAATCCGTTCAACTTGGACATCGCCTCGCAACTGCTGGCTGATGGCGCCCTCCGCGAGCACGGCAGCATTCGCAACCGGCTTGACTTGCTCGACCAGTACTGGCGGGTTCGGGTAGTCGAAGGTGGTACGAATCCGTGGGAACGGGCTTCGGCACTCACACAGGTCGTTGCCCAGATGATCGCTGATCGCCGACAGCAGGTCGCTCATCTGCCTGACGTCGACGCCGCTGCTTTGCAGGGTTTGGTGAGCGATGGCGTTCTCCGTGACTTGCCGCGGGCAATCGGCCAGCCGCAGCCGCCGATCGCTTTCGGCCATCCGGTGCTTTTCGACTTTGCGGCCAGCATGTTGGCGCTCGGCGAGACCTCCCACGCAGAGAGTCTTGCAGAGGAGTTGGACGCCGAGCCCAACCTGGCCCTACTCCTGCGGCCCAGCATGGAATACCGGCTGGCTATCGCTTGGCGAAATGACCCGACAAGGCATGAATTCTGGCGGCTCGCCCTCAGGCTCAATGCGGAGACATCAGGGCATCACCTAGCCGCCGCTGCAGCGGCCACCGTATGTAGCCGCGAGCTTCTTTCACCTGATGACTTGGCTTCCCTTGCGGAGGCATGCTTGCGCCGCACCCCTGCCGTTGGAGCCCGCGAAAACTCGAGCTCCAACGCTTGCCGCATGGCTTTCTTGATCGCGGCCGCGATAGCCAACTCAGATTTGCAGCCCAGTCCATTTGGGGCATTCTCGCCATTTGTTGAAGACCTTGCGCGTGCGGCTCGCGCTACTGATGACGTCTCCCTTGCGCTGGACGCGGCTCAGCTGCTCAGACGTGCGGCTGGCTCCGGGATATCCCTGCCTAACATAGAAGCAAGAGATAATTGGGTGCAGGTTGTTGTTGACTGCATGGCTGTTGCCTTGGAGGATGTCAACGATCCTGCCCGAGCACGAATTGGGAAGATGCTATCGTGGCCTCTCGCTCGCGCGATCCCCCTCGATGGAACTGCTTGTGAGCCGATCGCACGCGTCGTACTTTCGCATGAAGTGCTGCGAGCCTGGGGTTTCGAGATGGCCAGAGTGCTCATCCAGTGCCTGCCGGATATCGCCAAGAGAAATGCAGAAATTGCTGTTGAGATCGCGGCAGCGCCCTGGGAGTATGAGGAAGATCGCCAGCAGGTTACCAGCTTTACGGATAGTCGGATTCTTGGACTCACCAGCAATCTTCAGCAAGATCTGAATCATCTCCGCTGGAGTGTTTGCGAGAATCTTCCCAAGATTGCATCTGCCGATCTTGAGGCTGCCGTTCGGCTGCTAATACGGATTGCGGAAGTGCCGCGGATGTTCCAGTACGACCGCAGCACTGACACTGGCCGAAGGCCGCGCATTCGCTATGGCGATACTCTGCGCTACGCGGGAGGGCACTCCGAGCTGGAGAAGGCTGTCGACGCCGTCATCGTTGAGATTCAGGCGAAGGCTGAGCATGTGAGCTCAGGGTTGACCAACGCTGAACAAAACGGAAGCGCCGACCAGCAGGAGCTTCGCCAGATTGTTCAGCTCTTGATCTCCACCTTGTCGCACGGCGAGGTCTGGCAGCGTCTCCTGATGCAGGCGGCCAATGCCGAGTCCCCGGCTCTCGCGCACCTACTTGTTCCGACGCTGGAAGCCGGCATCTTCGAACGAGGCCAGACGCGGGGTGCAGCTGGGCTCGTAGCCGCACGCCTATCGCCAGAACTTGACATTGCGATTCACCGCCGGATCGAGGCAGCGATTCTCAGCGCCACGAGCCCAGAAGCCGGTGAGGTCGACGACCCCCGCAGGCAGGAATGGCAGCGCCGCCAACGCGATGCGCTCCTAGGCCCACTCGATCGTAGGAAGATCAGCGAACCTGAAGCGCTCCAGCACCTTGAGGAGCTCGCCAGCGGCGACCGAGATGACCAGCGGCTCCATCGTGGTCGTGAGGACAGTGACCCTGCGGACGACTCCCTGTTCTGGATGGCAGAGGAGCCGCAGGATGACAACGCTGACGACGGTGGCGTAAGTGGGGGTTCTTCTGCCGATGTTGCTGAAGCGCTCCAGAGAGCGAGCGACCATGACCTCGATATCCGTCGGATGGGATACGAGAAGCTTGCCGAAAGTTGGGCGGCTCTGCGACGGCAGCTCCAGACTGACGCATCTCAGACAGCCACAGAAGAAGACCGTTTCCTACTGGTTCAAGGAGCCCGGCAACTTGCGCATAGTGTGCTCGCTCGGCCCGGGCAGCCTTTGGGGTGCGATGTCCTGGCTGTTCTCCAAGCAGCGCTGCCATCTGCGGCAAGTCCTCCACAACATGATGAAGTCGAACCTGGGTGGCGCGTTTGGAGCGCCACGATCACCGTAGAGGCCGTTGAGGGCATCACCACTCTCGCGGGGAGACCCGAATGGCTAGCTGAGCATCAGAACGAGCTATCGGAAGCTGTAACCCCCTTCCTTAACTCGCCCAATGCGCTCTACAGGATGCTCAGTGCGGAGGCAATTCCATTCCTTTTTGAGGAGAGGGCGGCACTTGAGGATCTCGAGGCACGACTCTGCTCCGAAATGGATTCGCAGGTGCAGGCGATTCTGATTTCACTGCTCAGCGGGTATCGCCATGATCTCCCCCTCGAAGTTGATGAGATTCTCCGGCGTATCGCCACCAAGCCTCAATGGGAAATTCTCGCGACAGGCTCGACCGGTGACGCAAAGCTCAGCGATGAAGGCTACGCTGGGTTGGTCGTAAATCTGCTCGTTATTATGGCCACTCAATATGGGACCCCTTATGCCCACGGTACGCTGCAGGCTTGGCTATCCTCTCCGTTGGAAAATCCTCGCCGAGCGGAGCGGGTGCCGAGTTGGCTACGGCGCTTCCTAAATACAGAGGATACGAACTCCTCGGTATCGCAACAGCGGGCTTTTGCCTTGCTCAAGCTCCCCCTGCCAGCAGTTGGAGAGGCGTGGGCCGACGAGAATGCGGCAGTCACGCCAAATACAGAGCGAGCGACGAATGCAGCGAAGGTCGCCGATGGCGTCGTTCAGAACATCTATTTCGCGAGTGGCGCAACCAATGGTGATAAAACTCAGGGAGAACGGGCCACATCGATACAGAAAGCATTCGCCGAACATGCTTTTCCGCTACTGGAGGGCTACAGTCTCGTGCGCCACCCCAAAGTTACTCATCATATTATTCAAACGCTAGATCACATCAGCATTCATGCACCCGAGCGGGCGCTCCTGGGGGCAGTCCGAGCGGCCGGAGGTGACGCCAACTATGCGCGAGAACCATTGGCTCTTAGCGCGGTGCTTCAGCTTATACAACGCTACTTCGCTGATCACCGCGAGTTGATTGTCAGCAGTCCAAAGTGTATGACCGCGGTGAGAACGCTACTTGAAACGTTTGTCCGCCAGGGCTGGGATGAGGCTATCCAGTTCGCCGAACGCCTAGAGGACATGTTTCGCTGAAGCGGCAACCGTCCCAGCGTGCAACCGTGACACCGATGGGTGAGCTTCCCTCCAGGGGTGTCACATGCCGCCACCGGCCCTGTCAGCGCCGCACGCGGTGATCACGCCGCCGTTTTGCTTCGGACCAGAAGGAACGGCTGCAGAGATGACAAGCCCCGCCCGCCGTTCTCCTGCGTTACAGCGGGAGTGCGGCGGACGGGGTTCGGTGGGTGAAGCGTTGGCCTTATCCTTCGGTGAAGGAGGGCCAGCCTGGTATGAACAGGCTGGGCCTCCCCTAGGCGATAGCGACCACCAGGTCCTCCTGCGCGGTCTCGGTTTTGAGGGTGAGGTCGATGTCGGCCCACACGGTGTGGCCGAGCTGCGGGCTTCCATGGACGCCGATGGTCAGAGCGAGTGCCTCTACGAGAAGGATCCCGAACCCGCCCTCCACGAGCTTCCCGCCCGCCGAGGAGGTGAGGAGGGGGCGTCCGGCTCCGCCGAGATCGGTGACGGCCAGGTACGCGAGGTCGTCCAGGACGACTTCGACGCCGAACCAGCCGTCGTCATGTCCGGAGACGGTGTGGAGTACGGCGTTGTTGCACAACTCCGCCGCGATCGTCCCCGCATCGTCGCTACGCGGGGTTCCGGCGAAGAGCCCTTCGACAAAGTGGCGGGCCTCGGACACCTGCTGACGGGTGCCGGGGAAGGTGCGTCGCCACACCATTGGCCCCGGCACTCGGAGCCATTCCTCGGGGCTGGCATAGCCCCACTTTCCTCGGTGCATCGCTGATCTACTTCCAGGATGGGTGTTCCGGCCGCCGGTTGGCGGCCGGTGATCAAACGCGCGGTACGTGGCGGTATCGGGTACCAACTCGCCCATCAAGGTCAAGTTCAGTACACGGCTCCGCCTCCCCACGTGTTTGAGGCGTTCGGGCATGTCACACAGCCTTCCGACACGGACGCCGCACTCCGGCGAGTTCCTGGTCGCGGCTGACCGGTGATGCGGTCCGCAGGTCCTGCGGGGGACCGGAGGCGTGCCAGCGGGTCATGAACGGAAGGAGGGGTGTCATGTCAGCGGCTCTACGTCGGCTGGGCCATCAGGCATGGATTCCCCATAGTGAACGCACTTTCCGGCGCGTGCGTGCGAACGCCATTCTGCGATCTTGTTAAGACCGGTCGCTTCGAGGTCAGCAACTGTCAGCCCGAGGTAGGGGTTCGGCTGGATCAGGATCGTGAGGACTCCGGTCGCGGTGCGGTCGCCGGCCCAGGTCTGATCGGCGGGTGTGAAGTCGTCGTCGATCCAGACGAGTGGCTGGTCATTGAAGAGCCGGGTGATGGTGTCGCGTTTCCAGAGGTAACCGTTGGGGTGGCTGGTGGTGAGCGGGAGGCGAGGCAGGTCGATGTGGTCCCAGGTCGGCAGGCCGAGAAGGCTGCCGACGAGGGGTGCAGCGTCTGCACGCCAACTGGTGCACCACACGGGGGTAAGGGCGTAGCGGGTGGTCAGGTCGAGGACGAGGCGGCCGGTGGCGGGGTTGAGCCAGATCGCGACGGGCTCGCTGTAGCCGGTGGGGGTGACGTGGTGAGTGCGGAAGCCGTTGGGAATCTCTCCAGCGGGGCCGGGGAAGGGGATGTGGACGCCGTCGATGTCGCACAGAAGGTGCATTGGTCAACTCCTGGTGTAGATGAGGACCAGGTCCGTGGTGTCGGTCGCGCGCAGGGTGAGAGCGAGTCGTCCGCCGTGGCGAAGGGCGCAGGCGGCCGCGGTCAGGAGCGGGCGTAGGTCGGCGCGTTCGACGAACGAGAAGGCGCCGAAGATCGAGAGGCAGAGGTCGATGGACTCGGGTGGGCGGGATCGGAGGTAGGCGGCTGCGTCTGTCCGGATGAAGGCGAGACGGGGAAGACCTGCGTAGAGGGTCCGGGCACGCTGGATTTTGAGAGGGTCGTGGTCGATGCCGACCCCCTCGGCGTGGTGATGGATGGCGAGGTGGGCGAGGTTGTGTCCGCTGCCGCAGCCGAGTTCGACGACCCGCCTGCCTGCCAGATCGCCGAAGACCGTGGGTGGAGGGCCGATTCCTGCGGCTCGGGTCCACTCGAACCGGTCGCGGACGGTCAGGCTCGTAGGAGAAGTGCGGCTTCGGTGAGGTGGCGGGAGATCGCGGAGATCCATGCGTCTTCGGCTCCTTCGGCCCACCCGATCGTGAGCTGGTGGGTGAACCAGTCGGCCACCCAGACCCGGTGCCAGCCGAGCGCCCAGCGGGCGGAACTCAACCCGCCTCTTGAGGCCGCCGCTTCCTCGGGGCCGTCGGCGGCGACGTAGGAGGTGATGAGCTCGTTGAGCTTGCCGGTGTCGGGAGCATCGATTGTGCCGTGCCAGGACGCCAGGTCGAGCAGCCCGGGACCGTGGAACGCCCGCGCGAAGTCCAGGAGGTGCGTCTCGGTCTCCGTGAGATGCACGGAGGTCGGATGCCATTCGGAGTGGCACAGCCCGAACGGCGGAAGATCGGTTCCGACGGAGCGGGCATCGGCGACCTTCGCCAGGCCGCGAGCGGTCTCGGTGAGTGCGCCGAGGTCACGTCTGGGGCCGTCGAGGTGAGAGAGGCGCGCACGGATCTGCTCGGGCATCGCGGCCAGGCACATCCCGTCCACGGTCGGCAAGTCTTTGGTGTCGCAGATGGCATGAACGCGAACAGCCAGAGCGGCACCTTCGGCGTCGGTTGCCTGCCGACCGGCCGTGCCGAGGTCGGTCAGCAGCATTCCGAGCAATCCAGGTGCTCGGTCGACCGCCAGGCGGGCCGGGACCCGCAACCCGCCCGCCTCGGCAACCGCCAAGGCGCGGTCTTCAGCGGCGAAGGGGCCTTCGGCGTACTTGAACACCACCGAGGTTCCGTCAGCCAGGTGAAGGCGTTCCACGCCCGAACGTGCCCAGACGCGGATCTCCTCGCGTTCGGCTGGCCCTTGCCCGAGGTTGTCCAGCAGCCGGGCGAGCAGAGCGTTCACCTCGATGGTGTCCAAGGTCTTGGACCTTCCTTATCGATCGGTGGTCGGGATGCGGCAGGCTTCGACGGCCGCGATCCAGCTGTCCTTCATCGTGGCCAGCTCGCTGCGGAACTTCTCCAGCGGAGCGCCGTAAGGGACGACCGCGCCGCCGGTCTGGTTCGGGACGGACTGGCATCCGTGGACGAGACGGCCGCCGAGAGCGGTGTGGGCGCGCACGAGCTCCAGACGGCGGGTCTCGTTGAACCAACCGCCGTGGTAGACCTCGTCCAGCAGGTCACCCTCGGCGTCGGTGAGGTCGAACACCGCGCGGGTGGTGGAGTTGAAGAACCAGGCAGGCCCGATGTTGGAGATCTCGCCGGTCAGCTCGACCTTGTTGAGCGCCATGAACGTGCCCGCCTGCCGGAGCATCATCAGATGCTCCTCGGTGATCTCCGGCATACCGAGATCAGCCAGATGCTCGGCGCGGAATATGTACCGGTACACCTCCCACCCGATCTGCAGGACGGTCGCTGCGTCGCTGGTAGGCGTGGCGTTGGCGCGGATGTAGTCCAGCGCGAGCTGCTCCAACGAGGTGTCCGGGGTCTCGTGAGCGTCGAGCATGTCGCGCCGCACCTGCTGCCAGGGGATGACGAGCCAGGTGTGGTTGGTGAACTTGAAGAAATACTCCTCGGGGTCGAGGGTGACGCGGTGGCCGTCCACGGTGATGCCGGGGATACGGCTCCAGCGGGGATCGAACACCTCGGGCAGCTCGATGCTGATCTTGTTGTGAATGGCAGTGGACACTTCGTTCTCCGTTCGAGAGGACAGGCAGCGGCACCCGTGCGGGACCGTAGGGGAGAGGGTTTTTCGCGCTCCGTGTTCGGGTTCCTACTAAGAGTGGCCCTCCGGGCTCGGGGCGGCTATGGTCAATGGCGTCGCAGAACGTTTAATCGGTTTATCCGTAGGGAGTTCCGATGGCGAGGTACTCCGGCCAGCGTTCCCCCAACGACCTGCTGCGGGGGATGATCGTGGCTTCGGGCTTGAGCTACGAGGGCGTGGCGCGCGCCGTTGTGCGAGTCGCTGCGGAGAACGGGGAAGTTCTGCGGACGAACAAGTCCGCCATCGCGCATTGGGTTGCGGGCGTTGAACCGAATGAACGAACTGTCGGCTACCTCGTCGAGGCCCTCTCGCGCCGCGCCGGACGTCCGGTGACGAAGCTGCAGCTCGGTTTCCAGGCCGACGAGTCGCCGGTGCTGGAAGGCGCACACCCCGTCGAAACCGCGACCATGCTCAGCCGGGCCGATATCGAGAACAGAAGCTTCCTCGCCACCGCTGTCTACATCACGGACCGGGTGAGTCTGCCTCTCGGCTACGACTCAGAGGCGGTGAGCAGACTCCTGCGGGCACGGACCGGCAGCGCGCGAGTCGGTGCCAGAGAAGTGGCCGTCGTCCGGCAGATCACAAAAGCGTTCGGCGCGGCCGATGAGCGCCTCGGCGGGGGCCACGGCCTCACTACCGTTGCCGCCTACCTGGCCGATACCGTCGCCCCCATGCTGTCCGGCCGCTTCGCCGACGAAGCGACACGTCGCGACGCGTTCGGTGCCACTGCCGAGCTCGCCTGGCTGCTTGGCTGGAAGCATCACGACCTCGGGCATGAAGGCGCGGCCCAGCGGTACTACCTCACCGGCTTCCAACTCGCCGTCGAGGCCGACCCGGGTGCCCACGCCGCCTGGATGATGCGCGCGATCGCCCACCAAGCGCTCAGCCTGAAGGAACATAAGCACAGCCGGGACCTCATCGAAGCCGCCCTCAAACGCGCTGAAGGTCGCTGTGACGGTGCCACCGAAGCGCTTCTGCACATCACGCACGCCCGTTCCCACGCCACTCTCGGTGAGAAGGCCGGAGCAGCGAGAGCGCTTCTCGCGGCCGAGGACGCCCTCTCCCGACCAGGCGACCCACAGCCTTCATACTCGCTCCTCACGGGACCCGCCTCCGGCACCGTCGACTCCCATACCGCCAGGACGCTCACCGAAATCGGCGACCATGTGGGCACCGAGGCCCGGCACCGGGCGGCCTTCACATCCTGGGACCCCGTCGCTTTTCCACGCGTCCACCTGCTCACCCACATGGATCTCGGGGACTGCCTTGCCGCTCAGGTAAGAGCCGACGAGGCGATCGGAGCCTGGAGCCAGGCACTCGACCTCGCCGAAGGAATGGCGTCAAGCCGGAGCAGAACCGCCCTGGCGAGCATCCGACCGACCCTCGCCGTATACAAGCGCAGAGGCGTTCCCGGCGCGGCCTTGCTGGAACAGCGCATCCGGCACGCGGCCACCGCCGCGTGAAAGGATCGTGTCCATGCCCACGCCCGGCACTGCCCTGCCCCCCGCGCTCGAAGCACACACCCTCCTCGTCGCCGCCGTCATCGTCCACGACCAGACGCGGCAACGAGTCCTCCTCATACAGCGAGCGGCCAGAGCGAAGTTCGCCCCCAACCACTGGGACCTTCCTGTTGGCAAGGCGAGCAAGGGCGAAGTGATCACCCAAACCGCGGTCCGCGAACTGAAGGAGGAGACCGGACTGGTCGTAGACCCCGCCGACCTCCGAGTAGCCGGTCTCATCCACTGCTCCTGGGGTGTCGAGGCACCGAACGGCTTCGTCACCGTTGTCTTCGTCACCGACACCTGGAGCGGTACCCCGGTCAACGCCGAACCTCGCAAACACGCGCGCGTCGCCTGGCACCCGGCAGACCGGATACCCCAGGCATTCGTGTCCACCACTCGCACCGCGCTGATCAACTACCTGACAGGCGGCCCCGTGGTAACCACCGAGGGATTCTGATCCCAGTGGTATCTCCTTCGGTCACAGGCCACCACTTACCGGAACGGTGACGCCTCCGCGTGTCGTCAGGACGGCGCGGAGGCCCGAGTGTCCAGTGGTCGCCTCGTGAGGGGATGGACCTGATGGTTGAGTGTGTTCTGGTCGTCCGAATATCAATGCTGGACATAAACCAATCTAAAAGGTAGGAATAGTATGAAAAATCTCGCGCATCTTGAGGAGCAGCCATGGCAGCCAAAGTGATCGACGTGGCGGCGTACGTCCAGGAATGGCAGGACTGGCACCACCGGCACGAGAGAGCGCTGGCCGATCCCCACGGGTTCCTCGCCGTCACGAACCTGCACTGGCTGACGTCTGAACCACAGCGCCTGCCGGATGCCCCAGGGGAGTGGTCGACCGGCGGCGAGGGCGTCGTGGTGACCCTCGGCGACGCGGAGGAACTGGTCGTGGACGGCACGCCTGTGCGTGGCCGGTACGTGTTCGGCCACATCCCCGAACGCGGTTCGATCAATGCCGTCTGGGGTGAAACGGTGATCGAGGTGGCCAAGCGGGGCGGGCATGACATCGTCCGGCCCAGACACCCGGACCACCCGCTGCGTGTCGCGTTCGCCGGCACTCCGGTGTTCCCTCCGGACCCGCGATGGTTGGTCGTCGGCCGCTACCTGCCGTTCGACGAGCCCCGGCCGACGGACGTCGGGGCGGCGGTGGAAGGGCTGAGGCACGTCTACGACGCGCCAGGGCGGGTCGAGTTCGAACTCGACGGGCAGACGCTGAGCCTGACGGTGTTCAACGGCCACGCGCCGGGCAGCTTGATCGCCCTGTTCACCGATGCGACCTCCGGCGTGACCACCTACGCCGCCAACCGCGTCCTGCAGCTCGGGGTGCCCGATGCCGACAACCAGGTGACCGTGGACTTCAACCGGGCCACGAACCTGCCGTGCGCCTACACCGACCTCGCCACCTGCCCGCTGCCGCCGGAGGAGAACCGGCTGCCGGTCGCGATCGAGGCGGGCGAGAAGATCCCCTACGAGCGCGGCTGACGTCCGGACGAGCGCCCCCGTGGTCCTCCGTGTCACCGGCGCCTCCGCGTCCCGTGTCACCGGAACGGCGACGCCTCCGCGTGCCGTCAGGACGGCGCGGAGGCGAGGGGGCGGCCGTCCGTTACCCGCACAGGGCGGTGTCGACGGCCTTGATCACGTTCATCGCTCCGGCCTCGCTGCTGGGCAGGGCGGTCACCGCGACCGAGGCCGCCCGGCCGTCGGTGGTGGCGGCGACGCGGGTCTCGTAGCCGTCGATGTCACCGCCGTGGCCCCAGCCGATGACGCCGCAGCTCATCTTCATGCTGACCACGCCGAGCCCGTACTGCCAGCCCTCGGGGAACCCGGGTGCCTTCATCGTCTTCTTCATCTCCGTCAGCTGCGCGGGCTTGAGCAGCTTGCCGTCCAGGAGGGCGAGGAAGAAGGTGTTGAGGTCTTTCGGGGTGCCGATGAGCTGGCCGGCCGCACCGCCCCAGGAGGGGTCCAACGTGGTGATGTCGGTGAACTTACCCTTGGACTTGCCCGCCAGGTAACCGCGGGGGTGCGGGCCCTGGATGCCCCGCTCACCGGCGGCCGGCCAGTACGTGTCACGCAACCCGGCGCGGTCGATGACCCGCTTGGTGACCTCTTCGGCGATCGGCCGACCGGTGACCTTCTGCACGATCAGGCCGAGCAGGGTGTAGCCGGTGTTGCTGTACTCCCAGCCCTTGCCCGGCTTGAACGACGCCTTGTGCTTCAGGGCCACGTCGACCAGGTCCCTCGCCTCGACATAGCGGTTCCGGGTCTTGGAGATGTCCTGGTCCATGTAGCGGGTGTAGTTGGGCAGGCCGCTGGTGTGCTGGAGAAGCTGGCGGACGGTGATCTTACGTCCGTCGCCTGCCTTGCCGCGGATCATCCCGGGCAGGTACGTCTCGATCGGCCCGTCCAGCTTGATCTTGCCCTCGCCGACGAGCTGCAGGACGACGGTGGCGACGAACGTCTTGGTGTTGCTGGCGATGCGCACCCGGCCGTCGACCGGCACCTCCTCCCGGGTCTGCAGGTTCCCGACGCCCGCGGTGTAGCCGGTGACGCGCCCTTCGCGGTCGCGCACCGAGGCGAGCGCGCCGGGGAACTCATCGCCGATCAGCCCGTCGAGCGCCTTCTGCACGTCGCCGTCGAAACCGGCCGACGCCGACGCCTTTGTCGAGGCCGAGGCGGCGACCGGCGCGGCGGCGGCGCTTGCGGCGATCATCACGGCGAGCCCGTAGGCGAGGAAACGGGAGCGGGGGGAGGTGGGGCTGAACATCGGAACTCCTTGTTCGAGGGTCACTTGCCGACCTTCGAAGCATGTCGCGGGGGAGATCATCACTTCGATCCCGCGAACTGGAGACCCGTGGTACAGCTGGCGCTACCTCGATCGGCCGCGCCGGTCGGTCCGCCGCTCCCCGGGGACGCGTCAGCCGATGGGCAGGTGGTCCAGGTAGCCGCGGACGTTGCGGCGGGTCTCGGCCACCGAGTCCCCGGCGAACTTCTCCGCCACCGCGTCCGCCAGGACCAGCGCGACCATCGCCTCGGCGACGATTCCCGCGGCCGGGACCGCGCACACGTCCGACCGCTGGTGGTGGGCACGCGCGGGGGCGCCGGTGGTGACGTCCACGGTGGCGAGGGCTCGTGGCACGGTCGCGATCGGCTTCATCGCCGCGCGCACCCGCAGCGCCTCGCCCGTGCTCAGACCGCCCTCGGTGCCGCCGGAGCGGCCCGAGGTCCGCCTCACGCCCTCGGGTGTCGGCACGATCTCGTCGTGCGCCCTCGACCCCGGCGTACGGGCGAGCGCGAAGCCGTCCCCGACCTCGACGCCCTTGATCGCCTGGATGCCCATCAGGGCGCAGGCCAGCCGCGCGTCGAGGCGCCTGTCCCAGTGCACGTGGGAGCCGAGCCCCACGGGGACCCCGTAGGCGAGGACCTCGACCACGCCGCCGAGCGTGTCACCGTCCCGGTGAGCCCGGTCGATCTCGGCGACCATCGCCTTGCTCGCGTCGGCGTCCAGGCAGCGCACCGGGTCGGCGTCCAGCCTCCCGGCGTCCGCGGGGACGGGAAGGATCCCGTCGGGGGCCTTGGCGGAGGCGAGTTCCACGACGTGCGAGACGAGCTCGACCCCGGCCGTCTCCCGCAGGTAGGAGCGGGCCACCGCGCCCAGCGCCACCCGCGCGGCCGTCTCCCGCGCGCTCGCTCGCTCCAGGATCGGACGGGCCTCGCCGAAACCGTACTTCTGCATGCCCGCCAGGTCGGCGTGGCCTGGCCTGGGCCTGGTCAGCGGGGCGTTGCGCGCCAGTCCCTCCAACACCTCGGGGCCGACGGGGTCGGCCGCCATGACCTGCTCCCACTTGGCCCACTCGGTGTTGCCCACCACGATCGAGACCGGCGAGCCCAGGGTCAGCCCGTGCCGCACGCCGCCGAGGATGGTCACCTCGTCCATCTCGAACCGCATCCGCGCGCCCCGGCCGTAGCCCAGCCGCCGCCTGGCGAGCGCGTCGGCCAGCATGCCGGTGGTGACCGGCACACCGGCGGGCAGCCCCTCCAGGGTCGCGACGAGGGCGGGTCCGTGCGATTCTCCCGCGGTCAGCCAACGTAACCTGCTCACCGGGCCACTCCTTCACTGAGGCTGAGTTCGAGGAGGTCGTCGGACACCAGGTGTTCCCCGGATACGCCGAGGTCCCTGGAGCCGGAGCCGAAATCGGAGCCCGAGCCGAAGTCCAGGCCGGATCCGAAGTGGCGGGCGCCGTGCAGCCAGGCCACCTTGTCGTGCAGGTCGTCCACCGTGAGGGAGGACAGCATCGCGTTCCGCGCCCGTGCTTCGGCGCCCGCCGGATGATAGAGGCGTTCCCCCATCGCGCGGGCCACCAGCTGGGTCCTGGCCGTGCGCTCGCGGCGTTCGGCGTTGTACTTCTCCAGGCGCTGGGTGAAGGCGTCCTCGTCGCAGTCGAGCAGCCTGCCGATCACCACCGCGTCCTCAAGCGCCATGCACGCGCCCTGGGCGGCGTACTGCAGCATCGGGTGCGCGGCGTCGCCGAGCAGGGCGACCCGCCCGTCCGTCCAGCGGTCGACCGGGTCGCGGTCGCACAGGACCCAGGTCCGCCATTCCTCGCCCAGCTCCAGCAGGGCGCGGGCCGTCTGGCTCAGGCCGGGGAACTCGCCCAGCACGTGGGACCGGTCCGCGGGCTCGCCCGCCAGCTCCTCGCGGGCGCCGTCGTCCCGGGTGGCGGCGAGGTTCAGGAACCTCCCGCCGCCGATCGGGTAGTGGACGAAGTGCCACTTCGGGCCCGCCCAGAGGGTGACGGTGTTCCACCGCAGCTCCGCGGGGACCTTCTCCATGGGGATGACCGAACGGTAGATGGTGTGCCCGGAGATCCGGGGTCTGCCGTCCCCGACGAGCTGACGGCGGACGGCGGAGCGGATGCCGTCGGCCCCGATGAGGGCGGCACCGGCGAACCGCTCTCCCGTGTCCGTGAGGGCGGTGACGCCGGTCGGGCCTTGTTCGTACCGGGTGACCCATCGGTTGCCGAGCAGTTCGATGTCGCCGGACGCGCGGCAGGCGTCGAGCAGCGCCTGGTACAGGTCGCCCCGGTGGACCACCGCGTACGGGTCGCCGAACCGGCGCCGGTAGCCGTCGGTCAGCGGCATGCTGGCCACCCGCTCGCCCGTCGTGCCGTCCATGAAGCGCAACTCGTCGATGAAGACCGCCCGCTCGCGCACGGCCTCGCCGACACCGAGGTGGCGGAGCGCGTGGAAGGCGTTCGGTGCCAGCTGAATTCCGGCGCCCAGTTCGGCGAATGTGGCCTGGCGTTCCAGCACGATCGCCCGGTGTCCCCGATCGGCGACGCTCAACGCCGCCGCGAGACCGCCGATGCCACCACCGGCAATGAGAATCCTCGCCATGTCCTCGTCATCCCTCCAGGGCCAGGCCACGGCCCGCCAGTTCGGCGACGTCGAAGATGCCCTCGGTGGTGGCCTCCACATCGAAGACGGAGCGCTGGACGGGCGGGGATCCGATCAGTTCGGCGGCCCTCGCCGGCAGTGGTGCCGCCGCGGCCTCCGCCGACTCCCAGAGCAGCACGGCGCCCCAACGGTCGCTGCTCCGGTCGGAGATCCAGAACTTCAGGCGCAGCCCGGGAATCCCGGAGAAGCGGTCCACCGCCTCGTCGCGCAGGAACGCGCGGAGCGATTCGACGGTCTGGTCCGACTCCCGTAGGTCCCACCAGACGACGACGGCCTGCATGCGCTTGACACCTCCGGAATCAAATGCTTTATGCCGTTGTCGCCGACGACGTTTTCCCGCATATAGAACGGGTTTCGACTCCGGTTTTTCGGCCATTCTTGTGACTGTTGTCTATTACGGTAGGTCGCCGTTAAGGGCGGGACAACGGCCCTGTGATAAGGCATTCTTCTCAGGATGTGAACAATGAGCGGGAGTCGCGGAAAAAGGTTGGCGGAACGAATGTGCAGGCTCCGGGGCCTCGACACGAGGACCGGCCCCGGCAAATGCCGGGGCCGGTCCTTTTCAGCGGTGCCGTTTCACGGAGGTCGGCGGCTTCGTTGGCGCCGTTCCATGAGAATCGGCGGTTCAGCCCCTCTTCGCCTCCGCGATGGTGCAGGCCATTCGCTCGATGCTCGCCTCGTCGAACAGGTCGTCGATGTCGGCGTCGACGTCGAAGGCCTCGCGGATCCGGTCGGTCAGGCGGGCCGCGCGCAGGGAGTCACCGCCCAGCTCGAAGAAGTTGTCGAGGATGCCGATGCCTTCGAGCTCCAGCGTCTTCGCCCAGATCTGCTGCAGGGTCCGCTCGATGTCGTTGCGCGGCTCCTGGTAGGGGCTGCCGACGTCAGGGCGGGACCGGGGCGGCTCGGGGAGCGCGGTCCGGTCGATCTTGCCGTTCGTCGTCGTCGGGAGACCGCCGACGACGTACGCCGCCGGCACCATGAACGAGGGAAGCGTCTGGCGCAGCGCCGCTCGAAGGTCCCGCACCTCGGGGACGGGCCCGGGGCGCGGCTCGATGTAGGCCACCAGCTGGACGTCTCCCTGGCCGTCCTTCCTGGCCAGCACCGCCGCCTGGCCGACGCCCGGTTGTGCGGCCAGGACGGCCTCGATCTCGCCGAGGTGCACCCGGTTGCCGCGGACCTTGATCTGGTTGTCGGTACGGCCGACGATCTCGATGCTCCCGTCGGTCCAGTAGCGCGCCACGTCGCCCGTCCGGTAAAGCACCGGGTGGCGGACCGGGTCCATCGGGTTGGCGAGCCACTTCTCCGCGGTGGCCTCCGGGCGGCCCAGATACCCCTCCGACAGGCTCTCGCCGGCCACGAAGATCTCACCGACGACTCCCGGCGGGAGAACCTCGAGGTTCTCGCCGAGCACGTACGCCTTGACGTTGGGCGTGGGCCGCCCGATCGGGGGCAGGCGGTGGGCGCGCCCCTCCTCGCCGAGGTCCACGCCGAGCTGGGTGATGTCGCACGTGGCCACCACCGTCGCCTCCGCGGAGCCGTACAGGTTGAACACGTGGAAGGGAAGGTCGGCGGAGGGCCACGACTGCACGCGCTCGCCGCAGATCCTGATGTTGACCAGCTCGGTCTCGGCGGGCCAGTGGAGCGTCCACAGCCGTTCGGCCATCGCCTTCATGAGCAGGGTGTGGGTGATCCGCTCGGAGACGAGCCAGTCGCGCAGCCACTCGGGCGAGGTCACGACCGACGGCTCGGGGATGTGGACCGTGGCGCCCGCGGCCAGGACCGAGAAGCACTCGACCTCCACCATGCCGTAGCCGGGTGCGGCGAGCCACGTCCCTCGGGACTCCTCGGTGATACCGCAGATCACGCGCATGCTGTAGATGAGGTTGCGGGCCGCGCCGTGCGGCACCATCACGGCCTTGGGCACGCCCGTGGAGCCGGAGGTGTAGCAGATGTGGATGAGGTCTGAGGCCTTCACCGGCTCGCTGACGGGGGTGGTGGGCTCGTCGCGCCAGTCGGTGCCGTCGAGCGAGAGCACCGGGCAGATACCCGACACCTTGAACTCGTGGGCCCTCATGGTGAGCACCACCACGGCCGAGGCGTCCTCGATCATGAAGCGGACGCGGTCGTCGGGGAACTCGGGGTCCAGCAGGATCGCCGCCGCCGCCGTCTTGAAGCAGGCGAGCTGCGCGATCAGGCTCTCGGCGCCGCGCGGGAAGCAGACCCCGACCCGGTCGCGGGGGCGGACCCCCTGTGCGGCGAGCCGGTGGGCGAGCTGGTTGGCCTGGTCGTCGAGCTCGCGGAAGGTGAGCCGGCCACCGGGCCAGGCCACCGCGACCACGTCGGGCGTCCGGCGCGCGATGTCCGCGACGACCTCGTGGAAGAAGAGGGCGGGCACGGGCTCGTCGGTCTGGTTCCAGTCGACGAGGATGCGCCGGGACTCCTCCTCGGTGAGCAGGGGGATGTCCCGTAGCGTGACGGCCGGGTCGGCGGCGAGGGCGTCGAGGACCCGCCCCAGGTGCAGCGCGTACTGGGCGGCGGCGTCCGCGTCGAACTCCGCCCGCGACATCACGAGGTCGAGGCCGTCGGTGTCCCGGGTGAACACGGTCAGCGCGGCGCGCGGCCCCGGCTGCTCACCGTTCGCGGAGACACCGTTCGTGGAGAGGTCACCGGCGGAGAGGCCGTTCGCGGAGACGTCACCCGCGGGGACGCCGTTCGCGAGGGCGTCGCCGGTGGAGACGACGGCGTGGCAGGGCTCGCCGGTGGTGGGCTCCACGGTGCCGGCCGCGATCGCGGCCAGCAGCTCCGCGGCGGTCGTGTCGCCGGACACCCGCACCCGGACGGTCTCGGCGGCACCCCGCCCCGCCCGCCCGATCAGCAGGTCGGTCTCGGCGGTGTAGCGGTGGAGCAGGCCTGCCAGGGCCGCGACCGCGAACGTCTCCCGGTGCGGCCGGGCCTTCTCGGGGACGGGGATGGAGTGCCGGTGCGGAACTCCCGGCGGGCCGTCACCGGCGGGACGGGCGAGGGGAAGCGACGAGTTGGTCGTTTCCATGAGAATCGTTCCTCTCGAAATAGCGGGTCGGAGGTCTCAGGCAAGAACCGGCAGCGGGGAGGGGAGGGCGAGCTCGACCTGCGAGGAGATGCCCTCGGCACCGGCCCGCCGCAGGGCACGCCCGGCCTCGACGGCCTCGGCGAGCCCGTGGATCATGCGGGTGGTCTGGTCCCAGTCCACGCAGGCGTCGGTCACGCTCTGCCCGTACGCGAGGGCGTCCGTCCGGCCCAGGATCAGGTCCTGCCTGCCCGCGGCGAGGAAGCTCTCCAGCATGATCCCGGCGATGCCGGTCTCCCCGCCGGCGATGCGGTGCGCGATGTCCGCGGCGACGAGGGGCTGTCGCTCGTGGTCCTTGCCGCTGTTGCCGTGGCTGGCGTCGATGAAGAGGCGCTGGGGCAGGCCCGCCTTCTTCAGCAGTGCGAGGGCGCCGGCCACGTCGGAGGGGCTGTAGTTCGGGGCCGTGCTGCCGCCGCGCAGGACGACGTGGCAGTCGGGGTTCCCGCTGGTGGAGACGATCGAGACGAGGCCGTCGTCGTCGATGCCCGGGAACACGTGTCCCTTCGAGGCGGCGACGATGGCGTCGACCGCGTCCTCCACGTGGCCGCTCGTCGCGTTCTTGATGCCGACGGGCATGCTGAGCCCGCTGGTGAGCTGCCGGTGCACCTGGCTCTGGACGGTGCGGGCACCGATCGAGCCCCAGGACACGGCGTCGGCGAAGTAGCGGGGGGTGAGCGGGTCGAGGAACTCGCAGCCGATCGGCAGGCCGGTCTCCAGGATGTCCAGCATCAGCCCTCGCGCCAGGCGCAGCCCGCTGTTGAGGTCGTGCGAACCGTCGAGGTGGGGGTCGCTGATGAGCCCCTTCCAGCCGAGGCGGGTCCGCGGCTTCTCCATGTAGACCCGCATGACGACCACGAGCGAGCCGGACACCTGCCGCGCGAGCTCGGAGAGCCGCTCGGCGTAGGTGAGGGCGGCGCAGGGGTCGTGGATGGAGCACGGGCCGGCGACCACGACGAGCCGGTCGTCCTCGCCGTTCAGCACCTGGGTGACCCCGTACCGTCCGCCGAGGACGGTCTCCCTGGCGGTGGGCGAGACCGGGATCTCCTCCCGCAGCGCCGCGGGTGAGAAAAGCCGGTCGACCGGGGTGACGCGGGAGTCGAGGGAGTCGATGAGGGAGGGCAGCACGTCGGGGGTGTGGGTGATGGTCATTGCGGGGTTCCTTCCGGTGGAGTGGTCAGGCGTTGTCCGCCGCGAGAACCGCCGCGGAGAATGTGAATCCCATTCCGGTGCCGATGAGGAGCACCCGTGCTCCCGGCTCCAGCAGGTCCTCGTTCAACAGGTGGTGCAGGCCGTAGAGCTGGTCGGCGGGACCGAGGTGCCCGATCGTGAGCCCGAGTTCGGCCAGGGTGTTGCCGGGAATGCTCTTCAGGGGTCGTACGAAGCTCTCCTTGAACAGGGTCCGCCCGACGAACGGTGTGACGAGCCAGTCGATCTCGTCCATGGACAGGCCGGCGTCGGACAGTGCCGTGGAGACGACGCCGGCGGTCCCGGCCGCCGACCTCGCGCGGACGTCGCGCAGCGACAGCTCGCCGCGCGCCAGGAACTCCCGGGTCCTGCGCCTCATGTCGGGGTGCGGTTCGGGAGCCGTACGGAACGGCTCGTCGCCGCGTGAGAGTCCTTCGAGGGCGGTGTCGGTCTGCGAGGCGCAGGACAGCAGCCTCAGCCGGCCACGACCCCGGGTGACCACCGCCGAGGCGGCGCCGTCACCGAAGACCATGCCGGGGGAGAGGTACCAGCGGTTGGTGGGAGGGGCGAAGCGGTCCGCGACCGTGATGAGGGCGGAGGGGAGGTCGGGGCGTCCCGCCAGCATGCTCGCCGCGATCTCCAGGCAGGCGAGGGAGCCGTTCGACGCCGCCGAGACGGTCATCGGCATCCCGGCCATCCGGGTGCCCAGCAGCTCCCCGCCGATCCAGCAGGCCGCGGGCCACATGTCGATGCCCTGGAAGTGGCTGTGGCTGTGCAGGTAGAGGGTGTCGGGGCCGATCTCCGTCCCGTGGGCGGCGGCCTCCTTGAGCGCCTGCCTTCCGGCGGTCACGGCCATCTCGGGGGGAGCCTGCGAGGACTGGGCGACGGAGATCATTCCGGTGCTCTCGGCGACCTCGGCCGAGTACGAGCCGTCCTCGACGGCCCGGGTTATGGGCACCCGGTCGCCGAGCGTGCCGCCCGTGCCGGAGATCCAGATGTCATCGAACCGCATCGCTGAGAGTCCTTTCCGTGCCGAGGCCTCGGGACGTTCCAGGGGGACGCGTGTCGCCGGTGATCTCCCTGCCGGCGATGCGGGCGGGGTGGACCTCGGTTGTCACGTCGCTTCCCTTCGCGCTCCGGAACTCGCGGTTGGCCATTTCTCGGTTACCAGCAATTACGCTAAGGCGGTAACGAGGGCGGGACAACGGGGGTGTGATAAGAGCTTCTTTTCGGGATGCGAACGTCGCGTGAGGAAGAAACGAGGGGATTGTGGCGCCGCGAGTCCCGTCAGATCGCCGTTAAATCATCGGTAGCGCACTACCGGCAAAGGTGGTTCAATAGTAAAATTGTCAGGATGAAGCGACAACCGGGAGACAGGGCCGTGGCACCGGGCCCGCTCGCACTGGTGCAGGCGTTCGTCAACAGCGTGAACGTGGAGTTCGGGCCTGACTATCTGGCCACCGTGGAGGGCCTCACCATCTGGCTGGAGCGCAACGGCCTCGGTGACCCGAGGGTGGAGCCGGGCGAGCTCGACCGCCGCGACGCCGTGACCCTGAGGGAGGCGTTGCGCGCGCTCCTGCGGGAGAACAACGGCGGCCCCCCCGACCTCCAGGCCCGCCGCACGATCGAGCACATCGCGCGTGACTGCCCGCTCGTCGTGGGGTTCGAAGGGGAGGCGGGGGAGCTCGGCCTCCGGCCCGCGCTCACCGATGTGCGCGGAGCCCTGGCCAGGGTGCTCGCGGCCGTCGCCGGTGCCGTCGCCGACGGCTCCTGGCAGCGTCTCAAGGCGTGCGGCGAGCACCGATGCGAGTGGATCTTCTACGATCGGTCGCGAAACAAAGGCAGCCGCTGGTGCTCGATGGCGGTGTGCGGGACGCGGTCCAAGATGCGCACCTACCGCGAGACGAAGCGGGTCCACAGCGAGAGCGGCTGAGCCGCGCGGATCGGATGCTTTTGGGCCGGGTACGTCCGGCGGCGTCACCTCGCGCGTGAGCCGGGACCGGCGATACACCAGTCCGGCGGCGTCACCTCGCGCGTGGGTCGGGACCGGCGACACACCAGGTCAGGCGGCGTCACCTCGTGCGTGGGTCAGGAAAGTCCGGTGGGGGCGGCTCGGCCGCCCCCACCGGTCGTGTCGTGCGGGAGTCACGGCGCGTTCTCCCGGCCGAGGAGCTTCCTCGCGACGACGAGCTTGGTGGCCGCCGCGGTGCCGTCCGCGAGCTGGAGGCCGATGACGTCCCTGAGCCGCTGCGCGATCGGCCCGTCCTCCGACCAGCCGAGGTGGCCCATGGTCAGCAGGGACTGGTGGACGGCCTCCATCGCCGCCTTCGGCGCCCACCACTTGGCCATGTTGGAGGGGATCCGCGGGTCCATGCCGTTGTCGGCGCGCCACAGTGCCTCGTACGACACCAGCCGTGCCGCGTGCAGCATGGTCGCGTGCTCGACCAGGGGGAAGGCGACCGCCTGGAAGGTGCCGATGGGCCGGCCGAACGCCTCCCTGGCGCCCGCGTGGGCGATGGCCTCGTCGAGCGCGGCCTTGGCGACCCCGAGCGCCATCAGCGAGATGTACGCCCGCGAGACGCCGAACCCGCGCATGACCGCCGCGAAGCCGAGTCCAGGCTGCCCGACCACGTCCTCGGGGCCGACGCGGACGCCGTCGAAGACGAACCTGCCGCGCCCGCCGGACCGGCAGCCGAGGTCGGGGAGGGTCTCGCGGCTCACCCCGGCCTGGTCGAGCCGGATGTAGAAGGCGGTGATGCCGTGCGCCCCCGCCTCCCCCGTCCGTGCGAAGACGAGGCCGTGCGTGGCGTAGGCGGCGATCATGATGGAGGTCTTCTCGCCGTTCAGCACCCAGCCGTCGCCGTCGGGCTCGGCGCGCATCTCGATGCCCGCGGCGTCGGTGCCGTGGCCGGGCTCGGTGAGGCAGAGCGCGACGATCGACTCACCGCGGGAGATCGGCGGCAGCCAGCCCGCCAGCTGCTCCGGAGCGCAGTTCGCCGCCAGGACACCGCCGATGAGGGCGGCGTTGAGCACGGGATAGCAGACGGACAGGTCCGCCGCCGCCAGTTCCTCGAGGGCGATGCCCGCGCTCGTCGCGTCGAGCCCGCGTCCCCCGTACTCCTCGGGCATCCGGAGCGCGAACAGACCCTCCTCGCCCAACTCGGCGAGGAGCCCTGGACGGTATCCGCGCCGCACGTCGCTCTCACGGCGGTACGGGGCGATCCTGTCGGCCGCGAACTCCCGCACCCTCTTGGCGAGCGCCTGCTGATCACTGGTGAATTCGAAGTCCATGTGGTGTCCTAAGCCCGGAGCCGGTCGCGCAAGGCGAATTTCTGGATCTTCCCGGAGGGGGTTCTCGGCAGCGACGGCACGATCTCCAGTCGCTCGGGCCAGTACTGCTTGGCCATGCCGAGGCCGGAGAGGTGGCCGCGCATGTCGTCGAGGGTGAGCGGGGAGGCCGCCGGGGAGTCCGCCGTGACGAGGATCGCGCAGGCGCGCTCGCCCAGCCGCCGGTCCGGGTAGCCGACGACCGCGACGTCCTTGACGGCGGGGTGCCGCAGCAGGGCCGCCTCCACCTCCACGACGGGGATGTTCTCCGCGCCGCGCATGATGACGTCCTTGACCCGGCCGGTGATCCGGATGCCTCCGTAGCCGTCCTCGCGGGCCAGGTCCCCGGTGTCGAACCAGCCGTCCTCGGTGAGCGACTCGGCGTACACCTCGGGGCGGCGGAAGTAGCCGAGGCACTGGGCGGCGCCGCGGACCTGGAGCAGGCCGGGTTGTCCCGCGGCCACCGGCTCGCCCCCTCGGCCGACGATCCTGACCTCCATCCCCGGTACGGGGGTGCCGTCGCTCTCGGCCGCGCGCATCGGCGGGTCCTCGGGACGGGTGATCGTCACGCAGCCGTTCTCGCTCATGCCCCACAGGGCGTACACCCGGCAGCCGAGGACCTCCCGCGCGTCCTCCACGAGGAGCGGCGCGATCGGCGCGCTGCCCGTGGCGAACGTGAGCAGCGCCGACAGGTCCCTCGGACCGGTGCGCTGCGCCTCGATGAGGTCGGAGAGGAACGTGGGCGCGCCCATGAAGAACGTGACCTTCCGCTCCTCCAGGATCCGCAGCATCGCGGCCGGGTCCCACGCGTCCACCTGCACGGCCGTCGCGCCGAGGATGAGCGGCATGAGGAAGTTCCAGGTGTAACCGGCCTGGTGCGTCGTGGGGGACCCCATCGCCGTCACCTCCTCGCCGGTGAGGTGAAGCACGTCGGCCTGTGCCCTGTTCATCGAGTACAGGGTGTTGTGGCTGTGCACGACGCCTTTCGGCTCACCGGTCGTGCCCGAGGTGAACACGACCTGGGCGGGGTCGTCCGGGCCGGCTTCGAGGGCGTCGAGGGCCTCGATCTCCTCGGGGGTGGGCTCGGGGCCGAGGAGGTCGAGGTCGAAGTCCAGCGCCCCGCCCCTCCCGCCGTCGTCCTCGCCGCCGTAGCCGCTGTCAGCGCCACCGCCGCCGTAACCACCGGCACCGCCGTTCTCGCCCGCACCGCCGCCGAGCAGCACCCGGTGGCGCAGGCTCGGGACGGCGCGGGCGACCTCGGCGCTCATGTCCGCGTACGAGAAGCCGCGGAACTCCGTCGCCGCGATGTACACCGGGCTCTCGGTGAGCCGGGTCATGAACTCGACCTCGCGCCTGCGCATGATGGGGACGACCGGGCCCGCCACGGCGCCGATCCGCGCGCACGCGAGGATCGACGCGACGAGCTGCCAGGAGTTGGGCAGCTGCAGGGTCACCACGTCACCGCGTCCCACGCCCAGCCGCACCAGGCTCGCCGCGAGGCGGTCGACGCGCCGGGCGAGCTCGGCGTAGGTCACCGTCTCCGCGGCGCCGTCCCGGTAGCAGACGAGCGCCGGCTTGTCCGGGTGGTTCGCGACGGAACGCCGTAGGTCGTCGAGGACGGTCTCGTCGCGCCACTGGCCGGAGCGCCGGAAGTCCTCCTTCATCGGCTCCTCCTCGTTCTGCCCAGGGCGGTCCTGGCCCGCGCGGCCACGGCCTGGGGCGTGATGCCGCCCCGCTCCAGGAGGTATCTCTGGCTCCCGGCGACCGGGACGAACGCGTCGGGCATCGCCACCCGGCACACCCTGACCGGCAGGATCTCCGAGAGGTTCTCGGCGACGGCGGCTCCGAAGCCGCCGGCGCGCCAGTGCTCCTCGACCGTGACCACGACGCCGGTCGCGCTCGCCGCGGCGGCGAGCGTCGCCGTGTCCAGCGGCTTGACCGTGTGTACGTGGATCACCGACGCCGCGATGCCGTCCCGCTCCAGCAGGTCCGCGGCGTCGAGGGCGGCGAGCACCGGGTACGGGCCGCAGGCGGCGAGCGTGACGTCGCCGCCCTCCCGCAGGATCTGGGCCTGCCCGATTCGCACGGGCGGCCCTTCGGGGAGGTCGGGGGTGGCGTTGCGGCCCAGCCGGAAGTAGACGGGGCCCGGCAGGGCGAGGGCCTGGCGGAACAGCTCGTCCGTGGTGGCCTCGTCCGCGGGGACGACGACGGTCATGTTCGGCAGGTTCCGCATCACGGCCAGGTCCTCCAGCGAGTGGTGGGTGGGGCCGAGATGGCCGCCCGACACTCCGGAGTGGGTCGCGGCGATGCGGACGGGCAGGTTGTTGAGCGCGATGTCGACCTTGACGGCCTCCAGCGCCCGGGTGGAGGCGAACGCCGCCATCGTGTTCACGACGGGCACGCGCCCCTCCTTGGCGAGCCCGGCGGCGGCGCCCATGAGGGTGTGCTCGGCGATGCCCAGGTTGAGGTACCTGTCACCCGCCTCGCCGAAGTCGACCCCGCCGAACAGGCCGGTGTCGCTGTCCAGGCAGACCAGCCGTTCGTCGTCCGGCATGAGTTCCACGAGCACGTCGCGGTAGACCTCACGGGACGAGCGCGTCTTGAGTGTGGTGGCGGTCATCGCCGTTCTCCTTCCGGGGCGGCACGCAGGGCGGAGAGCGCGCGGCGGTGCTGGCGGTCGCCCAGCTTGGCGTAGTGGCTGCGTGCCTGGCCCTCGATGAAGGGCAGGCCCTTGCCCTTGACGGTGTGGGCGATGATCAGGGTGGGGCGTCCCGGCTCGGGCGGCGCGGTGAGCGCCTCGGTCAGCGCGGCGACGTCGTGGCCGTCCGCCTCCCTGACGTGCCAGCCGAAGGCCCGCCACCGGTCGGCGAGGGGTTCCAGGTTGCCGACGAACTCCGTCGCGCCGGTGATCTGGAGGCGGTTGCGGTCGACCACGGCGGTGAGGTTCTCCAGCCCGTGGCTCGCGGCCACGCTCGCCGCCTCCCAGACCGAGCCCTCCTGGAGTTCGCCGTCGCCCATGACCACGAAGCACCGGCGGTCGGAGCCGTCGAGCCTGGCCGCGAGCGCCACCCCGACACCCAGCGCGAGGCCGTGACCGAGGGAGCCTGACGGCATCTCCACGCCGGGGACCTCGGCGTGGGGGTGGGCCATGAAGGCGCTGCCCGGCCGCGCGTAGTCGGTGAGCCGCTCCTCGGGGAAGAAGCCTGCCTCGCAGAGGGTCGCGTACAGGGCGATGCCCGCGTGCCCCTTGCTCAGCAGCAGCATGTCGCGGTCGGGCGAACCCGGATCCCGGGGGTCGATTCGCATGATCCGGAAGTACAGGGTGGCGAGGACCTCGACGAGGGACATGGAACCCCCCAGGTGCCCGCCCTCGGGACTCGCGCACATGTTCACGATGTGTTCCCTGATCCGGCCGGTCATCGCGGCCGGATCGGCCCTCTCTCCGGCCCGGATCGCACCCGGCAGGGTGGAGATGCCGCTCATGTCTACTCCTTTCGCCTCGGTCAGTTCGGATGCAGGCCGGTGAAGTCGAGCCCGAGGGACTCGGGCAGGCCGAGCCGGATGTTCATGCACTGCACCGCGTTCCCGGAACCGCCCTTGACCAGGTTGTCCAGGGCCGCGATCACCGTCACGTCGGACGCCCCCGGGTCCAGGGCGAAGCCGACGTCGCAGAAGTTGGAACCGGACAGGATCTTCGCGTCGGGGAACCGGTGCAGGCCGCGCCGCTGGGCGACCACGCGGACGAACGGCTCGTCGCCGTAGCGTCCCCGGTAGGCGGAGCGGATGTCGCGCTCGGTGACGCCGTCGGCGAGGCGTGCCCTGCAGACCAGCTGCACTCCCCGTACGGCCTCCACTCCGGTCGCGGTCATCCGGACCGGGAGCCCGGTCGCCTGGGAGATCTCCGCCTCGTGCCGGTGTCGCGTCGGGGCGAAGACCCTGAGCGCGCCACTGCGTTCGGCGTGCAGGTTCTCCGAGCCCGCGGTCGCTCCGGCACCGCTGGAACCGGTCCTGGCGTCGACCGTTATCTCGTCCCTGATCAGCCCGGCCTCGGCCAGCGGGGTGAGCGCGAGGATCCCGGCGTTCGCCATGCAGCCGGGCACGCTGATCCGGCCGGCCGTCCGCAGGCGGTCCCGGTGGAACTCCGGTATGCCGGGCACGAAGGTGCCGAGCAGGTCGGTGGCCTCGTGCGGGAGCCCGTAGTAGCTCTCGTAGGTGTCGGGGGACCGCAGCCGGAAGTCGCCGGACAGGTCGATGACCGTGTCGGCCATGTCGAGGAACTCCGGCATCCGGCGCATCGTCTCCCGATGCGGTGTGGCGAGGAACAGCACGTCGTAGTGGTCGAGCCGGTCCTCGGGGCAGAAGGTGAGCCGGGTCCTTCCCCTCAGGTTCGGGTGGACGCCGTCGATCTGGCGGCCTTGCAGGCGCCGCGAGGTGGCGGCGGCCAGCTCGACCTTCGGATGGGTGGTCAGGATGCGCAGGAGCTCGCCGCCGATGTAGCCGGCGGCCCCGACGACCGCGACGCGTGTCATGTCTCCCCCCTCGCGATGAGATGGGCCGCGATGGCGTCCGCCACGTCGACCCTGGAGCCGTGGGCCTGCTGGAAGCCCCGGAACTCCACCCGGTCGTTGACTTCGAGCACGGTGAGGTGCCCGTCCATGTCCTCGATGAGGTCGACGCCCGCGATGTCGGCGCCGACCGCCTCCGCGGCGGCGACCGCGAGCTTGACGTGGTCGGGGCCGAGCGGGCAGTACTCGCTCACCGCGCCCCTCGCCACGTTGGTACGCCACTCCTCTCCCTTGCGGTAGGTCGCGCCGAGCGCCTCGCCGCCCACGACGAGCACGCGGATGTCGCGGTCGGCCTTGGGAACCTGTTCCTGCAGGTAGATCACGTGCGACTGCGGCGAGGGCAGCGCGGCGACGTGTTCGAGCACGGCCGTCGCCACGGCGCGGTCGGTGACCCTGGTCACCAGCCGGCCCCAGGAGCCGACGAGTGGCTTGATCACGGCCGGGTAGCCGATCGCGTCCAGGGCCTCCAGCGCCGCCTCCGACGTCATCGCCAGCGCGGTCCTGGGCGTCGGCAGCCCGCTTTTCAGCAGGGCCGCCGACGTGTGCCACTTGTCGCCGCTGAGATGCGTGGCGGCGGCGCTGTTGAGCACCGTCACCCCCGCCGACTCCAGGGCACTCGCCGCGTAGAGGGCGCGGAAGTGCCCGACCTCGCGGTTGAGGACGAGGTTCGGTCCGTTCCAGGGAGAGCCGTTCGCGACGAACAGCGACCTGGGATCCAGATGTTCGAACCTGGCGCCGCGCCGTTCGAGCGCGGCCATGATGTTCTTCTCCTCGAACCGCACTCGCGAGGCGAGGACGGCGAGGTGGGGTGCTACGGAATCCACGGCACAGCTCCCTGTGTCACTCGCCCCAGTCTTCTTCGACGTCCGGTGCGAGCATGAGCGTCGGCGGCTGGACGGAGGCGATCTCCAGCTCGCTCCGGCAGTCCAGACACTCGACGATCTCGCTCACCCGGGCGTCCCCGTCGATCGGCACCTCGGCCGAGCACTCGGGGCACTCCGGACCGTTCAGAACTTTCTGCATGGGCTCATCCCTGTCGGTTGATGTGACTTATTTGTCGCATAAACCGTAACCCGATTCCGCATAAAACATCTAATAAGTGGTTTTGTTCGGAATGAATGTGGCCGCTTATAGGCCGATCTCATAACTATCGGGCTATTACCTCATAAGCATCGCTTCTTGGCTAGGGGCCGAAAATATCTGCACCAGATGATTAAGCTCGCTAGTGATGATTATTTCCGGCTTTTTCGTCATCGCCGGCACACCAGGCGAACGTCCGGAGCACCGACGCAGGGCGTCTCCGGAACAGCTCCAGAAGGAGGGGTAATGCGAGGAATCGCAGAAAGTCCTGCCGTCAACGGCAACGGTGCCCACCCGGCTCCATCCGATCTTGAATTCGATCTCGGAACCGTGGCGCGCACCCCCGGTGAGGAGTTCGCGGCGGCCGTGGGCGAGGCCCGCGACCGTGCCGACACCGACGAGCGCGGGGACCTGGTGGTGTCCTTCGGCACCCACCTGCCCGCGTCGTTCCCGCTCTTCGCCTCCCGTCCCCGCTATCCGGTACGCCACCTGCTGAAGACCGCGCCCGTGGCCGGCGACCCGGCGCCCTACGTTCACGAGCCCCCTCGGGGATCGGTGAGCGAGTCGGGTGTCTCCTACGCCGCCACCCCCGAGGCGGCCTTCGCGCCGAGGCTGGAGGAGGCGCGGCTCACCGACCTCACCGTCTCCGTTCCGCTCCCCGAGGGAATCCTCGACAAGCCGGCCCTGCTCGCCCCGTACGTCGACTACCGCGTGCTCGTCCGGCTGTCGGTGGCGGAGAACGAGGCGCTGCTGCACGGCACCGGCGACGGCGCGATCACCGGGCTGCTCCGGCTGCCGGGCACCCGCCACCGCGAGACCGACCTCGCCCTTGAGGAGGCGGTCACCCAGACCGCCGCCGAGGTGGAGGAGACCGGAGGCTCGTGCGACGGCATCGTCGCCCACCCCGCCGTCTACTGGGAGATGGTGCGGACGGGCATGCTCGCCCGCCTCGCCGTCGCCGGGATCACGGTGTCGAGGACACGCATGATCCCGAAGGACACCCTGCTCATGGGAGACTTCCGCGCCGCGTTCACCCTGCTGCTGCCGGGCGTCTCCTCCATCACGCTGCGCCGCGGCGCCGGGAGCGACGGCACCGACCTCGTCGAGGCGAGCAGCCGCGTCGGCCTCGCCGTGCACCTGCCGCAGCACCTGATCACGCTGTCGTGGGGTGGTCGCCGTGGGTGACCCGCGGATCCTGTACATCACCGGGTGGATGCGCAGCGGCAGCACCCTGCTCGGCAACGTCCTCGGCGAGCTTCCCGGCGTCCTGCACGCCGGCGAGCTGCACTACCTGTGGCGCAACGGCGTGCTCAACGCCGGGACGAACTCCACCTGCGGCTGCGGCAGGGACCTCACCGCGTGCGACGTCTGGTCCCCGGTCCTCGGGGACGGTGATGTGGCGGGGATCGGCGCCGCGCGCCGGATGACGCTCCTGCAGCGCTCCCTGCTGCGCACCCGCCACACCCGCGACCGCCTCGCCGAGGCGAGGGGTAAAACGAGGACGGCGCCCGGGGTCGAGGAGGCGCTCGGACGCACCGCCTCCATCTACCGGACGCTGGCCGAGCGAGGCGGCGAGCGCCTGATCGTGGACGGCTCGAAGTATCCCGCCGAGGCCGCCGCGCTGCTGGGACGTACGGACCTGGACGTCCGGGTGCTGCACATGGTGCGCGACCCCCGCGCGACGGCCTTCTCCTACAAGAACGCCAAGGACTACATCGACCCGATGAGCCCCGCCCGCAGCAGCGGGTACTGGAGCGCGTTCAACACCGCCTCCGAGCTCGTCGGAGCGGTCGCCCCCGACCGGTACCTGAGGGTCGTGCACGAGGACCTCTGCGCCCGGCCGCGAGAGGTCCTGGCGCGGGTCATGCGGTTCGCCGGGCTGACGGGAGAGCCGCCGGTCGACGAGACCGGCCTGGTCTCGCTCGGGGAGAACCACACGGTGACCGGCAACCCCGACCGGCTGTCCAAGGGCGACACGGTGATCCGTTCCGACGAGCGCTGGCGCACCAGGCTGTCCGCGCGGGAGATCGCCGCCGCGACCGCGCCCGCCTTGCCACTGCTCACCCGCTACGGGTACCCGATCCTGCCGACCAGGTAGGCACGAGAATTAGGGAGCCATCTCATGGACCTTCGACTTAAAGGGCGCGTGGCACTGGTGGCGGCTTCGAGCAGCGGGCTCGGGCTGGCCGTCGCCAAGGCCCTCGCGGCGGAGGGAGCGAACGTCTCGATCTGCGGTCGTGACCCCGCGAGGCTCGCCCTCGCCCACGTCGAGGTCAACGCGATGGGAACGGGCGAGGTGCTCAGCACTCCCGTGGACCTGTGCGACGAGCGGGCCGCAGCCGAATGGGTGCGGCGGACCGCGGACACGTTCGGCGGCCTCGACGTCGTGGTGACCAACACCGGCGGGGTCCCGTTCGGACCCGTCGACAGCTTCCAGGTCGCCGACTACCGCGCGGCGATCGACGGGAACCTCCTGCCGCACGTGAGCATCACCCTCGCGGCGCTGCCCTTCGTCAAGAGGGGCGGCTGGGGGCGCATGCTGATGATCGCCTCCGAGTCCGTGCGCCAGCCCCACCCCGAGAGCGGGTTGTCGTCGGTGGCCCGGCTGGGCCTGCTCGGCTACATGAAGGGCCTGGTGCACGCGCTCGGCGCGAACGGGGTCACGGTCAACATCCTCGCCCCGGGTTTCCACCGCACCCCCATCCTCGACGAGCAGTTCGGCGCGGACGTGGAGACGGAGATCGCCCGCGTCGCCGAGCGGATCCCCCTCGGCAGGATCGGGAACGTGGCGGATTTCGGCGCGCTGGCCGCCATGCTCGCCAGCGACCAGGCCTCGTACGTCACGGGCACGGTTTTCGTGGCCGACGGAGGCAACACCCGCGGCATCGGCTGAAGGCGCCGACCGAACGCCGACAGAACACGTCGACGGAACACGCCGGCGGAAGGCATCGCCAGAAGACGTCGGCCGGAGGCGCCGACCGAAGAGCCGGCCGAAGGCATCGGACGGAAGCACCGGTCGAAGACATCGGCTGAAGGGCCGGAAAGCTGAGGAGGAGCGAAAGATGTCCGTACTCGGACACGTCGCCAGCACGCGCAAGGCGGCACTCTACGTAGTCAAGATAGGGAGCGCGAGTCTCGGCCACGACGCGCTCTTCGACGAGGTGGCCCTGCTGCGCCGCCGTGGCGCCCGCGTGCTCCTCGTCGCGGGCGGCGCGGCCGGCATCGCGCGGCACTACGCCGACATCGGCCGTCCCGTCAGGACGCTGAGCCTGCGGGGCGACAGCGAGGTGCGCTACTGCCCTCCCGAGGAGATGCCGCACATCGTGGACGCGTACGAGCGGGTGACGCTGCCGCGCGTGCGCGACGCGCTCACCGCGCGCGGACTCACCGTCTTCACCTCGGTCGCGCGGGACGGGGCGCTGGTGAGCGCCCTGGCCAACCGGCCGCTGCGGGCCGTGGTGGACGGCAGGACGACGGTGGTCCGCGACCACCGGGCGGGCACCGTGACCGAAGTGGCCGCGGACCGCGTCCAGGCGCTGCTCGACGCGTTCGACGTGGTGTGCCTCTCGCCGCCCGTCGCCGACGGCGCGGGCGGTTCCGCGCTCAACGTCGACGCCGACGTCCTCGCCGCCGAGCTGGCCAACGCCCTCGACGCCGACCACCTGCGCCTCGTCACCGGCACGCCCGGCCTGCTCAGCGATCCCGAGGACCGGGCGAGCCGCCTCGTCGACGTGGTACGCGGCGAGGGGGAGCGGTTCGCGCGCGGCAGGATGCGGCAGAAGGTACGCGCGGCGGAGATCGCCCTCGACGGGAGCGCCGACGTCGCGATAACCGGGCCGCACACCCTGTCACCCGCGTCGGGGACGCGCTTCTGGCGCGTCCGGCCACCCGCGCCCGACCTGTCGCTCCTGTCCCGAGCCGTGGAGATCTCCTCGGTGTCGGCCGACGAGCGGGAGCTCGCCGAGTATCTGGTGGAGTGGTGCGCCGAGCGCGGCGTCCACGCGGAGATCGACGCGGCCGGCAACCTCGTGGCCACCCGCGGCTCGGGCGACCGGCGGCTGCTCATGCTCGGGCACCTCGACACCGTGCCGCACCGCTGGCCGGTGCGCTGGGACGGGCTCACGATCAGCGGCAGGGGCTGCGTCGACGCCAAGGCGAGCCTCGTCGCCTACCTGGAGACACTCGCGGAGATGGACGTGCCGAGCTGGGCGCAGGTGCGCGTCATCGGCGCGGTCGAGGAGGAGGTCACCTCGGCGGGGGCCTTCCACGCCAGGGACCACTACCCGGCGGACGCGGTGATCGTGGGCGAGCCCAGCGGCGAGAAGGCCCTCACCATCGGCTACTACGGCCTGCTCAAGGTGCGGCTGCGGGTCGGCCACAGCGTCGGGCACACCGCGGGGCAGGGGGTCACCACCGCCGCCGACCGGATGGTGGACGTGCTGAGCCGGCTCCGCGACGAGATCGGCGCGGCCGACCCCCAGGCGCTGGTGGCCGTGCTCGGCATCCACGCGAGGAACGGCGGGGACGTCCAGGTGGGCGAGGCCGTCATCGACGTGCGGGTCCCCCCGGCCCTGGATCTGGAACACCTCGTCGATCTCGTCCACCGGGTCGCGGGGCCGGTCGCCGTGGAGGTGCTCCGCGCCACGCCCGGAGTGATCACCTCCCGTACCAGCCCGCTCGTGAAGGCGTTCTCACGCGCCTTCAGGGAGGAGGGCGTGGCCCCGAGGTTCCTCGCGAAGAAGGGGAGCAGCGACATGAACACCCTCGCCACCACCTGGCGGGGAGTGCCCATGGTCGCCTACGGCGCGGGGGACGCCGCGCTCGACCACACACCGGACGAGCACCTCGACGCCGAGGAGTTCCGGCGGTCCAGGACCGTGCTGGCCAGGGCGGTCGCGAACTGGGTGGCGGAGGGCCGCCCGCGGGCCACGCCGCCCGCCGAAGGAACCGCGGACGTCTGGGCCGTAGGAAGCCCAGGAAGCGCCGAGGGCGTCAACGGCGCCCGGCTCGCCGAAGGCGCCGAGATCGCGAACGGAGCCGGGACCTTCGAGGGCGTCGAAGCCGGCCTCGCAGTCGCCGCAGTCGCCGCAGTCGCCGCGTCCGTCGCGTCCGTCGCAGGAGAAAGGACATCACGATGACAACGATCGCCGTCGACGAGACCGTCGGCCACACCTACCAGCTGTCCCACCTGGCCGCGCTGGAGTCGGAGGCCGCCCACATCTTCAGGGAGACGGCCGGGGAGTTCGACCGGCCGGTCATCCTCTTCTCCGGGGGCAAGGACTCCATTGTCATGCTCCACCTGGCGCGCAAGGCGTTCGCCCCCGCGCCGGTGCCGTTCCCCCTGCTGCACGTCGACACCGGCCACAACTTTCCCGAGGTCATCGCCTACCGGGACCGCGTCGTCGCCGAGTACGGGCTGCGGCTGAAGGTCGCCTCGGTCCAGGACTACATCGACCGGGGTGAGCTGGCCGAACGGCCCGACGGCTCACGCAACCCGCTGCAGACGGTGCCGCTGCTCGAAGCCATCGAGAAGAACCGCTTCGACGCGGTCTTCGGCGGCGGGCGGCGGGACGAGGAGAAGGCCCGCGCCAAGGAGCGGGTGTTCTCGCTGCGCGACGACTTCGGCGGCTGGGACCCGCGACGGCAGCGGCCCGAGCTGTGGAACCTCTACAACGGCCGCCACACGCCCGGCGAGCACGTCCGCGTCTTCCCGCTGTCGAACTGGACCGAGCTGGACGTGTGGCAGTACATCCTCTCCGAGGGCATCGAGCTGCCGCCGATCTACTTCGCGCACGAGCGCGAGGTCTTCTCGCGCCGGGGCATGTGGCTCGCCCCCGGCGCGTGGGGCGGCCCGAGGAGGGACGAACGCCTGGAGCGGCGTCTCGTGCGGTACCGCACGGTCGGTGACATGTCGTGCACGGGCGCCGTCGACTCCGGCGCCGCCACCCTGGAAGAGGTCATCGAGGAGATCCGCTCCTCACGGCTGACCGAGCGAGGGGCCACCCGCGCCGACGACAAGCTGAGCGAGGCCGCCATGGAGGACCGCAAACGGGAGGGGTACTTCTGATGACCACCACACTGCTTCGCTTCGCCACCGCCGGATCCGTGGACGACGGGAAGTCCACCCTCGTGGGCCGGCTGCTGTACGACTCCAAGTCGATCCTCGCCGACCAGCTGGAGGCGGTGGAGAGCGCCTCGCGCAAGCAGGGGCGGGAGACCGCCGACCTCGCCCTGCTCACGGACGGCCTGCGCGCCGAGCGCGAGCAGGGAATCACGATCGACGTCGCGTACCGCTACTTCGCCACCGCGCGCAGGCGCTTCATCCTCGCCGACACGCCGGGACACGTGCAGTACACCCGCAACATGGTCACCGGCGCCTCGACCGCGGAGCTGGTGCTCATCGTCGTCGACGCCCGCAACGGCGTCGCCTCGCAGACCAGGCGGCACGCCGCCGTCGCCGGGCTCCTGCGGGTGCCCCACGTCGTGCTGGCCGTGAACAAGATGGATCTCGTCGGCTGGGACGAGGAGGTGTTCGCGGCGATCGCCGAGGAGTTCACCCGGTACGCCTCCGGCCTCGGGATCGGCGAGGTGACCGCGATCCCGATCTCCGCGCTCACCGGCGACAACATCGTCACCCCCTCGCCGAACATGGACTGGCACACCGGACCCACGATCATGGAGCTCCTGGAGACCGTGCGGGTGGGCACCGACCCCTCCGGGACGCCCGCCCGGCTTCCGGTCCAGTACGTCATCCGGGCGAACGGCCGCCGTGCCTACGCCGGCCAGATCTCCAACGGCGTCCTGCGGGTCGGCGAGCGCGTCACGGTGCTCCCCGGCGGGCAGACGTCCACGGTGGAGGCGATCGACGTGCTCGGCGAGCCTGTCGCCACGGCGTGGGCGCCGCAGTCGGTCGCCGTGCGCCTCCGTGACGACATCGACGTCTCAAGGGGTTCCCTCATCGTGCCGGAGGACGCGGCGCCCGCCCTCACCTGGGAGCTTCGCGTGACCACCTGCCACCTCCACGAGCGCGCCCTGCGCGTCGGGGAACGGGTGCTGGTCAAGCACACCACCAGGACGGTCCAGGCGGTCGTCGAGGACATCGTGCCCTCCGCCGCGCTCGGGGACCTCACCTGTGCCCCGGGCGCGGACAGCCTCGCCGTGAACGAGATCGCGAGTGTCGTGCTGCGCACCACCGAGCCCCTCGCGGTCGATCCCTACGCGCACTCCCGTACGACGGGCTCCTGCCTGCTGATCGACCCGGCGGACGGGACCACCCGCGCGGCGGGGATCATCGAGGCTTCCTGAGAGGGGAGGTCCTCGCCCCGGGTGGAGGAGACGAGGAGGTCGACGAGGAGATGCCGCCGGGGTGAGGCCACCCGGCGCCATCGGGGTGATTCATCCGGCATCTTCAGGATGAGTCACCCGGTGGGAACCTTCGGGGACGGGGCCGGCCGGTTCGGTCGGCCAGGGGGCGGGAACGACCGGTTCGGTCGGCCGGGGTCAAGGCCGGCCGGTTCGGTGGGGGTGCCGGGGGTTCGGCCGCCTCACCCGGCGAAGGGGTAGTCGCGCAGTGACTGCTGGAAGGCCTTGCGGGCGATCGGGACGTACCCCGAGGACGCGGCGCCGGCGGACAGGGCCATGGTCACCGGTAGTGGGCCGGGCGGGGAGGGAAGGGTGAGCCTGGCCGCCTTGGGCAGGCCCCAGAGCTCGTCGCCGTTGGCGACGAGGCACGCCACGCCCAGGCCGGCCTTGGCGGCCGCGCGCAGCCCGACGAGCTCGGCGCCCTCGTAGCCGACACGCCACGGGACGGCCGACTCTTCGAGCGCGTCCACGATGCGGGCGCGGAGCGTGCACGGCTCGGTGAAGAGCGTGAGCGGGAGCGCGGCGCCCTCTCCGTGGGCCGGGCGCCCGAACCAGTCCATGCGCATGTGGCCGAGCTCCTGGCTGGTAGCGCCGCTCCTGTGCGGCTTTGTCTGCAGGAGCAGCGCGAGATCCAGCTGGCCGGTGCTCACCCGGCTCTCCAGGGATTCGCTCAACCCCGTCTGGACGCTGACCTGGGTGTGCGGCATGCCCTTGGTGAGCAGCCGCAGGATTTCGGGAAGCGCCTCCGCGAGCTGGTTGACGATCCCGATGGACAGCCGCATGTTTCCCGGAGGGGGGATGAAACGGCCCACCGCCTCGTCGTTGAGTGCGACGAGACGGCGGGCGTAGCCGAGGAGCTCCTCGCCCTGCGGGCTGAGCATCAGTTTCCTGCCGGTCGAGGTGAATATGGGGCCCTTGATGAGGCCACTGAGCTGGCGAATTTGCTGGCTGATGGCGGGCTGCGTTATGTGCAGGGCCTCGGCGGCCCTTCGGAAACCGCCGACATCGACTACGGTGACCAGCGCTCTCAGTCGATTTATTTGCAGGTCGTGGTACATTTTTCCTCTTAAGCTAACCTAGTAGGAAAGTGTCGAGCCATTTGGTTCGCATGACTCTTGAGTCAAGAGGTCGTTCGTTTTCCGGATATTCGCGGCCGTGCCCTAGTAGGGCAGGTAGACCCCGCTGGGAGTGCGGGTGTCGATGGTGTGGTGAGAGTCGGCCGCGCGCTTCTTTTTCTGCCGGGGGACCCGGATGAGTTTTTTCTGCGGCCGGCGGATTTGCTTCTGTTCCATGATCTCCTCCAGTCTCCTGGTCCGGGTGCGGTCAGCGTAGACCGGCGGGAGCGGGAAGTCCTACACACGGCGCCACGAGTGCGATGTGAGACTTTCACGTTCGTTTGGTGACGCGAAAACTGTTCTCCCGACCAGGCCGGGCGCACAATTCACTTATTCGAACTCACTCAGATCGAGGAGACCGCGATGGCGACCATGAACGCTTCCCTGGTTGACCGGGTGAAGGAGCAGGACCTGAGCTTCACCGAGTTCCTCATGAGGACCTGGACCGAGTCCGAGATCGTCGGCGGACACGCCGGTGACCTCGGAGGCACCGCGTTCGCGGGGTTCGGCGGCTTCCTCGGCGGCGAGGGGACGCCCGAGTCGCGTACGGGGATCGTGGAGCGCGCGCTCCTGGAAGACCTCGTCATCGAGGACCTCGACCACCCCGCTCCCGTCGTGGCCGCTTGGACCTACTGCGGATGAACAAGTTCACTGAGAACGGGGCGAACTCACCGCTGATCGGATTCAAGCGCCACCTGCGGGCGGTGACGGTTCCGGGGGAGGCGGTCTATCTCACCTCGGCGCGGGGGACGGTCGCCCTGTCCGGTGAGCAGATTCAGGCGCTCGCGCCGCTGCTGGACGGTAATCACAGCCTGGCCGAAGTGCGAAGGCGGGTGGCGCCCGGGATCCCGGCCGCGCAGCTCGGCCGGCTCCTCGGCAGGCTGGCGGAGGCGAATCTCGTCGGGCCTCGCCGCCCGGAGAGTTCATCGAGGGCCGATACCGCCGCCGAGGCGTACTGGGACCTCGGGCGGCTGGACGCGGATCGGGCCGCGTCGGGGCTGGCGGAGTCGTCGGTCAGGCTCGTCTCCCTGGGGGGAGTCGACACCGGGCCCACGGCCGAGGCGCTGAGGTCGATGGATGTCACCGTCGAGGAGGACGGTGACGGGTCCGCGGCCCTGTCCCTCGTGCTCTGCGACGACTATCTCGACCCTGAGCTTGCACGGTTCAACGAACGGAGACTGGCGGACGGGCGGCCCTGGCTGCTCGCCAAGCCGGTCGGTGCCGACCTGTGGATCGGCCCGATCTTCCGCCCGGAGGAGGGACCCTGCTGGTCCTGCCTGACCACGCGGCTGCGCGTGCACCGGCGCGGGGAGGCGCGGCTGCGGAGCACGTCGGAGACGGGTGCCGTCAGCCCGCCCGAGGCGTCGCTGTCCCTCACCCGCGCCCTCGGGGCACGGTTCGCGGCGCTGGAGGCGGTCAAGTGGCTGGCCGGATCGCGCGACGAGCACCAGGACACCGTGTGGACGCTGGACACCTTCTCACTGCAGGGGGTGCGGCACCCTGTGGAGAGGCGCCCGCAGTGCTCTTCCTGCGGAGACTCCGGGCTGGTCGCGGAACGCGTCGGCAGGCCCGTCGCCGTCGCGTCCAGGAGTAAGGCGGCCGTGGGCGGCAACGGGCATCGCGCGCTGGGGACCGAACAGGTCTGGGAACGCTACCGCCATCTGGCCGACCCCCTCACCGGGATCACGGACGTGATCCAGCGCGACCCGCGCAGCCCCTCCTTTCTGCACTGCTACCTTTCCGGGCCGAACCTCGCCCTCACCGACGACAGTCTCTCCGCGATGAGGGCCGGCCTGCGCCGGCAGAGCGGGGGCAAGGGGAGCACCGACCTTGAGGCGAGGGTGGGCGCGCTCTGCGAGGCGGTGGAGAGACACTGCGGATCGCGGCACGGGGACGAGCCGACGGTGCGCGGCAGCCTCCGCGGCCTGGGTGAGCGGGCCGTGCGCCCCGACGAGTGCCAGCACTTCCACCGGCGCCAGTTCGAGGACCGGCACCGCTGGAACGCCGAAAATACGGCCTTCCAGCACATCCCCGAGCCGTTCGACGACGAGGAGGTCGTCGACTGGACTCCGGTGTGGTCACTCACCGCGAGGCGGCAACGCCTGCTCCCCACCGACCTGCTCTACTTCGGCAGAGGCGGCCATCCTTCGGTGCGCGCGACCTCCAACGGGAACGCCGCGGGCTCCAGCGTCGAGGACGCGATCGTCCAGGGTTTCCTCGAACTGGTCGAGCGCGACGCGGTGGCCATCTGGTGGTACAACCGCACGCGCCAACCGGCCGTGGACCTCGACTCGCTCGGCGACCCGTGGATCGCCGACCTGCGTTCGCGCTACGAGGGCATCGGCAGGGAGTTCTGGGTCCTCGACGTCACCTCGGATCTGGGCATCCCCGTCATGGCGGCGATCTCGCGGCGCGTCGACAAGCCGGCCGAGGACGTCATGCTCGGGTTCGGTGCCCACTTCGACCCCCGGATCGCCGCGCGGCGCGCGCTGACCGAACTCGGGCAACTGCTTCCCGCCGTCGCCGGGGCGCGCGCCGACGGGACGGGATACGGTGAGACAGATCATCACATCCAGGACTGGTGGCTCAGGGCGACGACGGAGAACCAGCCCTATCTGCGTCCGTGCGGGGATCGGGGGCCGCGGGCGCTGAGTGATTACGCCTACATTCCCCGAGGTGACCTGCGGGAGGACGTCGAGCACATCGTCACACTGGCCGGGCGGGCGGGCCTGGAGGTTCTCGTCCTCGACCAGACGCGTCCCGACATCGGGATGCCGGTCGTCAAGGTCGTCGTCCCCGGTCTGCGGCATTTCTGGGCGAGGTTCGGCCCCGGGCGGTTGTACGACGTCCCCGTCCGGCTCGGACGTCTTGACAGGGCGACGGCGTACGAGGATCTCAACCCGATTCCCCTGTTCATGTAGTCATTCCCGTCCCAACACGGATCAGGAGTCAACAGGATGGTCGGCGACCAAGGCAATGATGCCGGTTCGCTCCAGATTTTTCCCCAGTGGTCGTTCCGGGAGGACGTCTACATCGAACCGGAGCCGCACAGCGGAAGCGTGGTGGTGCACAGCCGCTGGGAGGACGTGATCCTGCCGTCTCCGGGACCCAACGTGCTGGAGGCGATGCGCCGGATGAGCCTGGGGCCCATCTCGCTCGACAACGTCATCCGCGAGGAGGCCGAGCGGCGGGAGCTCGACGCGATCCTCGACGGTCTCCAGCACATGGTGGTGCGCTCCTTCGGCTTCGATCCCGAGCAGCCGACGATGTCGGTGATCCCGCTCACCCAGCGGGCGCGGTTCCGGCTGCCGGCGGTTCCCCCGCTCCACCCGATCCGCCTGTCGAGGTTCGCGCTGATCAGAACCGACGGCAACAACTACCACGTCGAGTCGCCGCTCTCGCTGCACCGCGTCATCCTGCACCGGCCCGACGCGATGTCCGGTGTCGGGTCGCTGATCCGCCCGGTCGCCCCCTCGGCGATCGGGCCGGAGTCCTGGCCCGTGGTCGCCTACCTGATGGCGGCGGGGATGGTGGTGCAGGCCGTGGAGGAGGACCCCTTCCAGCCGGTGGTGTTCGAGGAGGACGTCGATCCCGCCCTCGTCGCCTGGAGTCCCGTCGATCTCATGTTCCACACCCGTTCCACCCTCGGCAGGCACGATCACGACTTCGGGGCGACGTACCCGATGGGGGATCAGTGGAGCGTCGAGCCCGTCGTGAAGCCGGGGCCTCCGGAGGTTCCCGTCGGTGCGGAGCCGGCTCCCGTCGCGCTGCCCCGGCCGAAGTGGGGTGAGCTGCTCGCGGCGGATCCGCCGCTCACCGCGGTCGTCGAGGCGAGCAGGCACACCCGGCACTACGGTGAGCGGCAGCTGACGGCCGGCGAGCTGGGGGAGCTGCTGTACAGGACGGCACGGGTCCGCTCGCTGGTCGGCTCGCCCGACGAGTCCTCGACGACCGCGACGAGTGATCGCCCCTACCCGAGCAGCGGGAGCTCTTACGAGCTTGAGCTCTACGCCACGGTGGACAGGTGCGCCGACGTGCCTCGGGGCATCTACCACTACGACCCCCTGCGGCACCGGCTGGAGCCGATCGGGTTCGACCCGGCGGACGTGGACGAACTGCTGGAGACGGGCAAGGTGGCGGCGAACCTGGAGGCGACGCCGCCCGTCCTGATCACCATCACCGCGCGGTTCCGCAGGCTGTCGAGGAAGTACAACGGGATGAGCTACTCACTGGTGCTCAAGAACGTCGGCGCGCTGACGCAGACGCTCTCCCTGGTCTGCACGGCGATGGGACTGGCGGCGTGCAGGCTGGACAGCGGCGACATCGAGGTGACGGGGCGCGTCTTCGGCCTCGACTGGCGCGTCGAGTCGAGTGTCGGCGGGTTCGTCGTCGGCCACCGTCTCGTTCCCGAGCCGAGTCGCCTTTCCGGGCGATACGCGGCGAATGATGCCGAATGGGTTGTTCAGGCGAGGGCGACACTCTCATAATCCGGTAGTTCGCCTTTCCCGCCGTTTCACGGAGGGACGAGGGTGCGCACGGCGAGAGCCCGGTGAACACCGCCCTCTCGCCGGACGTGCTTGAATCATGCGGTACGGCGACAACGCATGGTTTTCCGCTGCCCGTTACCCGCTGATTCACCCAGAGCTACGCAAATAGGCCTATCTAAGCTTATTTGGCTGATATAGATTGCTTCAGGGTCTCGGGATGATGGGGACGGGAAACCGGTCGGGCTTCGAAGGAGACGATCGATGACGGTTGACGCCGACTCCCCGCAGGGTTGGCGCGGACTCGCCAGGTCGCTGCCCGGTTCATCTCGGAGAACCCGGAGAACGCGGCACAGGGAGCGCGGACTCGCCGCCCCCAGGGTGGCCCGCGCGATCATTGTCGCCGTTCTGTACGGCTACGTGTTCAACGCGCTGATGTTCGTATGGGGAAGCGGCCTGCCGAGCACCGAACTGTCGGGCTTCGCCGGCTGTCTGCTGGCCGCGCTTTTCCTGCAACTCGCGCATTCGACACAGGAGGCTCTGAGCTGGCCCGTACCGCTCCGCGTTCTCACACTTTCGGTACAGGCCGTTGTTACTTTCCTGCCTTTCACGTGGGTCGGCCCGCAGGCGGGATCCATCGCGGGATTTCTCGCCGGGTCCATGCTGCTGGTGGTGGCGGGGCCGTGGCGCTGGGGGCTCTTCTGCGCCGTCGCGGCCGGCGTCGGCGTGCTGCTCGCGCTCAGGGAACAGCACCTGATGGTGGTGGACGTCGTCTACAGCGTGTACTTCACCCTGCTCACCGGGCTGATGGTGTACGGGGTCAGCTCGCTGGCGTCCCTGGTGAGGGCGGTCCACGCGGCGCAGGGGGAGTTCGCGCGGATGGCGGTGGCGCGGGAGCGGCTGCGGGTGGCGCGGGATCTGCACGATCTGCTGGGCTACAACGTCTCGGCGATGACGCTGAAGAGCGAGCTGGCCTACCGGCTGCTTCCGGGGGCGGCCGAGCGGGCGCGCAGCGAACTCCGCGACGTCCTGGTGGTCGCCCGTCGCGCGCTGGCGGAGGTGCGGGTGGTCGCGGGCGGATATCTGCCCATGTCGCTGGCGGCGGAGGCGGAGTCGGCGAAGACGATGCTGTCGGTCGCCGAGATGCGGGCGCGGGTGGAGGTCTCGCAGGACGGCCTGCCCGAGGCGTTGGACACGATGCTGGCGATCGTGCTGCGGGAGGCGGTCACCAACGTGCTGCGGCACAGCAAGGCGCAGCACTGCGAGATCGAGGCGTGTGTCGAGAAGGGCCGGGCGCGACTGCGGGTCTGCAACGACGGGGTCGAGCCGGAGGTGGGGAGTCACCCGTTCGAGGCCGGTACGGGGCTGGGGAATCTCAAAGGCCGATTGGAGGCGGCGGGCGGACGGCTGTCGGTCACGGTCGACGGTGAGTGGTTCCGGTTGATCGCGGAGGCCCCCGTGGTGCCGGTCACCGCGAGGACCACGGTTTCCAAGGCGGCGGGGGTGTCCGGCACGCCGGAGGGCGAGTCCGCGCGACCGGACGCGCAGGGTGACGGGCCACCGGGCAGGGGCGCGGCACGGGCCTGGCATCTGCGGGTGGCCCGCTTCATCGCCGTGCTGGTGCTGTCGGGGTACGGCCTTCTCATCGTGGTCAACGTGCTGGCGACGCAGGCGAGCCCGCTCGAACTAATGGGATTCACCGCCTGCGTCGCCGTACTGGTCGGCGTGCAGATCGTCGACTCCCTGGGGGAGCCGCGTTCGTGGCCGGGATGGGTCAGGAAGGCGACCCTGCTGGTGCAGACCGTCGCCACGGTCCTGCCGCTGCTGTGGATCGGCGCGCCGTGGGGTTCGATGGGAGGCTTCCTCGCCGGGGCGGTGCTGCTGATGGTGGCGAGCCGCTGGCGGTGGGCGCTGTACGCGGCGATCGGCGCGGGCGTGCTGCTGCTGTCGGTGCTCCAGGGCGACACGGTGGAGTGGACCGCGTACCTGGTGATCTCCACGCTGCTGACCGGCCTGGTGGTCTTCGGCATCGGCTCGCTGTCGGACCTGGTGGCGCTGGTGGACCGGGCGCGGGGGGAACTGGCGCGGATGGCGGTGACCCAGGAGCGGCTGCGGGTGGCGCGGGATCTGCACGACCTGCTGGGGAACGACCTGTCGGTGATGATCGTCAAGAGCGAGCTGGCGTACCGGCTGCTTCCGGGGTCGGCGGAGCGGGCGAAGAGCGAGGTGGCGGAGGTGCTGGAGATCGCGCGGCGGGCGGTCGCGGACGTCCGGGCGGTGGCCGGCGGATACCGGCACATGTCGTTCGGCGCGGAGTTGGACTCGCTGGTCTCCACGCTCGCCGCCGCGGGAATCGACGTCGAGGTGAGGATCCCCGAGGGCGTGACCGCGGGAAAGCTGGACGCGGTGCTCGCGGTCGTGTTGCGGGAGGCGGCCACGAACGTGCTGCGGCACAGCAGGGCGCGGCACTGCGTGATCGAGATGGCTCTGGACGAGGCCGGGGCGCGGCTGTGCGTGACCAACGACGGGGTGCCGCCGGGGACGCTCTCCGACGTCCGCGACGGTTCCGGGCTGGGGGACCTCGCGGAGCGGCTGCGTGCCGTCGGCGGGCGGCTGACGGCCGAGGTCGTCGACGGCATGTTCCGGCTGGTCGTCGTCTTCCGTGCGGAGAAGCCGAGGAACATGCCCGGAAGCACGCGGGAGGACAGGCCCGATGCCTTGTCCGGGGATATGCCGAGGGATGTGGAGAGAACGGACGGCGACGGGGGTGATTCGGCCGGATCGTTTTGACTGACAAGTCAGAGTAAGCAGCTGTCAGATTCCTGTGGCATTGCCAAACGTAATTGACTGGGTACTATTCGGATCAAGATCGGTGAGTCCAGTAGGCTTGATCGAACAGTGGTGAGGCGTATATGGATGGGAATCGCCTCGTGAGGTCGATCGAGAGGCTGGTCGCCGAGCCGCCCGTGAGGACGATCGCGGGATCACCTGCGAGATCGAGAGACCCTGTCGCGTCCGGTGTCGTTTCTCGTCCTGAAGCCGAAGTCCGGACAGGAGTGCCGCTGTGCTGAAGATCCTCCTCGCCGAGGACGTACCGATGGTGCGCGGAGCGCTGGCGGCCCTCCTCGACATCGAGCCCGACCTCACGGTGGTGGCCCAGGTGGGCAGCGGGGACAGGATCGTGCCGACCGCGCTCGAGACACGCCCCGATGTCGCGATCATCGATGTCGACCTGCCCGTGCTCGACGGTCTCTCCGCGGCGGAGGAGCTGCACACGAAGCTGCCCACCTGCCGGACGCTGATCCTGACCGGCCTGGGAAGGCCCGGCACCCTTCGGCGCGCCCTCTCCGTCTCGGTGTCCGGCTTCCTCCTCAAGGACACGCCCTCGGAACGCCTCGCCCAGGCGGTCCGAGAGGTGGCCGCGGGGCGTCGTATCGTCGACCCGCAGCTCGCGCTGACCGCGTGGGACGTCGGGGAGAACCCGCTGTCCGGACGTGAGGTCCAGGTCCTGAGGCTGGCCGCGGGTGGCGCCGAGCCGCCGGAGATCGCGGCCATCATGCACGTGTCCGTCGGGACCGTGCGCAACTATCTCACCAAGACGGTCACCAAGCTGAACGCCAGGAACCGGGTGGACGCCATCCGTATCGCCACCGAGGCCGGCTGGATCTGACCGGCCTCCGACCGGCCTCCGACCGGCCTCTGGTCGGCCAGGCCGGCTGGATCCGACCGGCCGCGACCTCGCGTTTCTCCGGTTCTCCCACCCTTTTCCCGGTCACCGTTCCGCCTCTCCTGTTTTCTTCTTCGCCATTCCGTCTTCGCATCCTGAAAAGGATGTCTTATCGCGGGCCCATTGTCCTGATTTTGTTACCGGCTTAGCGTAATTGCTGGTAACAAAAAGAGCCGGCTTCTCACGGCCAGGAAAGGATGCCCGCAGATGAGTTCCAACAGGTGGCTGCACTACTTCGAGACGCAGGTCCCCCTCTCAGAGGAGCCGCCGCGGGTCGCGGCCAGGCTCGCCGCCTCCGGCCCGTACGCGGAGTACGTCGTGTACGAGAGCGGAGGGAAATGGTCCTACGCGGCAGGCGCGCGGGCCGAGGTCACGCTGGACCGCACCGGTGCCCGGCTGACCCAGGAGAACGAGCCCGACGTCGTCCTGCCCTGGAGCGACCGGCCCCTGCACCAGGTGGCCCGGCTGCTCGACATCGTGAAGGTCCCCGCCTGGCGCGCCTACGGCTGGGCGACCTTCGAGCTCTCCTACGCCAAGGACGGCAAGCTGGACCACGTCGGCGACAACCGGCTGCTGCACCTCGTGGTGCCGAAGGCCGAGGTCCGCATCGAGGACGGTCACGCCCACCTCCGCGCCGCCGACCAGGAGACGCTGACCGCGCTGCTGGAGACGATCTCCAGCCCCACGGTGACCTCCGAGGCGCAGCCGAAGCCGCTGGACGTGCGCGAACACGGCGAGGACGCGTACCGGACGGCGGTGAGTCTCGCGGTCGAGGAGATCAACCAGGGCGACCTGCACAAGGTCATCCTGTCGCGGGTCGTCGACGTCGACGAGGACATCGACCTGATCGCCACCTACCTCGCGGGACGCCGGGGCAACAACCCCGCGCGGTCGTTCCTGCTCAACCTCGGTGGCGTGGAGACGACGGGGTTCAGCCCGGAGATCGTGGTCAAGGTGTCCGCGGACGGTCGCGTGGTGAGCCAGCCGCTCGCCGGGACGAGGGCGCTCACCTCCGACCTGATCGAGAACGAGAGCCTGCGCGCCGACCTGCTCGCCTCCGCCAAGGAGATCTACGAGCACGCGATCTCGGTGAAGGTCGGCACCGACGAGCTCGTCGACGTCTGCGTGCCCGGCTCGGTCGAGGTGCCGGAGTTCATGGCGATCCGCGAACGCGGCAGCGTCCAGCATCTCGCCTCCCAGGTGTCCGGCAAGCTCGCCCCCGGCCTTCGGGCGTGGGACGCCTTCGGCGCGGTCTTCCCCGCCGTGACCGCGTCCGGCGTGCCCAAGGAGGCCGCGTACACCACGATCCGCAGGCACGAGCCCGAGTCGCGGGGCCTGTACAGCGGGGCCGTGCTCACCGTCGACCACAACGGCGAGATGGACGCGGCACTCGTGCTGCGCAGCGCCTACCGCCAGAACGGCCGCACCTGGCTGCGCGCCGGGGCCGGCATCGTCGGGCAGTCCACTCCCGAGCGGGAGTTCGAGGAGACCTGCGAGAAGCTCGACAGCGTGGCGCGCTACCTGGTTCCCGCCGGCGGGAGAGGCGCCCTGGCGGCCGACTTCGCCGACTCCGCCGACCTGGACGCGGACCTGCTCTCCGCCGTGGGGGGCGGCGCGCGATGAGGGTCGACGACATCTACCTCGCGGGGGTGGGCACGTACCTGCCCCCCGTGGTGACCACCGAGCACGCGGTCGAAAAGTCCTGGTACGACCGGGCCGACCGCGAGGCCTCCGGGATGGAGGCCGTGATGGTGGCCGGCGAGACGCCGGCACCGGAGATGGCGGCCCGCGCGGCCCAGGTCGCGCTGCGCCGCTCTGGCCACGGTCCCGACGACTTCGGCGCGCTGCTGCACAGTGACAGTTACCACCAAGGGCCGGACGGTTGGTCGGCGCCGCACTACGTGCTGCGCAGGACGCTGGACCGGCCGATCACCGCCCTGGAGATCCGGCAGGGCTGCCTCGGCATGATCGCGAGCCTTGAGATGGCCGCGCACCGGCTGATCGCCGACCGTGGCAGGGACCGCAAGGACGCGGTGCTGCTGACCGCGGGCGACAACTTCTCGGCCCCGCAGGTGGACCGGTGGCGGGCCTCCAGGATGTTCCTGCTCGCGGACGGCGGCGCCGCCGCGGTGGTCTCGCGGCGCGGGGGCTTCGCCCGGGTGCTCGCCTTCGGGACGGTCTCCAACCCCGGGATGGAGGAACTGCACCGGGGCGGGGAGGTCATCTTCCCGCCCGGCGTCACGATCGGCCGCTCGCTGAACTTCGAGGAGCGCAGCGACTACTGGCGCAGGCAGTGGGCGGCGGGCATCGCGCCCCCCATGGGGCACTTCGGCGAGTGCGTCGCCGAGGCGGCCGAACGGGCGCTCGATGAGGCCGGGATCTCCATGGAGAAGGTCACCCGCGTCTGCCACACCGGCTTCGCGCGGGGCTCCCTGGAGGCGATGTTCCTCGACCCCCTGGAGATCGACGCGGACCGGGGCCTGTGGGACTTCACCCGGGGGATCGGGCACGCCGGCGCCGCCGACCCCTTCATCGGCCTGGAGCACCTGTGGACGAGCGGACAGGTCGTCCCCGGAGACCACGTGCTGCTCATCGGCAGCGCCCCCGGTATGGAGGCCGGATGCGTGGTCCTGGAGATCATCGCCCCGTACGAGCCCGGCGACCACGAGTCCGAGAGCCGCGGGTCTGAGAGCAACGAGCTCCAGAACGACGACCACGAGCCCGAGGACCAGGAGATCCAGAACGACGACCACAGGCGCCCGGGGCACGAGCCGCGAGACGGCGACCACGGGCCGGAGAACCGCGAGCCGGAGAACGGAGGCCGGTAGATGCTTGACGGATGCACACCGTGGCCCGAGGCGTTCGCCACCCTTTACCGGAGTGAGGGCATCTGGCGCGGAGAGCGCCTCGGCGACCTCCCGAGGAGCTGGGCCCACGCGTTCGGAGACCGTACGGCACTGGTCGCGGGAGAGCTGCGCCTGTCCTACCGGGACCTGGAGAACCGGATCGACCGGATGGCGGCGGGATTCCACCGCCTCGGGGTCGAGCCCGGCGACCGGATCGTCCTGCAACTGCCCAACGTCCCCGAGTTCGTCGTCGTGGCCTTCGCGCTCTTCAGGGCGGGCGCCAAGCCCGTCTTCTCCCTCGCGTCGCACCGGGCGAACGAGATCAGACACCTGTGCGAGCTGTCCGGCGCGTCCGGATACGTCGTCCCCGGCGTCTATCGCGGGTTCGACCACACCGCGCTCGCCCTGCGGATGGCCGACGAGGTGGCGAGCCTGCGCCAGATCTTCGTCCTGGACGCGGAGACCGGAGAGGGGGGCGACTCGGGGAGCGGCGACGAGACCGGCACGGCCGGTGGGACGGTGATCCCGCTCGCGCGGGTGGACGCCGACCCAATCCCGCTCCCGGAGAGCGACCCCTCGGACGTGGCGTTCTTCCTGCTCTCCGGCGGGACGACCGCGCTGCCCAAGCTGATCCCGCGTACGCACGACGACTACGCGTACCAGACGGGAGCGGTGGCCGAAGTCTGCGAGCTCGGCGCGGACGACGTCTACCTGGCGGCGCTGCCGGTGGAGTTCAACTTCACCTGGGGTTGCCCGGGGGTCGTCGGCACGCTCGGCCGGGGCGGCACGGTCGTGCTCGTCGAGACCCCGGTCGCCGAGGACTGCTTCCGCGCGATCGAGCGGGAGCGGGTCACCATCACCTCGGTCGTCCCCACCGTGGCGCAGCTCTGGCTGGAGGAGGCGGCGTGGGGGGAGGCGGACCTGTCCAGCCTGCGCGTGCTGCAGATCGGCGGGGCGAGGCTCCAGCCGGAGCTGGCCGCGCGGATCGAGCCCGAGCTGGGCTGCCGCCTCCAGCAGGTGTTCGGCATGGCCGAGGGACTGCTCTCCATGTCCAGGAAGGACGACGACCCCGAGTCCGTCGTACAGACCCAGGGGCGGCCGATCTCACCGGCCGACGAGGTGCGGATCGTCGACGAGCATGACGCCGAGGTGCCCCCGGGCGTCACCGGCGAGCTGCTCACCCGCGGCCCGTACACCCTGCGCGGCTACTACCGCGCCGAGGAGCACAACCGGCGGGCGTTCACCGAGGACGGCTTCTACCGCACCGGCGATCTGGCCCGGCTCACCCCCGAGGGGAACCTGGTCATCGAGGGACGGCTGAAGGACGTGGTGATCCGCGGCGGAGACAAGATCTCGGCCGGAGAGGTGGAGGGCCATCTGCTCACCCACCCCTCGGTCGCGAGGGCGGCGGTCGTACCGGTGCCCGACGAGTTCCTCGGCGAGCGGATCTACGCGTTCGTCGTCCACCGGGGTGAGAAGCCGGCGCTGGCCGAGCTGAAGCGGGCGCTGCACGAGCGCGGGCTCGCCGAGTTCAAGCTGCCGGACCGCGTGGAGTTCGTCGACGACTTCCCGCTCACCCCGCTCGGCAAGATCGACAAGAAGGTGCTCGCCGCCGCGGCGAAGGACCCGGCCCTGTCCCGCGACTGGGCGCCCGCGCCGTCCGCCCCCGACCACCGGGAAATCCCCGAACACGAGAAGACCCTCGTGCGCCCGCTCGCACGCCAGGAAAGGTGAACCAGACATGCAACGCGATATCTCGGCACCGCCCACGACCGACGACCTGCGGCGGGCCATCGCGACGATCGTCGGAACCGAACCCGGCGAGATCACCGGCGACGCCAATCTCGTCTTCCTCGGGCTGGGATCCCTGGAGATGATGCGGCTCGTCACCCGGTGGCGCCGGCAGGGTATCGCCGTGGAGTTCGGCGAGCTCGCCGCCGAGCCGACCGTCGACGCCTGGCAGAGGCACCTGCACGCGGCCTGGGAGGCCCGGCAGGTGAAAACGGGAGAGGCCGCCCGATGAGCGCGCTGCTGATCCGGGGCGGCTGCCTCTACCCGGCCGACGCCGAGGCGCGTGTCGTCCCCGACGGCTCCGTGCTCGTCGAGGGCGAGCGGATCGTCGCCGCGGGGAGCACCGAGGAGGTCGAGGCCGTCCTGGAGCCCCGGCAGCGCGAGAACCTGCGCACGATCGACGCCAGGGGGAAGATGATCCTGCCCGGCTTCGTCAACGCGCACTGGCACGACCTGTTCGCCATGCGGTTCCCCTTCAAGGGCGCGCTGCGGCCCGCCGCCGACCGCGAGGACAAGCCCGCGTTCATGGCGCTGGGCGGCGACCTCCGGCAGATCTCGATGGTCTTCGACTCCTTCCACGACCAGATCGACCGGCTCACCCCTGAGGAGGCCGAGGCGATCGCCCGCTACTCGATGTGGACCCAGCTGCGCTCCGGCGCGACCACCCTCGGGGACGTGGGCTCGTTCAACCGGCCGGAGGCACTCGCCTCGGCCGCCCGCCACCTCGGCATGCGGTGCTCGGTCAGCACCTGGGCGAGCGACGCGGTGTGCGCCCCCGGCGAGTCGCGGTTCCGCAGGACCCGCGACGCCGACGTGGTGCTGCGGCGGATCGAGGACCTGCTGCGCGCCTGCGAGAAGGACACGAGCGGGCTGGTACGGGCGAGGCCGACCTCGGTCTACGGGGTCAACATGACCGACGAGCTCGGCGCCGGTCTCGCCGAACTCGTCGCCAGGTACGACGTGCCGTTCGCGACGCACGTCGGCGCGCTGCGCAACGAGGCCGAGGTGATGCGGAGCTACTACGGCACGACCCCGGTACGCAGGTTCGCCGACCTCGGCCTGCTCTCCGACCGGTTCATGGCGGTGCACTGCGCGTTCGCCGACGAGGACGAGCGCAAGATGCTCGTCGCGGCGAACGCGCACATCAGCCACTCGCCGGCGAAGTACGGCCCGGCGGGGGAGTCCTCGCTCACCGAGACCCGGGTGATCCCGGAGTTCCGGCGCGCCGGGCTGGACGTCTCGCTCTCCACCGACGGCGCCGCGCTGCCGATCGGCGGCATGGCCGAGGCGATGCGGGTCACCTGGCAGATCTACAACGAGATGTACGCCGACCCGACCGAGGTGCTTCCGACCGACGCGCTGGCGATGGCCACCCGGACAGCCGCCCGAGGGCTGGACTGGGCGGAGGAGATCGGCAGCGTGGAGGCCGGCAAGCAGGCCGACCTGCTGCTCGTCCCCGCCGACGACTGGCGCTACCTGCTCAACCCGCGCCCGCTGGAGAGCTTCCTCGCCCTCGGCGGCTCGGCGGACGTGGACACCGTGATCGTCGCGGGCCGGACCCTGGTGGAGGGCGGCAGGGCCACCGGTCTCGACGAGGACGAACTCGAAGCCGACTACCTTGAGGCACTCGGAACCTTCTCTGTGCGCTGTCTCGGTGTCGATCCCGACCTGGTCGCCACGCTCACCCGCGCGGCACGAAGATGAGGAGGCATGACCGATGCGCGATAGAACAGCCCTGGTCACCGGGGCGGCAGGCGGTATCGGCGAGGCGGTGGTGTGGGCGCTGGCCGCCGAGGGCGTCGCCGTCGCGGCGGTGGACGCGAACGCCGAGGCACTGAACCCGCTCGTCAAGGAACTCTCCGAGGCCGGGCACCGCGTCCGGGGCTTCGTCGCGGACGTCGCCTCCAGCGCCGAGGTGGACGCCATGGTGGAGCGGGCGGAACGCGAGCTGGGACCGATCGACTACCTGGTCAACGCCGCCGGGGTACTGCGCGTCGGCGCGGGGGCCTCGCTCAGCGACGACGACTGGGACACCACGTTCGCGGTCAACGCGACCGGCGTGTTCCACGTCAGCAGGGCGGTGGCGAACCGGATGATCCCCCGGGGCTCCGGGGCGATCGTCACGCTGGCCTCCAACGCGGCGAGGACCCCGCGCTGGAACATGGCCGCCTACGCGGCGTCCAAGGCGGCGGCGAGCAGCTTCACCAAGTGCCTGGGGCTGGAACTCGCCAAACACGGGATCCGGTGCAACGTCGTCGCCCCCGGCTCCACCGACACGCCGATGCTGACCTCCCTGTGGAACGGAGACGACGCGCTGCGGATCTCCATCGAGGGCGCGCCGGAGACTTTCCGGGTCGGCATCCCGATGGGACGGCTGGCGCGGCCCGCCGACGTCGCCGACGCGGTGCTCTTCCTGCTCTCCGACCGCGCCGCGCACATCACCCTGCAGGACCTCACGGTCGACGGCGGCGCCGCCCTCGGCAACTGAGCACGACCCCGGCCCACCGAGGCCGGAACCCGATACTTCACGAAGAACGGAGGCACACCATGGCGATCCCGGCGATCGACTCCTATCCCATGCCGACCGAGGACGAACTGCCAGAGAACATCGCGCGCTGGACCGTCGATCCCGATCGCGCGGTGCTGCTCGTCCACGACATGCAGAACTACTTCCTGAGCCCGTTCCCGCGCGGACAGGCCCCCACGACCGACCTGGTGGAGAACGTCGTGGCCCTGCGGACGCGCTTCGCCGCGCTCGGCGCGCCGGTCGTCTACACCGCCCAGCCGGGAGGGATGACCGACGAGCAGCGCGGCCTGCTCAAGGACTTCTGGGGCTCGGGAATGAGCACCGACCCCGAGCACCGGATGATCCTGGACCAGGTGGCCCCCGCCGGACCCGACGTCGTGTTCACCAAGTGGCGGCCCAGCGCGTTTTGCCGCACCGGCCTGCTCGACCTGTTGCGCGAGCGGGGTCGCGACCAGTTGGTGATCTGCGGGGTGTACGCCCACGTCGGAATCCTGATGACCGCTCACGAGGGCTTCTCCGAGGACATCCAGACCTTCGTGGTGGCGGATGCGGTGGCCGACTTCTCGCGGGAGTACCACCGGCAGGCGCTGGACTACGTGGCGTCGCGATGCTCGGTGACGCTGTCCACCCGGTCCGCGCTGGCGATGCTGGACGAGGCGGTCGCGGACAAGGTGGCGTTGAACGAGGTGGCGTTGCACGAGGCGGCCCTGGAAGGAGCGGCACGGTGACCGGGCCGGCGACCCGGACAGGGGCCGAACCGACGACCCGGACGAAGGCCGGCGCGATGACCGGAACAACAGCCGACATGAGGAGCGAGACGACCCTGCTCGACCGGATCCTCGGTCCGGACGCACCCCCGTTCGCCCTGCTGCACCGTCCCGGCTCGACCGGCGCGGACCGGCTCGACCTGCTCATCGGGGAGACCACCGAGGTGAGCCGCATCGCGGACATCCCGCTTCCCTCCGACGACGACTCGCGGAGCGCCGGTGCCCGGCACGAGGTGCTCGCGATGCTGCCGTACCGCCAGATCGGCGAGCGCGGGTACGCGTTCCCCGACGACGAGGCCCCGCTGCTCGCGATGACCGTCGTCGACCAGGCCGTACTGCCGATGAGCGAGATCCTCGACCGGCTCCCCGACGGGCCGATCGAGCTGGGCGAGGGAGACTTCGACTCCGACGACGAGGAGTACGCGGCCACCGTGCGCCGGGTGCTGTCGGAGGAGATCGGCCGGGGGACCGGCGCGAACTTCGTCATCAAGCGGTCGTTCTCCGCCGAGATCACCAACTGGTCGACCCGCACGGCGCTCGCGTTCTTCCGGCGGCTGGTCGGCAGGGACCCCGGCTGCCACTGGACCTTCGTGATCCACACCGGCGGGCGTACCTTCGTGGGCGCCTCACCGGAGCGGCACATCACCCTCGACGCGGGCACCGTGGTGATGAATCCGATCAGCGGCACCTACCGGTATCCGGCGGACGGCCCCGAGGTGTGCGGGGTGCTCGGCTTCCTGTCCGACAGCAAGGAGGCGAACGAGCTCTACATGGTGCTCGACGAGGAGCTGAAGATGATGGGCCGGGTGTGCGACCTCGGTGGTCGCACGGTCGGCCCTTACCTCAAGCAGATGGCGCGCCTGGCGCACACCGAGTATCTGATCGAGGGGCGCAGCTCGCTGGACGTGCGGGACATCCTGCGCGAGACCATGTTCGCGCCCACGGTCACGGGCGGTCCGCTGGAGAGCGCCTGCCGGGTGATCAGCCGCTACGAGCCGGAGGGCCGGGACTACTACGCGGGCATGGTCGCGCTGATCGGCCGGGACGAGACGGGCGCGCGGGCGCTGGACTCCGCGATCGTCATCCGCACCGCCGACATCGACGCGTCGGGCCGGATGCGGATCTCCGTCGGCGCCACGCTGGTCCGCGACTCCGACCCGGCCTCCGAGGCGGAGGAGACCCGGACGAAGGCGGCCGGGCTGCTGGAGGCGCTGCGCCACGCGCCGGGCGGCGGCATCGGCGCCTCCGCCCCGGTGGTGGACATGAGCGTCCATCCGAAGGTACGGCGGGCGCTGATCGAACGGAACGCGCCGCTCGCCGGGTTCTGGTTCGAGGGACCGGACAGCAGGAGGCACCTGGTGCCGAGGCTGGTCGGCCGCAGGGTGCTGGTGATCGACGCCGAGGACACCTTCACCGCGATGGCGAGGCACCAGCTCGCCGCGCTGGGGTGCGAGGTCAGCGTGCGCCGGTTCGACGAGGACTACCGGCTGGAGGAGCACGATCTGGTCATCGTCGGCCCCGGTCCGGGGGATCCGAGGGACCACGCCGACCCCAAGATCGCCCATCTCAGGGAGACGACACTGCGCCTCCTTGAGCTGGGCATCCCCTTCATGTCGGTCTGCCTTGGCCACCAGGTGCTCAGCACGCTGCTCGGGCTGGAGATCAGGCGAAATCCGTTCCCCAACCAGGGGGTGCAGCGGAAGATCGAATTCATGGGACGGACGGAGCTGGTGGGCTTCTACAACACCTTCGCGGCCCGCAGCTCCGCCGACCGGTTCCCCTGCCGGGAGCGCGAGGGCATGGTGGAGGTGTTCAGGGAGGTGTCGAGCGACGAGGTCCACGCGTTGCGCGGCCCCGGCTTCGTCTCGGTGCAGTTCCACCCCGCGTCGGTGCTCACCAGGAACGGCGTGGAGATCCTCGGCGAGGTCCTCAGCGACCTGCTGGTGCACGCCGAGCGTCCCGTCCCGGCCGGGGCGGGAGTCTCCCGGTGAGTTCTCGCCCGTGCGGGTCCCGGCTCCTGCGGTGAGCCCTCGTCCCGCGCGGCCTCTCCGGGTGAGCTCTCGTCCCGTACGGGCTCTCCCGGTGAGCTCCCGTTCCGTCCGGAGGCTTCCGGTGGGCTCCCGTCCCGCGCGGGTCGGGGCTCTCCCGGCGAGCGTGCCGACGAGACGGAACAGCGGAAACGGTCAGGGGCGGGGGAGGGCCTCGATGGTCTCCATGTGCGACTCGCCCCAGTCGCCGAGCGGGATGAGCGCGGCGTTCAGCGAGTGGCCGAACTCGGTGAGCGAGTACTCCACCTTCGGCGGAACCTGGTGGTAGACCTCACGGTGCACCAGGCCGTACGACTCCATCTCCCGCAGCTGCTGGATCAGCATCTTCTCGCTGATGCCCGACACGCTCCGCCTCAGCTCTCCGAACCGGAGCGGGTTGTAGTGGAGGGCCCACAGGATCAGCGCCTTCCACTTGCCGCCCACGACGTCGATGGCGGCGTCGAGCCCGCACGAGTAGGTCTGCTTCTTCATCCGGCTCCTCATACTTACAAAAAGGTTAGTACCTGACAAAATAGTAGGTACTTGAGGAAGTTTCAGCGGCGCGACAGCATCAAAACGTCCCAGCCCCGGGGTCACGAAGAAATTCGGGACTGGGACCTTCGCATGCCGACACCGTATGAAACAGGGGGATAAATGAATATCGACGGCCGTCCGCCGGTGACAGTCATCGGCCTGGGGGCGATGGGAAAGGCGCTCGCCGGAGCCTTCCTGGACAACGGCCATCCCACGACCGTCTGGAACCGTACGGCGGGGAAAGGCGGGGAACTCGCGGAGCGGGGCGCGACCGAGGCGGCCACCGCCGCCGGGGCGATCGCCGCGAGCCCGCTCGTCGTGGTCTGCGTGCTGGACGACGCCGCCGTACGCGACATCCTCAGCGCACCGGCCGCGTCCGAAGCCCTGGCGGGCCGGACCCTGGTGAACCTCACCAACGGCACCCCCCGCCAGGCGCGCGAACTGGCTCGCTGGGTGTCCGCCCAGGGCGCCGACTACCTGGACGGCGGCATCATGGCGGTGCCCCCGATGATCGGGCGTCCGGGATCGCTCGTCCTCTGCAGCGGATCGCCCCGGGCCTTCGCCGCCCACGAGCGGACCCTGTCGGCGACGGGCACCGTCAGCTACCTGGGCGAGGACGCGGGCCGGGCGGCCCTCTACGACATCGCCCTGCTCAGCGCGATGTACGGGATGTTCGGCGGCTTCCTCCAGGCCGTCGCCCTCGCCGGCTCGGAGAAGGTCCCGGCGACGGAGTTCACGCCGATGGTGGTCTCCTGGCTCAACGCCATGATCGCCGGCCTGCCCAACATGGCGAAGGCGTACGACACGAACGACCACTCGGCCACCGTCTCGAACCTGGAGATGCAGGCGACGGGCTTCGTCAACCTGCTGGAGACCGGCAGGGACCAGGGCATCGGCACCGAGCTGCTTGAGCCCATGGGAGCGCTGCTTCACCGGGGGGTCGCCGCAGGCAGAGGCGGCGACGGCCTCTCGGCCCTGATCGACCTGCTCCGTACGGACCCCGCGAGGGGCTCGGACGCCGGATCGAACGACCTCGGATCGGAGTAAGAAGATGACCCACGACCATCCCGTACCGGTGACGGTCCTCGGCCTGGGACCGATGGGGCAGGCGCTGGCCGGAGCCTTCCTGGACAACGGCCATCCCACGACCGTCTGGAACCGCACGGCCGCGAAAGCCGAAGCCCTCGTCGCGCGGGGCGCGACCCGCGCGGACACGGTCGCCGACGCGGTCACGGCGAGCCCGCTCACGATCGCCTGTGTGATCGACTACGATGCCGTGCGGGCGATCGTCGAACCGGCCGCCGACGCGCTGAAGGGTCGCACCCTGGTCAACCTCACCGCCGACACCCCGGAGCACGCGCGCCAGATGGCCGCGTGGACCGCCGAGCGCGGCGTCGACTATCTCGACGGCGCCATCATGACCCCGACGCAGACCATCGGCGGACCGGCGGCCGTCGTCCTGTACAGCGGGCCTGAGGAGATCCACCGCGCCCATCAGCGGGCGCTGGCGAGCCTGGGCGGCACCTCCGCGTACCTGGGTGCGGATCCCGGAAGGGCGGCGGCGCACGACCTCGCCCTGCTCGACCTCTTCTGGACGTCCATGAGCGGTCTCGTCCACGCCTTCGCACTGGCGTCCGCCGAGAACATCGCCGCCAGGGACCTCGCTCCGCTCGCCAAGGGGATCGGCGCCCTGCTGCCCGACATCATCGACGAGTTCGCGGAGCAGGTCGACAACGGCGAGCACCCGGGCGACGAGTCCACCATCGTGTCGGCCGCGGCCAGCATGGAACACATCATCCACGCGGCCCGCGCCCGGGGCATCGACACCGGCGTGATGAACGCCGCCCACGCCGTCGCGAGGCAGGCGATCGACGCGGGTCGGGGCGGCGAGAGTTTCTCACTCCTGGCGGAGGTGCTCAAAAGGCCCGTACCGGCACCCTGACCGGCTACGCCTGCGGCAGGTACTGAGGAAACCACGACGCGTGGCCCGCCCCGCTGCGCGGGCGAGACGGGCCGTCGGCGGTGTGGCCTCTCCGGTGAGATCAACCGAGATCAACGGGTTGATCTCACCGAGGTCTCACTACTCGTCTTCGCCCTCGTCGTCCTCGAAGATCTCGTCGACGACCTCGGCGGCGACGAAGCCGCCGACCACACCGGCAGCCCCGGCCGCGGCGACGCCGCCCCAGCCAGGCCCGCTGCCGTGGCCACCGTGATGGCCGCCATGGTGACCGCCGTAGTGGCCGCCGCCCTGGTGGGCGTACGGGTCGTGGTGACCGCCGTAGGGGTCGTGGCCGCCGGAGTGGAAGCCGCCGTGCCCGTGCTGGGACAGAGCGGCGAGCCAGCCGTTGATCTCGGCGGCCCAGTCACGGCGCGGGGCCTCGTCGTGGCTGGTCTGCCAGCGGCCGAAGGCGTCCCCACCGGAGCTGTAGCCGCCGGAGCGCTTGTCGGCCTCCACGATGACGTCCAGGCCCACGGGACTGGCGACGAAGGTGAGCTCGACCTCGTTGATCTGCCCGGCGTAGGCGGGCGGCGGGTAGAACTCGATCTCCTGGTAGAACGGCAGCTGCTGGCTGACGCCGTAGAGGTGACCGTGCTCCAGGTCGGCGCTCTTGAAGTGGAAGCCGAGCCGCACGAACGCGTCGAGCACGGCCTGCTGGGAGACGAGCGGGGCGATCTCGACCGGGTCCATGTCGCCCTTGTCGACGGCCGCGGCGATCGCGAGCTCGGTGCGCACCCCCATGACCATGCCGTGCAGGCGCTGGCCCATCACCTCGGTGACGGGGGCCTCCCACGGCACCGGCAGCTGGAACGGCACCACCCTGTCCTCGCCGCTGCGCAGCCGGAACGGCCCGCTGACCTGCGTACGGAAGAACTCCACCAGGCCCGTCTGCTCACCCTCGCCGTGCTCAGACTCCATCCTGGTGACCAGGCCGAGGGCGATGTACTCGATGTCGGCGTCGAAGTCGCCGCCCTTGACACGCACCTCGCCGCTCAGGAGCTCGCCGGGCCGCACTCTGGGCGCGGCCAGCACGGTGTCAACCGAGGGAGCTCCGACCCCGAAGGCCCCCAGCATCCGTTTGAAGATCACGGTTTCCTCTCTCTGTCTGGTGTGACGGTCGAGATGGAAACGATCACTCCGTGGCCCGGGTTCCCGATGTCCCATGCCGGATCGGCAGGTAAGAAAAACGTGTCTCACCTGGCGCGGAGGTCACAGGTGCACGATTCCTGCCGAGGTGTAGGTGTCATGTCCGTTGTGTCCACCGCGTCCACCGCGTTCGCAGTGTTCGTTGTGCCGGGGGCCCGCATCGCCTCGACCGTGGCGTTCAGCCGGGAGAGCTCCTTCAGCACGGTGTTGAGCTTGTCCTCGGTCCGCTGCTCCTCGGCGGAGGTGTTGTAGTCGTCCATCGCGTTGACCACCACGGCGACGAAGAGGTTGAGCACCACGAAGGTCGTCATCAGGATGTAGATGACGAAGAAGGTCCAGGCCCAGGGGATTTCGTCCATCACCTGATCGGCGATGTCGGGCCAGGCCTCGCCCGTCATGATCTGGAACAGGCTGAACAGCGAGGTGGGCAGTTCGTCGAAGTAGTCGGGGGCCACCTCGCCGAACAGCTGGGTGGCGAGGACGGCGAAGACGTACATCACCAGGGCGAGCAGTCCGACGATGGAGGCCATGCCGGGGGTGGCGGCGAGCAGGGCGTTGACGACCTTGCGCATGCTGGGAACGGCCGCGACCAGCCGCAGCGCGCGCAGGATGCGCAGCGCCCGCAGGACCGAGGCCGGGCCGGAGGCGGGCACCAGCGCGATGGCCACGATGACGGTGTCGAACCAGTTCCAGGGATCCCTGAAGAACGCGCCACGGTAGGCGTACAGGCGGGCTGCGAGTTCGACGACGAAGATCGCGACCACGATCCGGTCGGCGACGTGCAGCAGGCCCCCGATCCGCTCGATGAGGAAGGGGGAGGTCTCGGCGCCGATCGTGATGGCGTTGAAGACGATGACGGCGATGACGAAACGTTCGAGGAGGGGGTTTTCGAGGAGAGAACGTACCCGGTCTCGGTCTGGCAAGTGGTCAGCTCCTGCTGGGGGCGAGACTGCGACAACGATGATCGTAAACACGTGCGAACAGGGATCGGCGAGACGATCGAGGTATGACCTCCCTCACAACCGGACATTCGAGGCTGTCGGCCGCGTCGCCGCCCTCCCTCCTGTCCGCGTCGCCACCTTCCCTCCCAGCCCTTCCCGGTCCCTCCCAGCCCCGGTAGGGCGAAGCTCACGTGCGGCGGGAACGGCCCGTTCCCGCCGCGAGATTCCCATCGCAAGAGATATGCAAATCCCCCGCAAGTCGGGATCAATAGCATCGCCGTCATGATGAAGAGAACGATCACGCTGGCCGCCGTCGCCGGAGCCGCCCTGCTGGCGGCCCAGCTCCCCGCGTCCGCGAGTTCCTCCACCGCGCTGCTCCGGCTGCGCGGCGGTTTGTCGCTGGAGATCCCGAACTCCTGGCGGGTGTACGGGACCGCGGACCAGGTCCGGGTGGTGACCGGTGCCTGTGCGCGGCCCAACGGCGGCTACTTCCAGCCAAAATGTGACAGCTTCTGGGTGATGGGGCCGAAGGCCCTCAAGTCCGGCGCCGAGGGCTTCAGGCGCTACAACCCCGACCAGGGGCCGTTCTACCCGGCCTCCGACGTGGTGCCCTGCGCGACCAACCCCAAATACGGCCAGGTCATCGGCAAGGCGATCGCGGTCGGCTACCGCAACATCGGGGTGGCCCACAAGGCGCACTACCGGGTCTGGCCGGGCCGGTGCGTGACCTACAGCGGCGGCGAGCAGAAGTCGACGTTCAAGCAGCGCGAGTGGTATCTGCCACAGTCGAAGATCCTCATCATCGACCAGTGGGCCACCCCCGGCCTCGCCACCATCCTGAAAAACGCCACCTGGGACAACTGACCACTCACTCGAACCGCCCTTCCGGTTCCAGGGAGCCGCTCCCTGGAACCGGACGGTTGCGGTCCGAGGTGGAAGATTACGAAGGTCACCCGCATGACCTCATTCTGTGACTACTCTGCGTCCGGACAGGCTCGGCAGGAGCCGTCGGTGAGCGGATGGTGGAATCAGGGGGTGAAATGGAGCTTCAACGAGGTCACGCGGTGAGTGAAGGCCCTCAAATGGTCACTCGGCACGGAGGGCGGGCGGCCGACGCCATCGACATCGCCGAATGCCGCCCAAAAAGCGACGCTCCGGACCTCAGGCGATTCCTTCTCGCCGCTCCCGACTGGGACGACGACATGGATTTCCCGCGAAACCGGGACCTTCCCCGGGAAGTCGATTTCCACTGAACTCTGGTCAGTCGAAGAAACAGGGATTTATCCGACACTGGGTGTCCGTCGTCAACCCGTTCGACGTGCTGACCTCCACGACCCTGGGCACTACCCCGTGACCTGGTACCAGACCGACCTGCCCGTGCCGTCGTGGTGGGATCCCCACTCGGTGGCGAGCAGGTCGACGAGCCACAGCCCTCGCCCGCCGTCGTCGTCGGCCTCCGGTACGCGTACGGCGGGCGCGCTCGTGGCGGAGCCGTCGTCGGTGACCTCCACGTGGACCAGCGTGGTGGTGCGGGCCAGGTAGACGGTGAGGCGGCCGTCCGTGGTGCGTCCGGAGTCGGAGTGGGCCACCGCGTTCGTGGCCAGCTCGCTCAGCAGGAGCAGTACGTCGTCGAGCACCGGGGCCGCGACGCGCCCGGCCAGCAGGTCCCGCGCCCAGGCCCGCACCTCCGGCACGGATGCCACCCGGCCGGGAAAGACCTGCCGCCACGCGCTGTACGGCCCACCCGCCCACGGCATCGTGTCGTGACGCCCGGCTTCCGCCGGTGACATCGTTGAAGTCCCGTCACCGCGATGCCCGGAGCGGTCGCTCTCTTCCCCCTGCGTCTCCCGCTCGGACCTCATGCGGTCACCGCCGACATGATCATGTCGGCCGCGTTGTCGGCCTCCGCCCAGACCCATTCCCCGCGCTGCCACAGCCGTGCCCACCAGGGCCGCCAGACGAACGCCCAGCCGCAGTGGCGCCGGACGACCGTGATCCTGACCGGTGTCGCGCCCGTCGCGGTGTGCATCTCCAGAATCGGCTGCCCGGCCACCGGAAGGACCAGCGAGGTGCACACCCCGAGCCCGTGCAGATCCCAGCTGAGCCGGGTCAGGTGAACGAATCGCGCACGCCGCTCGACCGCCGTGACGCTCCTGTCCTCCGGATGCGTACGACGAATACGGTCGAGGCGTGAAAGGTCACCGTTCTGATCATTCATCACTCGTTCTCGCCCCTGATTTAAAAGTATGAGGATGCTTTCTTTTTCGTCCTGTCTCTCCGAGAAGACGTGTGATTAGATTGCCCGCGTGGCAGGTGGATTCATGGCCGGATCGACACCCCGGTGGATGCTCTGGAATGTCGGGCGAGGGTTTCCTCATACCAGGGCCTGGAATCGCCGCTATAACCAAAAATCCGTTTTTCTCTATTTCAGGAGGAATGCGATGAGCGACGAGATCCCCCCGGACCCGGGCTCCCCCCGCGCGCGCTTCGGCGCCGAGATGCGCCGCCTGCGCGAGGCCGCCCAGCTCTCCCAGGCCGCCGTGGGCAGACGCCTCGGCTGCACCCAGACTCAGGTGAGCCGCCTGGAGAGCGCCGCCCGCACCCCGTCCAAGTCCGACGCCGAGCGCCTGGACGCCCTCTTCGGCACTAACGGCAGCACGTACTTCACGGACCTGCGCGAGTACATCGTGGCCAGACACGGCGGCCCGGTCTGGTTCATGAGCTGGACCAAGGAGGTCGAGCCGTTCGCCATCACCATGCGTTCATGGGATCCACTGCTCGTCCCTGGGCTCCTTCAGGTCGAGTCTTACGCCCGGCATGTGCTCAGCTATAGCCCTCGGCTCACTCCTGACGAGTTGGAGGAGCGCGTACAGGCACGTGTGCGACGCAGGGAAGTCCTTGAGAAAGAAGATTCCCCCCTGTTTACAGCTCTTATCGATGAAGGAGTGTTGCATCGCAGGGTTGGAAGCGCAGAAGTAATGCGCGAACAGTTTGATCACTTGCTGGAGATGGCTAAACGGCCGACCATCTCCATACAAGTTGTCGATCCGCAGTGCATAGCGGGCATGTCCGGCGCTTTCATGATCGCTGAACTACCGGGTGGTCAGCCGGACACCATCCACGCGGACTCCTCGGTGCAGGGGCAGGTTACGACCGAGTACGAATTCGTAGTTTCCATCAAAAGTCAGTATGAAGCGTTACGGCGATGGACTTATCCTGAGCACATGTCCCTCAAAATGATCGAGGAAGCGAGGCAGGGATGGACCTGAGCAATGCAGTGTGGCGGAAGTCATCGCTTTCTGGTCCAAATGGTGGCCAGTGCGTCGAAGTCGCCGCCAATCTGCCGGGCGCGGTCGCGGTCCGTGACAGCAAGGATCCTCACGGCCCCAACCTGCTCTTCACTCCCGGTGAGTGGCGGGCCTTCGTCGGTGGCATCAAGTCCGGTGAGTTCGACCGCCTGGTCTGATCGCTCCGGAGCGTGGGAATCGCTCACAGGAAGGAGACAGGAGTGGATCTGAGTGTCGCGGTATGGCGGAAGTCGTCGCTCTCCGGAGACAACGGCGGCCAGTGTGTCGAGGTCGCTGCCAACCTGCCCGGCGCGGTCGCGGTCCGCGACAGCAAAGACCCGCACGGCCCCCACCTGCTCTTCACCTCCACCGGGTGGCGGTCCTTCGTTCGTGGCGTCAAGGCGGGAGACTTCGACCCTCTGAGCTGATTGCCGGGATTGAGCCGTTTTCGGTTATCCCTTAATGGCGAATAGGAGTTCGTCCTTTTCGCTACCGCAACCCCCGATCGGTCACCGATCGGGGGTTTTGTGCATCCAGTAACGGTCTTGAGGTGAGCCGGGATAAGAAGTTCACATCGGGGCCAGCCCACACTGACGTGGTGGTGAGCGCGCTGGACACGGCACTTCGCGCGGTTAGCGGCGCTAACCTCGCCAGGTGACCGATCGCCGGTGCCTTATCGGCGAATCCGGTACAGCACATGCCGACGTAGCGGCCCCTCGGGCACGTTCGGGTGATCGAAGTCGGCGTCGGGGTCGCGGGTCATGCCGATCCGGCGCATCACCGCGTGGGACCGCAGATTGGTGGTGGTCGCCATCGCGACGATCTCCGGCAGTTCGAGGGTCTCGAAACCGAAGGTCAGGCAGGCCAGGGCGGCCTCGGTGGCGTAGCCGTGGCCCCATGCCGAGCGCGCCAGCCGCCAGCCGATCTCCACGCCGGTGAACGGCATGCCCTCGACCGGATTCAGGCCGGTGAAGCCGACGAACTCACCGGTCGCCACGACCTCCACCGCCCACCACCCGTAGCCCCGCCTGCCGATTTCTTCCTGGATGCGGGTGAGGAAGGCGGCACTCTGCTCATGCGTCAGCAGGTCCGGGAAGTGTTCCCGGACCTCGGGGTCGGCGTTCATCGCGGCCCAGGGAGCCAGGTCGGAGTCTCGCCACTGGCGGAGCAGGAGACGGTCGGTGCGCGGTTCGAGCATGCGGCCACGCTAACGTGATCAAGCTTGGCGAGTCGATCGGTTTCGCCGAAGGACGATCCCGGTCCGTGGCGGGGGACTGCCGGCCCACGACGGAGATCTCCCGGTCAGGTGCCGGATGTTCAGCGGGGCGAACCCGATCGAATCGCCGTCGGCCTCGTACGGGACGGGGCCAACTGACGGCGCCGCATCGTCTTTTCCCGATAGCGTCCAGCCCTCAGACAGGCGCCGACCCGCAGATGGGACCTACCGTGAAGAAGCTGCTCGTCCGGCTCTGGAGGCTCGTCAACGGCTCGCTCCAGTGGCGCATCCTCTGGCTCCGGCACGCCAAGTTCACGGTCGGGGTGACCGGGATCGTCCGTGACGCGGATGGCAACGTGCTCCTGCTGAAGCATCGCTTCTGGCCGGTGGGCAGGCAGTGGGGGCTGCCCACCGGGTGCGCGAACAGGTCGGAGACCTTCGAGGACACGGTCCGCCGCGAGGTGCGCGAGGAGACCGGCCTGAAGGTCGACGTCGGAGAGCTCGTCCACCTGAAGAGCGGCTACAAGCTCCGCCTGGAGGTGGCGTACGAGGCCGAACTCGTCGGGGGAACGCTCGAAATCGACGATTTCGAGATCCTGGAGGCGAGATGGTTCGCGCCACACGATCTGCCGAAAGAGATGCAGGAGGCACACCGCCGGCTCGTTCACCGCGAACGGTTTTGACTTCCAAGCCGGACGTTGACGTGCCCTGCCGAGCACCGAACGAGCGTTTCAGAGGCAGGCTCGGCCGACCTCCCGGGCGATCCTGTTCGAACGCCTCACCGCCCTGAGAGCCGCGGCCGGTCTGGGGCGGGCGTACTCCGATCAGGACGATCAGGAGGGGTGTCGCCTCCTGCGAATGGAGGCGATGGCCACCCGCTACGGAGTTCCGGCAGCTCCCGTCGGTACCGTAAGTAGTGGCCGAGCCCGCGCAGCATCGTCGCCTCACCCAAACGATCATTGGCCCGTCGGCAGGCGGTCTGCGCCACCCTCAGGGCCCGCTGCCAGTCGTCGTAGTATCCGCGCAGCTCGTAGAAATCGGCGCCGCACCCGGCGAGGCAGCGTGTCGTCGCGGCCAGGCCCGCCTGTGCGCAGGCCGACATCAGCGCGGCCAACGCCTCCCGCTCGGCTTCGAACCATTCGACGGGCTGTTCGGCGGCGACGGCCGCCGCCCGCCGATCGACGATGGTCGCCGGGTGGTCCTTGTCGTCGAGGTGGAAGCGCGGGGAGTCCAGGTGTTCTTGAGCCTTCCTGGCCAGGGCGAGCCAGCCGGTGGCGGCACGGTCGAGCGCGGATGTCCATTCGGTCTGGTCGATCTCGGACTCCCGCCGCTCGCGCGCGTACAACCGGGTGATGTCGTGAAACCGGTATCGCAGCTGGCCCGCCTGGTCGGGACCGAGTGCCTCCAGCAGTCGCGCGTCGATCAGCTCTTCGAGGACGGCGGCTCCCACGGCCGGATCGACGCCCAGCAGGGCGGCCACCGACCACTCGGGAAACGACGGCACCCCCAGCTCGCCGAGCAGCGCGAACACCCGGGCGGCGGTGGGGGTGAGTCCTTGATGGGCGAGGTGCAGTCCCGGACGTACGGCCAGGTCGCCGTGGCGCAGCTCGTCGAGTCGTTTGCGTTCGTCGGCGAGCCGTTCGTTGAGGGTCTCGACCATCCAGTAGGGGCGTGCGGCCAGCCGCGCCCCGGCGATCCGGACGGCGAGCGGCAGTCCGTCGCACGCCGAGACCAGGTCGAGCGCGGCCTCGGGCTCGGCACGTACCCGGTCCTCGCCCGCCAACCGGCACAGCAGCTCGACGGCCGTCGGCCCGGGCAGCGGCCGCAGGTCGATGGAGGAGACGCCGGGAAGGCCGGTCAGTGGTAACCGGCTGGTCACCACCACCGCGACATCCTTGGTCGGCAGCAGCTGCTCCATCTGGCGGTATCCACCCACGTCATCGACGACGAGTAGCACCTGTTGCACCGCCAGCCTGTCCCGAAACAGCGCGGCGTGCGCGTCCACACCGGTGGGCAGGGCCGATCCGTGCACGCCGAGTGTCCGCAGCCATTGGGCGAGCACCTCGACGGGGTCGACGGGATCGGCGGTGGCGCCGCGCAGTGCCGCGTACAGATGCCCGCCGGGGAACCACGACGAGAACCGGTGACCGGCGTGTACGGCGAGGGCGGTCTTACCGATGCCCGGTGGCCCGGAGAGCACCGCCAGCCTCGGGTTGCGGTTGCCGGGATCGAGGATTTCAGCCAGCTGGGCGAGTTCCTCGTCGCGGCCGACGAAGTCGGGAAGGTCTGCGGGGAGTTGCCTCCACATCAGGTTGGCGGCGGGGGTGCTCTCTGTCTGAGGGCTGCGGTCCGGTCGGCCGGTCCGGCTGGCCCAGAACAGCGAGTGGCCGATGGCGACAAACTCCTCCCGTTCCTGGCCGGCCAGATCCAGCGCCGTTACCAGCTGCTCCAGTGAACGGGGCCGCGGACTTCGGCCGCGCCCCCGTTCCAGTTCGGCGACCGAGCGGGAACTGATGCCCGCACGTTCGGCAAGCGCTTCCTGAGTGAGGCCCCCACGGAGCCGATGGCGTCGAAGCAGCACGCCAAACACGTCCTCCACGTCTGATGCCTCCCGTGATCAGATGTGAATGCCCATGCGATATGTAGTGGTCAGTTTTCGGACGCGTCCCCCACGTCTGACGCTTCCCCTGACCGGATGTGATTCCACACCATATGTCGTGATCAACGTCCGGTTCAATGTCCGGCTGAACGTCATGGTGCGTTGATCGGACGCCGGGTTTCATGAAGGCAACGTTCACACAGAGCAACCAACGCTTTCCGAACCCGCTGTCCCACACATGGTGACTCGGCACTTTTGCCTGGTCACCGCGACTCGCGCGACGCTACGACCTGCGGCATCAGATCACCGTGACGCTTCGTGGACGTCGTCCCCCCTCCGGCCGATCGCCGGAATCCCACGCACAGACGAATGCCGAGCCTCTCTTCGACGAGAGATCGGCCGGTGCGGTCGATCCCCAGCTAGGAGCCTCATGTCCATATCCGCTTTCTTACGAGCAGGCATCTCCGCCGTGCTCGTCGCGGCCTTCGGCGTGCTCGCCACAGCGAGCGCTGCCACCGCGGCGGCAGCCCCGAATCTGCAGTTGCCCTTCCCCTGTGACCAGAAGTGGCGGCTGGACACCTGGGCGCACGCCCCCGCGCTCGACATGGTCAAGGAACCCGACCAGCACGGCACCGACGGCGCCACACTGATCGCCCCCGCCGCCGGGACGGTGAACCAGTCCTTCTACCACAGCAACGCCGGCAACGTGATCCAGATCAATCACGGCGGCGGCTACTACACGACCTACCTGCACCTGGAGTCCCGTGCCGTCTCGGTCGGGGCGAGGGTGAACATGGGAACGACGATCGGCAAGGTCGGCAAGACCGGCCCGACCTCCAACGGGCATCCGCACCTGCACTTCGAGCTCGGATACGACTCCAACGGCAACGGGGAGGCATCCTGGGGATTCGCGGGCTCCGAACGGGTCAGGCCGACCTTCAACGGCGTCGCCTACGGCGGAGCGAACAACCAGACCTCGCGTAACGTCACCAGCCGCAACTGCTCCACCTCTCCCACCCCCTCGCGCGAGGCTCCGGCGATGATGCGTGATGACGGTGATGGGTCGATGACGATCTGGCGGTGGTCGTCCAGCGGGTCGTCGTTCGCGCGTGCGGCGGATTATGAGTCCGGTGGGTGGACGATGTCGCAGGTCGGTGAGCGGGTCGCCGCGGGTGATGTGGATGGTGACGGTGCCGATGATGTGGTGGCGGCGTATCAGAATTCCGATGGCACGTTCAGTTTCCATGTGTGGAAGAAGGGTGTGAGTTACGCGGGTAAGTGGTACACGTCGGGGCCGTTCGAGTTGGGTCCGGTGGATGGGCGTTTGGTGGTGGGTGATTTCACCGGTGACGGTAAGGCCGAGCCGGCGATGATGCGTGATGACGGTGATGGGTCGATGACGATCTGGCGGTGGTCGTCCAGCGGGTCGTCGTTCGCGCGTGCGGCCGATTATGA
>NZ_JBITIZ010000005.1:266765-519976 GCF_044459525.1 Streptosporangium sp. NPDC050284
CTGGAAGAAGGGGCTGAGCTACGCCGGTAAGTGGTACACCTCCGGCCAGTTCCAGCTGGGTCCGGTCGCGGGCCGCCTCGTCCTCGGCGACTGGTAGTCGATCACCTGTGACGCGACGGTGGGCGGCTGCGGGGTGCCGCCCACCGTTGGCCGTACGAGTCGAAGTGCCCGTCCCAGTGGTGATCGGAGGGTCGGGCACGAGAGCCGGACGTCTCCCGGCGGACTCGAGCCGAAAAGGCGCTCAGGCGGCCGGTTCCTCGACGATGGAGTCGACCCGGTCGGGATAGAAGGCGACGTGGTCCTTGATCTCGGCGACGGCCGGATACGGCGACTCGTAGAACCACACCGCGTCCACCGCCTGCTTCCCGTCCACCGTGACGGTGTAGTAACTCGCGTCGCCCTTGAAAGGACAGTAGGTGGCGGTGTCGGTCCGCTCCAGCAGCGAGCGGTCGACGTCGGCGATCGGGATGTACTGCACCGGCGGGTACGCCGCCTCCCGCAGTGTCAACGCGCTCCGCGAGTCGGCGACCACCCGGCCTGCCACCGAGACGACGATCCGGGCCGGGTTCGGCGTGATCGTGATCGGGTGACTGGGGCTGGGCTCCAGGATGGGCTTGTCGGTCATGACGAGACCCCTTTCTGTCATGTCCAGTCTGCCGGACCCCGGACCCCGGACCCTGAACCGCGTCGCCATCCCCCTCCCTGGTGGTGTCGACCCCGCTCAGGCGGGGCCGACGCCGGAGATCTGGTAGCGAGACACCTCGGCATCGCGGATCATCGTCTCCTGGTCGTCGCTCGGCCCGGAACCTCGGAAGGCGTCGAGGGTCTCCTCCGACTCCCACCGCTCGTAGACGTTGATCCGGCCGGTGTCCACGAGGTCGGCGCCAAGCGTGAAGTCGAGGCAGCCGGACGCGGCGCGGGCCTGCTCGATCACGCTCACGCATCCCTTGAGGTAGTCGTCACGGGCATCGGGGGCGACACGGATCCAGCCGGAGATAATGATCATGCCAGCAGGGTACGGCCCGCCACTGACAGAACCGGCTCCACGGGCACGCGTGCACCCTTTCCGTGTTGTCCTGGCCCCCACCGCCCCTCCTCGTCGGTCGCGTATATACGCGTATATAAAGGTGTCCGCCTTCCGCACCGGTCGCGCATTCCAGACGTCGATCCTTCCGCACCGGTCGCGCATCTCGGGCGTCGATCTTTCCGTGCCGTTCGCGCATATCAGGCGTCCGCCGGGCACGTAGGATTCGACGGCTGGGCAGGCGACGACGAGGACGACGAGGACGACGAGGACATGGTGTGAGCTTTGATCTCGGGGTCTGGTTTGCGGCCGGGCCGATCACCGCGCGGGAGGCCCTTCTTCGATATCTCGCCTGGGACGAGAGCGGAGCCGCACCCGGTGAGCCCCGCCCGGAGGTGGCGGCCTTCTACGAGGAGCTGACGGCGCTCTTCCCCGACCTGACCGTCGAGAACTACGGCGCCTCACCGTGGTCCGAGCCGCTCACCGTGGGCGAGGACTTCGTGCTGATGAACGCGGTCTTCCCACGGGCGGGGGAGGTGTGCCGCGTGGTCCTGGAGATGACGCGGCGCCACCCCCTGGTGCTCTTCGAGCCTTAGCTCTCCGGCTTCGTGGGCCCGCCCATTACCCCGAGACTCACGGCGCCCTCGCGAACGCGGCCTGTAGCCCCGAACGGTCTCGTTGAGCGTTGAGGGGTGGCACCCGCTCGGCCCTGTTCCCCTCTGTACCGATAATTTTTGCCTGGACCAGGGCAGAACTGTCCCTCGGGATGGTTGACAGGCCAAAATTGATCCGTGGTCAGGATCGGATCGGTAGAGATGAGCGATTGCGAGCGTGAGAGACTCCCGCCAGTTCTGGGCCAGCTGTTCGCCGATGGGGGAGAAGGAGCCCACGAAGGTGAGGGGGACGGGGGCAGGAGGCTTTCGGTGGAGTTGCCGCCGGGGGACGTGGTGTGGCCCGACCCCGGTTACGCTCAGCTCGCGGTCCGTCGCCGTCCGGCGTTCTGGCTGAGTGAGGTGACGGTCTCCGGCGAGTACTGGGCCCGGCTGAGGGCTCAGCACGAGCAGTCGGGCCTGTGGCCGGTTCTGCTGGAGGACTCCGTCCAGCCCTGGTCGGCCGGCCAGATCGCCCCTGACACCGCCGCTCAGATCGACAACTACAACGCCGCCGCGTTCATGGCCGAGGTGTGGTCCGACTGGATCGCGAGGGCGACCCTGGACCAGCTCGAACTTCTCGACCCCTACGGTCCCGAGTGTCCGGGCCCGGCGCCCGGGGGAAGGCTCGCCGCCGATCCCGGTGTGGTCGCCGACTGGTACGCCGGGTTGGTGGCCGAGCGCAGGACCCCGCTCGGGCTCGTCGCGGTGGAGCGCGGGGCCGACGCCCTGGCCGTGATGGGCTGGCAGGGCGCCCTGAACCACAACGAGTGGATGGTCCCGCTCGCGGCCGTCGTACGGAGCTGGGAGGAGAGGTTCGGGGTGCGGGTGGTCGGGATGGGTTTCAACACCCTCGACCTCAGCGTCGCCGCGCCTCCGACGACCTCCGAGCACGCCCTGCACGTCGCGGCGGAACACTGGACGTTCTGTCCCGACAGCATCATCCAGGGGGCGGGGACCCTCATCGACTACGCCGAGCAGATCAAGGGCAGGAACGCCTGGTCGTTCTGGTGGGACTGACCGGACGGGGATGACCCGGGGGCCCATCCCGGATCTCGGGGAGGAGCTTCGTCCGGCGGGACGGGCTGTCGGCCGCCGGTGGAGGCCCCCGCGCGGGTCCGGGGGCGGGGGTTCTCGCGGCGAATGACGGCATGGGGAAGGCGTTCTCGCTGGTAGGGCGGGTGCCGACCTGGCGGGGCGATCGATGGGGCTTCCTTGAAGCTTTTAGGTAGATCTTCTGGGTTTTTCGTGGTGTTTGCTTTGCTTTGTCCGATTTGGTGGGTAGTGTCCACTGTTATCGGTTGGCGACCTGCCCTTCACAAGAGGAGGCGGCCGGCCGACGTCGAATCCCGAGGGCCCGCAGGGCTCCGGAGCCGGGGAACCAATTTTCCGGGGTGAATCCGCCGCGAACGCGCGGCGGTAGGGCAACTCCACCGCCCGAACCCGTCAGCTAACCCGGTAGACGAGATGGAGAGGAGATCCCCTCATGGATCACCGCGTCACCACGTCGGTGGACCCACTGTCCGCACCGACCACCTGAACTTTCACGCCGCCCCCCGCCCCTCGACCCGCCGCGCCTGATCGCGGCATCTTCAGGACCGTGCTCCGCGTAGCGATCGGCTGATCCGACTACGCCACCTTTTCCGATGAGCGCGTCCCCGCCGGTGCACCCCTTCGGTGTTCGCACACGGCCGCCCCGTTCCCTCGTGAAAGAGCCCTTTCTCCATGCACCCCTCCTTTGGTATGCACAAGAACGACCTGAACAAGCCCCGTCCGGGCGAGCGACCCTCGTACAGGAACACCTCCCTCGGGCGCGGCCTCGCCGCGGCCCTCACGGCCGCGAGCCTTCTCCTCTCCGGCGGTGTCGCCCTGGCGCTTCCCGCCTCCGCGGCCCCCGCCTCCACCCGCCTCGCGAACGACCCCGCGGCCGCCGCGCCCGCCGGTACCGAGGCCGTTCTCCTCCAGGGTGCGACCACGGCCTCCTACTTCTGGGACGACTCCTCGGGCCGGGCCGGTGACACCGGACTGCCCGCCAGCGGCAAGCCGATGCAGAAGGGCATGATCGCCAGCCCGAGCTGGCCCCTGTTCACCGAGGGATACGTCCTCTACAAGGGCAAGAAGGCGAAGTTCTTCGTCGGCGACCGCGGCCCGGGTACCCCCTCCAACCGGGGCATCATGATCGACATCGACGCCAAGACCTTCGCCGACCTGACCGGCGGCACGTTCAACTCCCGCACACTCGGCGTGGACGGCAACGGGGGCATGGGCCACATCGACATCCAGTACGTCGTCACCAAGTGGGGCAACGGCACGGGGATCAAGAACCACCCCGTCGCGTTCTCCACCGGCGCGTGGAACCGCAGGGACACCAGCCCGGCCCAGCCGCCGACGACCGTCTTCGCGATGGCGAGGAAGCTGGGCATCGGCCTGCAGACCCAGCTGGTGAGTGCCGAGGCGCGGCCCTGGCTCGGCAAGCCCAAGGTCATGGTCGAGCACGTCTCCGAGCATGTCCCCGACGGCGTGGCCGCGGAGAAGAACTGACCCCGACGGCGCGACAGCCGGGAAGAACCGGCCTCCGCCACCGCCACCGTCCCCGGCGGCGTGGCGGCCCAGAAGAACCGACCCCTCCGTCACCGTCCCCGAGGTGCGGAGGGTTCCGGTGCGGTCCGCGCCTGTCGGGGCGCGAACCGCAGCGGAGGATCAGACTTCGAGCTTCTCCTCGATGCCGCGCAGGCTGTGCCGGGCGAGCGCGAGGTTGGCCCGGCTCCGGTCGAGGGCCAGGTAGAGGAACAGCCCTTTACCGCTCCGGCCCGAGATCGGGCGGATCACGTGATACTGCGTGCCGAGCGTGATGAGGATGTCCTCGATGCCGTCCTTGAGGCCGAGCGACTCCATGGTCCGCATCTTCGCCCTGACGACCTCGGTGTTACCCGCGGCCGCGACCTGGAGGTCGAGGTCCTTGGACCCGCCGAGCGCGCCGAGCGCCATTCCGCTGTTGTAGTCGACGACGACCGCGCCGATGGCGCCGTCGATCGCCATCATCTCCTTGAGCGAGATGTCCATGTTGCCCATTACTGTCTCCGATCACTGGGATATCGATGTGCGTGAGCTGACGGCGGCGAGTCTGTCCGCCGTTTTGCGGCCCTCCAGCCTGAGCAGCCCGAGATTGGTCCCCGGGCGTGCCAGGACTGTGAGAACGATCTTGGGTCCGGCGGCGTAGAACGCCGCGTAGCCGTTGGTTCCGGAGATCAGCGTCTCCTCGAAGGCGCCCTTGCCGGCGATGCCCGTCATCCGGCGGCTCAGGGCGAGCACCGCGGAGGAGAGCGCGCCCGTCTGCTCGATGTCGTTTCTCAGGTCGCTGGCTATCGTCAGGCCGTCGACACTGCACGCGATGCTCCCGTCCACGTCGGGTACGCGTTCTCGCAGCATCGCCATCTCACGGCGTATCTCCTCGCGCAGTTCCACCGGCATCCTCCTTCCGATCAACTTCAGCGTCCGTAGCCTTATCGGCATGTGACCGGGCTCAAGTCATTGCCTCCAATGCGTTCCTGAGCCGGATGAGCAGGTTGACGTCGGCCGGGTCCCCGTTCGCCCTGGGGATCCGCTCCGACGTCTCCACGGAGCCCGTCCCGGCCGCCGGGATCTCCGTGGCGCCCTTCGTCCGCCTGGGCAGCGGGTCCGGCGCGGCGGGGGCCTCGGCCGGACCGGGCTCCGGGACGCGGAGCAGCCCGGAGGAGGCGAGCTGTCGTACGGCGAGCAGTACCGAGTACGCGGGACGGCCCAGCTTGCGCGCCAGTTCGGCCGGGGTCGCGACGGAGTCGGCGCCGACGAGCACCTCCCACTGGAGCGCGCTCAGCACCACCCGGTGGGCGTCGATGCGCTCCACCGGGACGACCGGGAGCGTGTCCAGTTCCGCGGACGGCCAGATCTGTTCCAACTGCGCCTTCCTCCGCTCGCACTCCCGGAGCAGGCCGGTCGCGTCGAAGTACCACTGCGGTCCGAGCCAGTGCCGCTCTCCCCGCCGGAACCTGGGCCGGTGCCCGGTGGCCCGCAGCAGGAAGTACGCGGCGTCGAGCACCGTGCTGAGCACGCAGAACTCCAGCTCACCCCTGGTGAGCAGGCCCTGGACGATCAGCCGCTCGCCGCCCGTCGGCTGGGGCTCCCGCGACTCCCGCGGCTCGGGAAGGGGCGCGGGGTCCGGTCGCCTGCGGGTGGTGGCCTGCCTGACCTGCCGTACGGCGTGGGCGGATATGCCGCGGCAGGCGCCCAGCAGGTCCTCCAGCCGAGGGGCGGACGCGCTCTCGGCGTAGGTCACGCGGCCGTCGGTGAGGTAGATGACCCCCGCCTTGCCGAGCCGCAGGGATCCGGTGGCGTGGTCGCCGGCGAGCCCGCTGAGGATGTTCTCGACGCTGGGCATGGGCTCACGTCGATATCAGGCGGCCGGAAAGGGCCTGGAGGCGGTGGCGGGCCAGTGCCAGGTTCGAGCGTTCCAGATCGAGCCTGACGTAAATGACGAGCGGGCCGTCGAACGGCGTTTCCAGCGGCTTCAGTAAATGGTGTCCGCCGTCCGTGGTCACGATCATGTCGTTGATCCGGACCGTGCCGCCGGGCACGGTGACGGCGAGCCCGTCGAGCGTCGCGCGCAGGGTCTCGCTCAGCCCCGCGGCCGACCTCTCCACGTCGGTGTGACGGCTCGCACCGCCGGCGGCCACCGCGGTCCCGCTGGTCTGATCGATGAGGATCGCGTCCAGGGCCCCGGGGATGGCCATTACCTCGGTGAGACAGTCTTCGATTCCGAGCACGTGCTCTCCCTTGCCGACGACTTCGAACGTCGCCCGGTCAGCGTAGGGAAAACCCTCGGAAACCACTCTCTCCGACTGGGGGTTTCATGGGAGAAGGGGGAGGATTCACCACCCCGAGGGGAAGTTATGCACCCCGGATGGAAATCAACCCTTTAGTCCTCGGCGATGAGTGCCTTTTCGTCCGGCTTGAAAATGAGAATGTTCTTCACATAGGAATTCACCGCGGCGGGCAGGCCGACATCGGTCCCCGCCTCCTCCGACATGTACCAGCGGTGGTCGAGCACCTCATGGAAGAACTGCGCGGGCTCCAGCTTGCCCCGCATCTCCTGAGGGACGGCCTGCACCGTGGGCTGGAAGACCTCGGCAAGCCAGCGGTGGGCCACGATCGCCTCGTCCTCGTGGCGAAGACCGTGTGACACGCGGAAGGAGTCGAGGTCGTTGAGGAGGCGTCTGGCCTGGTTCTCCTCCACGTCCAGGCCGGTGAGCCGCAGCAGCCTGCGCTGGTGGTGCCCGGCGTCCACGACCTTGGGCCTGACGATGAGCCGCCCGGTGCCCGCCTTGCGGCGGACCATCATCTCCGCGACGTCGAACCCCAGGGAGTTCAGCCGGCGGATCCGCTGGTCGATCATGTGCCAGTCGACCTCTTCGATGATCTCGTCGGAGGTGAGCTCGCTCCACAGACGGTGGTAGCGGCGGCAGACCGAGTCGGCGACCTGCTCGGGGTCGATGGAGGAGTGCAGCAGCCCGCCCGCCTCCAGGTCGAGCATCTCGCCGAAGATGTTGGTGTGCGCCACCTCGATGTCGTACAGCCGCTGCCCCTCGCTGATCATGGGGTGCAGTTCGCCCGTCTCGGCGTCGACCAGATAGGCGGCGAAGGAGCCCGCGTCCCGGCGGAACAGGACGTTCGACAGCGAGCAGTCGCCCCAGTAGAAACCGCTGATGTGCAGCCGTACGAGCAGTACGGCGAGGGCGTCGAGCAGTCGGTTGAGCGTCTCTGGGCGGACCGTCCCCGACATGACCGCGCGGTAGGGCAGCGAGAACTGCAGGTGCTGGGTGATGAGCGCGGAGTCGAGCGGCTCGCCGTCCGAGCCGGTCCGCCCGGTGACCACGGCGACCGGCTCGACGGACGGGGTGTCCATCCGGCTCAGGTCCCACAGCAGGCGATACTCGCGCTTGGCGTAGTACTCGCTGATCTCCTTGATCGCGTACACCTTGCCCGACAGGCGGGCGAAGCGCACCACGTGCCGGGAGATGCCGCGGGGCAGGGAGACCAGGCGGTGCTCGGGCCACTGCTCCAGCGGGACGTCCCAGGGCAGGCGGATGAGGTCCGGATCGCTCGGCGCGCCGGTGAGCTGCAGGGGCATGGGGTCAGTCCTCGCGATGGGGAGTCCGGCGGTGTGCCGGACGGGCAGGTGGTCGCGCCGCGGTCAGTCCTCGCGGCGGGGAAAGGTGGGCGGGTCGAGGGCGCGCCGGACCACCGAGGCGAGCTGCTCCTCGGTGAGCACGCGGGGCTCGCCGACGCTCCTGGCCCGCACGTAGACCTCGCAGAGCCACTCCAGCAGCCTGGTCGCCTCGAAGGCGCCGTCCAGGTCGTCGCCGATCGTGACCCCGCCGTGGTTGGCCATCAGCGCGGCACGCCTGTCCTTGAGCGCGGCCCTGACGGAGGCGGCGAGCTCGGGGGTGCCGTAGGTGGCGTACTCGGCGACCCTCACGGTCCCGCCGAGCAGCAGGACGTTGTAGTGGATCGGCGGCAGCTCGCTCATGGTCGTGGCGACCACGGTGCCGAAGACGGAGTGGGTGTGCACGACGGCGCCGGCGTCGGTGGTCGCGTAGACCGCGAGGTGCATGGGGGTCTCCGACGACGGCCGCAGGTCGCCCTCGACGAGGTGTCCCTCGATGTCGACGACCGGGCAGGCCTCGGGCTCCAGCCGGTCGAGGGAGACGCCGCTGGGTGTCACGGCGACCAGGTCGCCCGCGCGGACGCTGAGATTTCCCGCGGTCCCGACGACCAGTCCGGTCGCGGCGGCCCGGTGGCCGTACTCACACAGCAGGCGGCGCTGCTCGGCCAGCAACATGTCGTTAAAAGTAGGGGGTTGCGGTACCGGGCGGCAAACCTTCATTATCTGGTCTAGACCGGTTGCCGCCTGTCGGCGGCCGGAGAGCAGGGTTCCTCTACCTCCCCAGAGGTCGTGCGTCAATGGTTCGTAGAGGAATTTAGACCGCTATGTGCTGTTTCGTTGCCAGATCGCACTTCCCTGGCGTTTGGTTTCTACCGGATATGTCGCGAGGACATCACGGCTCGGTCTAGACCGGATGCGAGCTCTTGACGGTGGACTCCAGGGGTACGTACCTTCGGGCAAACGTTTAGGAAACTTTCCTAATTGATCCCCCGTGCAGGAGGGTTACATGTCCACATCGGCCAGTACGCCCGGAGATATCACCCGGCGGCAGATGCTCCGCCGGATCGGCATGACCGCTCTGATCGCCGGCCCCGGCGCAGGGATGCTCACCGCCTGCGCCACCGCCGGCGGCCCGGCCCCCGCCGCCTCCGCGGCACCCTCCGCGAGCGGCGCGATCTCCGCGGCGAACCCGTTCGGCGTCGCCGCCGACGCGCCGCTCGAGGTCGTCATCTTCAAGGGCGGCCTGGGCGACAGCTACGCCACCGAGGTCCACGAGCCGCTGTACAAGAAGGCGTTCCCGCAGGCCCAGATCAAGCACGTCGCCACCCAGCAGATCGCCCAGACCCTGCAGCCGAGGTTCGCCGGCGGCGACGTCCCCGACATGATCGCCAACTCCGGCACCGACCTGATGGACAACGGCGCCCTGCAGCAGGAGGGCCAGCTCCTGGAGCTCACCGAGCTGTGGGACGCCCCCTCCATCGACGACCCGAGCAAGAAGGTGCGCGACATGGTCGCGCCGGGCACCGTCGAGTCCGGCCTCATCGGCGGCAAGCCCTACCTGATGAACTACGTCTTCTCCGCGTACGGCCTCTGGTACGACTCCGCGCTGTTCGAGAAGAACGGCTGGACCCCGCCGAAGACCTTCGACGAGTTCAAGACCTTCGCCGAGACGGCGAAGGCGGCGGGGATCACCCCCTTCGCGTACGCGGGCAAGAACGCCTCCTACTACATGTACTGGATGATCCTCATCTCCGCCGCGAAGATCGAGGGCAACCAGATCCTGATCGACGTCGACAACCTCGTCGACGGCGTCTGGCAGCGCGACGCGATGAAGCAGTCCGCCGCAGCCTGGGCCGAGATCGCCAAATACATGGACAAGTCCTTCGAGGGCCTCATCCACACCGAGGTTCAGCTCCGCCAGAACCAGGGCAAGATCGCGCTGTACCCGTCGGGCTCCTGGCTGGAGAACGAGCAGAAGGAACAGACCCCCGAGACCTTCAAGTACGCGCTGACGCCCACCCCCAGCGTCACAGCCGCCGACAAGATGCCCTTCGAGGCCATCCGCGCCGCGGCCGGCGAGGCCTACATCGTCCCCGCCAAGGCGAAGAATCCCAAGGGCGGCCTGGAGTATCTGCGCATCATGCTCTCCAAGGAGGGCGCGCGCGGCTTCACCGAGAAGTCGGGCAACATCACCGTCGTGACCGGTGCCGCCGACGGCCTGGAACTGTCGCCGGGCAACGCGAGCCTCAGCGCCGCGCAGACCGCCGCCGGCCAGAACATCGTCACCTTCAGCAGCTTCGAGAACTGGTACAAGGAGTTCGAGACCGAGCTGCGCAAGCAGACCAACGCCCTGATGTTCGGCCGCATCTCCGCCGACGAGTTCTGCGAGAAGATGCAGAAGGCAGCCGACAAGACCAAGGCGGACTCGTCCATCACCAAGCAGGAACGGCCGGTGTAGCTCCCGATGCGGCAGGGCAAGTATCCGTTCATCGTCGGCTTTCTCGCCGCGCCGGTCCTCCTCTACGTGGTCTTCGTGATCAGCCCGTACATCCAGGCTTTCCAGATCTCGATGACCAACTGGAAGGGCATCTCGGCGAACCCTCAGTTCGTCGGCCTGGAGAACTTCACCAGGCTCTTCGACGACGAGGTCTTCTGGGCCGCGGTGCGGCACCACGGTGTTCTGCTGCTCGTCATGCCGCTGGTCACGATCGTGATCGCCCTGTTCTTCGCCTTCCTGCTCAACCTGAGCGGCGGGCAGCGGGACGGGCGGATGACCGGGATCTGGGGTTCGAAGGTCTATCGTGTGATCTTCTTCCTGCCCCAGGTCCTGGCCGTCGCCATCGTCGGCGTGCTCTTCCAGGCGATCTACCGCCCGGACGGGACCGGCGTGATCAACGGCCTGCTCGGCAAGGTCGGCATCGAGCCGGTCGGCTGGCTCATCGACCCGGACATCGCCCTGCTGTCGATCATCGCGGTGATGGTCTGGCAGGCCGTCGGCTTCTACGTGGTCCTGTTCTCGGCCGGCATGTCCTCCATCCCCAAGGACGTGTTCGAGGCCGCCGCGCTCGACGGCGCGGGCCGGTTCACCCTGTTCTTCAGGATCACGATCCCGCTGCTGTGGGACACCATGCAGGTCGCCTGGGTCTATCTCGGTATCGCCGCGTTCGACGCCTTCGCCCTGGTCCAGGTCCTCTCGGTCGACCGCGGCGGGCCCGACAACTCCACGACGGTGCTCCCGCTGGAGATCTGGCGTACGGCGTTCAACTTCTCCAAGTTCGGCTACGCCTCGGCGATGGGCGTGGCGCTGTTCTTCATGACCATCACGTTCGCCGCCCTCACCCTGCGCGTGACCCGGCGCGAGAGGATCGAGTTCTGATGGCTGCGCCTCCCACGGACACGGCTCGCAAGCCCGACGCCACCCGCCCCGCCGCCCCCGCGCGCGCCGGGCGCCGCGTGAGAAACCCGCTCGGGGTCTTCGGCGCGCTCTCCCACGTCGCGCTGCTGGTCTGGGCGATCCTGATCATCGGTCCGATCCTCTGGACGTTCCTGTCCTCCTTCAAGACCAACACCGAGATCTTCGGGGACGCGATCACGCTCCCCGCCTCGTTCGGCTGGGACGCCTGGGGCCGGGCCTGGGAGAAGGCCCACATCGGCCAGTACATGCTGAACACCGTCTTCGTGGTGGCGTGCAGCACGGCGGGCACCATGCTGCTCGGCTCGATGGCCGCGTACGTGCTGGCGCGCTACACCTTCCCCGGCAACAGGTTCATCTACTTCCTGTTCGTCTCGGGGATGACCTTCCCGGTCTTCCTCGCGCTGGTCCCGCTCTTCTTCGTGGTGAGAAACCTCGGCCTGATCGACACCCACTTCGGGCTGATCCTCGTCTACATCGCCTACTCGCTGCCGTTCACCGTCTTCTTCCTGTCGGCGTTCTTCAAGACGCTGCCCACCTCGGTGGCCGAGGCGGCGATGATGGACGGCTGCTCGCACACCCGGACGTTCTTCCAGATCATGGTGCCGATGGCGAGGCCGGGGCTGATCAGCATCACGATCTTCAACATCCTGGGCCAGTGGAACCAGTATCTTCTGCCGATCGTGCTGCTGTCGGGCAACGTCGAGGACAAGTGGCTGATCACCCAGGGCGTCGCCAACATCTCCACCAGCGCCGGGTACGAGGCCGACTGGCCGGGACTGTTCGCCGCGCTGAGCATGGCCATCATCCCCGTCATGATCATCTACATCATCTTCCAGCGCCAGATCCAGTCGGGTCTGACCTCGGGCGCCGTCAAATGACCGGATCCGGTCAAATAAACGGTCTCGGCGAGTAATCCCGGGGGCGTCGTCAGGAGTCGTTCATATTCGGAACGACTCCTGACCCTTCTCCCGCGGAGAACCCGACACATGGCCCACCCCGACCAGGATTTCCCCTTCCCCTTCTTCGGTGCGGGGGAGGCGAGTTACTACATGTGGGCCGAGGTGCACGTACGCTTCGCCCGTCAGCCCAGCAGTTCCCAGCGCGCGGTCATCGTCGACACCGTTCCGGCGCCCCTGCGCGGGGCGCTCGACTGGTGCGAGGGCCGCCAGCTCATGGTGGCGAGCGGTCTGCTCCTGCACGGCACGGTGGTCCGCACCTACCCGGTCGCCGACGGCGAGTCAGACCGCATCGGCGACGACGGCTGGCTGTACGCCGCGCCCTCCCGGATCGCCGCGTTCAACGCCGACATCGAGCGATGGCTGCTCCGCATCAACCGCGAGTGCCCGATCCTGGCCGCCTACCGCGCCGAGGACCCCGACAGCGGGGGCACCCGCCTGTCGGGCTGGCACGAGTGGAGCCTCGCCGGGCTGCCCGAACTGCTGCCCGAGCTGGAGCCCCTCCTCGACCAGGCCAGCCACGCCACCTCCATGGCCCAGGGCATCATGGCCATGGCCAGGCGCGCCGGAAGCCTGCCCAGGCTTGGTGTCCTCGCCGGAGACATGATCTCCTGGGGGGATGAACCTGCTTGACGACTCCACGGTGGACGCTCGGCTGACCGGCCTGCCCGAGTGGCGGCGCGAGGGCGACGAGATCCGCCGCACGATCAACGCCACCGACTTCCCGACCGCGATCCGCATCGTGGACGAGATCGCGGTGGAGGCCGAGAAGCTCGACCACCACCCCGACATCGACATCCGCTGGCGCACCCTCCACCTGGCGCTCAGCACGCACAGCGCGGGCGGCCTGACGGAACTCGACTTCACCCTGGCCGCCCGCATCGACGAGATCGCCTCGGCCAACGCCTGAACCGCTCCCGCGCCGATCACATCCCGCGCTTCCTGGGCGGCGTGGCCGAGAGCGGTCAATACCGAGAGTGATCATATGATTACTCGATATGGTGGGCTCTGCTCTTCTCCGGCCGCTCAAGGAGATCGTGGATGCGCATCATGAGAGTTCTCGCCGCTGTGGCTCTGCTCTGCGCGGGCTGCGGTGATCAGGCCGCCGATCCCGCCGGGCGCGGCCCGGCCGCGGCGTCGGCCACCCCGGGCGCCCGCGAGATCCGTCTCGTCGGGGGCGGCACGTTCACCGATCCCGCGCCGCGCGTCTCCACCATCGTCTACGACACCCGGCTCGTGCCGCCGGGAGCCTGGGCGCAGGTCAACGTGGAGTCCGGGGCGGTGCTCGCCACCGCCACGGTCACCGTGAAGGGCATGCTCCCTGGGCGCACGTACGGGGCGCACCTGCACGTCAATCCGTGCGGCTTCGAACCGGAGGACGCCGGGCCGCACTACCAGCACTCCCACACCCACGCGAGCGCCGAGAACGAGGTCTGGCTCGACTTCACCACCGACGCCCAGGGCGCCGCCACCGGCACCGTCACCCAGGACTGGGCGCTCGTCCCCGGGCGGCTCCCCAGGTCGCTCGTGATCCACGCCGAGCCCACCCGCAGCACGGGTCCGGAGGCCGGCGCGGCCGGTATCCGCGTCGCCTGCGTCACCCTCGTCGAGAGCTAGGCCCGGCACCGGATGGCCGGTGCCGGACCGCGCTCAGGCGTGGTCGGCGGGGATGGTGCCGAGGCGGCCCGCCTGGTAGTCCTCGAACGCCTTGGCAAGCTCCGCCTGGGTGTTCATCACGAACGGCCCGTAGTGCGCCACCGGCTCGCCGATCGGACGGCCGCCGAGCACGATGACCTCCAGGTTGGGGCTACGGCTCTCCTGCGTACCGGCGGCCGAGAGCGTGATGGCCTCGCCGTCGGTGCCCAGCCCGGGAAGGTTGCCGAAGCCGTCGAAGACGGCCAGCTGACCCGACTCGATCGGCTGCCGGTCGCCGCCGACGGTGCCACGTCCCGACAGGACGTACGCGAGCGCGTTGAAATCCTTGCGCCAGGGGAGCGTCAGCTGGGAACCGGGGCTGAGGGAGGCGTGCAGCAGGGTGATCGGCGTCCGGGTGGAGCCGGGGCCGGTGAACTCGCCGACCTCGCCCGCGATGAGGCGGACCAGCGCTCCGCCGTCGTGGCTGCTGAGAAGGACGACGTTGGTCCTGCCGATGTCCTGATACTTCGGCGCGACCATCTTCTCCTTGCCCGGCAGGTTGACCCAGAGCTGGATCCCGTGGAACAGGCCGCCCTTGGCGACCAGCCACTCCGGGGGAGCCTCCTTGTGCAGGATGCCACCGCCGGCCGTCATCCACTGCGTGTCGCCGTCGGAGATCGTGCCGCCGCCGCCGTGCGAGTCGGCGTGGTCCATCACACCGTCGATCATGTAGGTGACGGTCTCGAAGCCCCGGTGCGGGTGCCAGGGGGTGCCCTTGGGCTCGCCCGGCGCATAGTCGACCTCGCCCATCTGGTCCATCATGATGAACGGGTCGAGATACTGGGACTTGATCGTCGCGAGTGCCTTGCGGACCGGGAATCCCTCTCCCTCGAATCCGCTCGGCGCGGTGGTGACGGCCAGCACCTGGCGCTCGCGGGTCGCGTTCAGCGGCTGCGGCAGGCGGGGCAGGGTCAACGGGTTCTCAACGGTCACGGCGGGCATCTTGGATTCCTTCCTGCGATGTTCGCCGGTGACAACTCAGTTGATGTTTCAACTATTCCTTGCCGGGCGAGACCGTGACATCCCGAGCCCCCGAGACCGTTACGCCCCTAGACCGTGAGGCCGCGAGACCGTGACGCCCCGAGGCCGTGACACGTCGTTGCCACGGCCTCGTCGGTGAATTCGTTCGCCTGGAGGGGCCACTTCCCCATCGTTCGCCGAGGAGAATCACCTTCCCGCCGTCCATTGAACGGGGACCGCTGCCGCCGCCCCGGGTGGGACTACTTCCTGCCGGTCAGTGCGAAGCCGCCCCGGCTCAGCGAGATCAGCTCGGGGGTCGCGACCCGCTCGTCCAGCGCGCCGGCGGGGTCGCTGGTCAGCGCGGTCACGACGTAGGTCCTCCCGGTGGCCGAGCGTGCCATGTACGACAGGTCGAGGACCCCCAGCTCCGAACCGCCCTTGGCCCAGACCACCGGCCACTTCTTCTTGTCGAGCCCGATCCCGACGTCGTTGGCCGACATCACCGCGCTCACCTGCTTGCCCCCCAGCTTGAGGAGCCCGGCGTAGGCGCGGCAGATGTCGCGGGGCGAACCGAACCACTCCAGAGTGTCGATCTCCCTGGGCTTCTGCCAGAGCACGATGTCCGACAGCGACTGTCCGGCGACCGTGTTCTTGAGGTAGGCGCGCTTGCCCGCGGTGTCGAGCGCCAGGTAGGCGCGGGCCTGCGCCGGGTGGTTCACGCCCTTGAGCAGGAAGACCTCGCGCGTGGTGAGGAAGGGGATGTTCCGGGTGGCGTGGCTCGACCACTGCCGTACCTTCGCCTCCACCGCCTTGCGGCCGACCGTGTGGATCAGGATGTCGGTGGCGGTGTTGTCGCTGATCGAGATCATCAGCTTGGCGGCCTCCTTCACCGTGGTGGTGCCGCCGTCTGGACGGCCCGTCAGTCCGTCCTCACCCAGGCTCTTCCACTCGGGCTTGATCGTGAGCTTGGTGTTCCAGCTCAGCTTGCCGTCGCGGACCTTCTCGGCCACGGCGCCCAGCACGTACAGCTTGAAGATCGAGCCCAACGGCCGGACCGTGTCCGGCGCCACGGCGTGCGCGACGTCGCACCTGCCCCGCGAGTCGATCTCGGCGGAGAGGAAGCCCACGCGCGGTGCGACCTCGCGGACCCGGGCGTCGAGCTGCTTCCAGTTTTTGGGAGCGGCGGGTACGGAGGGCTCCGGAGGCGTCAGCCCGAACAGGTTGATCTTCCCGTCGCCGTCCACACCGAGCTGCAGGACGAACGCCTGCTCGCCGATCGCCCCGGTCCCGGCCAGCGCGGACGGCGTCTCCTTGGTCAGCTTCTCCAGGCGGAACCCCTTCGCCGCCTGCAGGAAGGCGTTGACGCCGTTGACCGTGAGCGACGAGAGGTAGCCGGAGTTGAGATGCTCCCCGAGCTCGCTCTCCGAGAGCGGTGCCCGGTCGGGCGCGCCGAGGAACCAGCGCAACTGCCGGCCGGCGGGGCTGTCGGGGATCTCCGGCTCGGCGAGAACGCCTCCGGCCGTGACCGCTCCCGACGTGGTCGTCTCGGCCGTGACCGCCCCTGCGGTGACCACTGAGGTGGCCGCTCCCGTGGTGACCACCTCCGTGACCGCCGACGCGGGGACGGCCAGTGGCAGGGCCGTCGCTGGAACGGCCGCGACGGCGACGGCGACGGCGAGCAGGCGCTTCGATCGGAACGGCAACCGCATGAGGTTCTCCTTGGATGGTCTCCGGCGTTGCGGCCATCTCCCCGATGGCCCTCATCCGAAACTAGAAAGCGCTCCCCGCTCACGACACCCGGTGGTCCTCCGTCTCGCGGGTGCGGCGAACCACACCGGACATGCGGACAACCCCCTGGACGGCGGAGCCGGTCGCAGGTCACCCTACGTCCCATGACGTCCACGGCCTCCCGCACCGTCCCGGCACCCGCGTCGTCGCCGGGGCCGTCGACGTCCACCACCCCGGCCCGCGCCCTCGCCACGTCGATGGCCGCGGTGTCGGTTGCCGGGATCGTCGCGGGTTGCCTGCTGGCGGCCCGCATGTCCGTGCCGTTCAGCGAGTGGCTGTTCATCGCGGTCTGCACGGCCCTGCCGTCGGTCGGCCTGCTCATCGCGGTGCGGCGCCCCGACAACCCCTACGGCTGGCTGCTGCTCGCCGCCGCCTGCTGCCTGGGCCTCGGCTGCCTCGGGGTGGGCGTCCTGACGACGTACGGAGAAGGGAGTGGCCCTCTGGCCGTGGCCGCCGTGCTGCTGACCTCGGCGCTTCCCGTCTTCTACGGTCTGAGCTGGGTCTTCGTCCCGCTGATCTTCCCCGACGGCAGGTTGCCCTCGGCGCGCTGGCGCCCGGTCGCCTGGATCGCCGCAGTGGCGATCTTCCTGCACTGGCTGGGCATCCTGCTGAGCCCGGACGAGGTCTACGCGTTTCTCCCGTACGGCAACCCGCTGGGGCTCGAAGGCATGGCTGGGCTGTTCGCCGCGCTGGTGGGCGGGTTCGGGCAGCTGGCGGTCTTCATCGTGTCACTGTCGGTGCTGGTCTCCCTCGTCCTGCGCGGGCGGCGCGGACCCCGTGCCGAGCGACGCCTGCTCCGCTGGATGGCCTTCGGGGTGGCGGCGGGTCTGAGCGGTTCCGTGCTGACGATGATCTTCGGGCAGGCCGGGCAGGGAAGCCATGCGCTGAGCTGGCTCGGCGTCGTGACGGCGGTGGCGGCGCTGCCCGCGGTGATCACCACGGCTGTGTTCCGCCACAACCTGCTCGACATCAAGGTGGGGATCAAGGGCTCCAGACTCTTCCTGATCTTCGACCTCAGGCCCACGGTGGACGAACTCCTGACAGAGCTCGGGCCGGGCCTGGAGGAGGTGGAGCCCGTGAAGCAGCTGGGAAGGCTGGCGGAGGCCGTACGAGCGGGCCTGGAGACGCGGTGGGCCGCCGTGACGCTCGCGGACGGCACGCGGGTGGTGGCGGGCAGGGAGGACGGCGAGGCCGTGCTCACCGTCCCGGCGGGGCTGGGGCACATCGCCTGCGGACCCAAGGTCGTAGGGCGCCTCAACGCGGAGGACCGCAGGCTGCTCGTCTCGCTCGCGGTGCCGATCGGGCTGGCGATCCAGAGCGCGGGGCTGGCGGCACGCCTGGTCAACGCCCAGGAGGCCGAGCGGCGGCGGATCGAGCGCAACATCCACGACGGGGCACAGCAGCAACTCGTCGCGCTGATCGCGGGGCTGGAGCTGGCCCGCGCCACCGGCGGCGGCTCCGACAGCTTGACGCTCCTGCGCGAGCAGGCCCGCCAGACCCTCGCCGACCTGCGGGAGCTGGCGGCGGGCATCCACCCGTCCGTGCTCAGCCAGGGTGGTCTGGCCGAGGCGGTCGAGGAACGCTGTTCGCGGCTGCCGGTGGCCACGACCGTGACGGTCGATCCCGCGCTTCGCTCGCGGCGCTTTCCCGACGAGATCGAGGGAGCCGTGTACTTCACGGTCAGCGAGGCCATCGCCAACGCGCTCAAGCACGCCGACGCCTCCAGGATCGAGGCGCGGCTGGCCTGGTCGGGCGGGCGCCTGCGGGCCGTGGTCTCCGACGACGGCAGGGGCTTCGAGCGGGGCGGGTCCGGCCACGGGGGCCTGGGCGCGCTCGCCGACCGGATGGCCGCGCTCGGCGGCGGCCTCGACGTCTCCTCGACGCCCGGCGAGGGCACCCTGGTCAGCGCCTGGGTTCCCGTCCCGGACTGAGGTGCGGAACGGGGGCCGGGGCGACGCGTTCGGCCCGTGCGTCGGGCTGACGGGCCGAGGTTACGGGCCGGGCGGACAGCCGGACCGGTGCGCCGGAGGGAGGGGCAGAACAGGCTGGGAGCCGAGTCAGCCGAAGACCGCGGGCGGGGGGACGGGGATGACCACGGCGTCGCCGTCGTGCAGGGGGCGGGCTCCGGCGATGAAGTTGACGATGTCCTCGCCGTACACGCAGCGGGCCTGCGTGAGGCCGCCCGCGGCCCTGCGGGTGAGGCCGGAGACGGGCAGGGGCAGGCGGGAGGCGGCGACGATGAGGTTGCCGAAGCGCCGTCCCCGCATGACGCCGGGTTCGGCGAGCAGCACGACCTGGGGGAAGGTGGTGCGGACGGTGGCGAGCACCCGGCGGGTGAAGGCGAGCCCCTTGCCGTCCGCGACGTTGATCAGCACGGTGCCGTCCGTGCGCAGGACGCGGGCGACGTCCCCCATGTACTCGGAGGTGGCGAGCTCGATCGGCATCGTGGCGCCGCTGAAGGCGTCCAGCACGAGCAGGTCGGCGGAGGCGTCGCCGAGTCCGGTGGTGGCGGTGCGGCCGTCGAGGATCCTGACCTTGAGCCGGGGCACCGACTTCAGCCGGAGCTGGTCCCTGACGAGCTGGACGAGCCCTTCGTCCGGCTCGGCGACGATCTGCCGGGACCCCGGGCGGGTCTCCGCGACGTAGCGGGGCAGGGTGCAGGCGCAGCCGCCCACGTGCACGGCGTCCAGCGGGCCCTCGCGGAGGAGGTCGACGACGTCGGCCATCAGCCGGACGTACTCGAAGTCGAGGTAGGTGGCGTCGTCGAGGTCGACGTACGACTGCGGTACGCCGTCCTTGGAGATCACCCAGCCGGAGGGCCGGTCGAGGTCCTGCAGGAGATCGACCTCGCCGAAGGTCACCGGATACCGTCCCGGCATCGGCTCCCGCGCTTCCCGCCTGCCCATCGGTTCGGTCCTCTTTTCCCTGATGTGAACCCGTAGGTTCCTGATGCGAACCCGAGGGGAAACCATATGCGCAGTGGCGACCGGTTGGCGTCCGGGTAGGGCGGATCACCACCTCGTACGGTCTGGCGTGCGGCGCCTTGCTCTCGTCGGGTCGACGTTCGTGTAGGACAGATCACAACCTACGAACGCGTAACTTACGCTACCGTAGGTTCATGGCCACGTCCCTCACGGAAACGCTCACAGAGTCCGTCAAGCCGCGCCTGCGCGGCTGGTTGCACGCCGGGACGCTGCCCGTGGCGCTCGTCGCGGGCTTCGTCCTCGTCGCGCTGGGCCCCACCCCGGAGGCGAGGCTCGCCGCCGTCGTCTATGCGATCACCTCCGGCCTGCTCTTCGGCATCTCGGCCACCTACCACCGGGGGAAGCTCTCCCCGCGCCTGGAGGAGGTGCTGCGGCGCCTCGACCACGCCAACATCTACCTGATCATCGCGGGCACCTACACCCCGTTCGCGCTGCTCGCCCTGGAGGGTGTGGCGGGCGCGGTGGTGCTCGGCGTGATCTGGAGCGGCGCGATCGCCGGGGTCCTCTTCCGGGTGCTGTGGACCGGCGCTCCCCGGTGGCTCTCGACCGCGCTCTACATCGGCCTCGGCTGGACGGCCGTCTTCGTGCTGCCCCAGCTCGTGGAGGGGGCGGGGATGGTCGCGGTGGCCCTGCTCTTTCTGGGCGGGGTGCTCTACACGGCGGGCGGGATCGTGTACGGCATGCGCAGGCCCGACCCCTCTCCCGGCTGGTTCGGCTTCCACGAGGTCTTCCACGCCTTCACCGTCGCCGCCTACCTGGCGCAGTACGTGGCGGTGTCCCTGGTGGTCTACGCGGCGGCGTAGCCTGCCGTGCATGACGCGCATCCAGGATCTGGGCACCGAGAAGTACGTGTCCGTGACCACCTTCAAGAAGAGCGGCGCCGCGGTGCCGACGCCGGTGTGGGCCGCCTCGGACGGTGACTCCCTGCTCATCTGGACCGCCGGCTCCTCAGGTAAGGCCAAGAGGATCCGTAACAATCCGGAGGTCGTCGTGGCGGCGTGTGACGTGCGGGGCAACACGCGGGGGGAGGGGATCAGGGGCGTCGCGCGGGAGTTGCCGGCCGAGGAGAGGGAGCGGGTCCGGGGGCTGATCATCGCGAAGTACGGGTTCCTCGCCCGGTTGATCATGATCGGCAGCAGGTTCCGCAGGGGCGCCGACGGCACCGTCGGCATCCGCATTTCTCCGCCGAGCTGACCTGGCCCACCCCGCGGCAGGTTGATTTGACCGATCTGTGGTCTCGGAAGGGGCGGTCTCCGGGAAGGGAGACGGTCATCGGGAGGGGCTTGGACCGCGCGGTCCCGGCGCCCGGACATTCGCGTCCAGGGCGTCGGGAGACCGAAAAATCTTCACAAGAACCGTCTCCAGAGCGTAATGTCTCCGTGTGGATACGTAAATAGCGGGGGATCATCTCTTCGGATCACCGTGGAGGGGACATGGACGTTCATGGCCGTCTCGCCCGTCACCTGCTCGTCGACGGCTATCGGCTCGTACTGGACCTGGAACGGAGCCGGGGGTCCCGGCTCGTCGACGCCCGCACCGGCCGGAGCTACCTCGACTTCTACTCCTTCTTCGCCTCGGCCCCGCTCGGGGTGAACCCGTTCGACGACGATCCGGAGTTCCTGGCTCTGCTCGGCAGGGTCGCCGCGAACAAGCCCGCCAACTCCGACCTCTACACCACTCACCTCGCCGACTTCGCCGAGACGTTCGCCCGGGTGCTCGGTGATCCCGAGCTGCCGCACCTGTTCTTCGTGGAAGGCGGCGCCCTCGCCGTGGAGAACGCGCTCAAGTGCGCCTTCGACTGGAAGAGCCGTCTCAACGGCGCGCGGGGGCACTCGCGGGAACTCGGCACCAGGGTCCTCCACCTCACCCGGGCCTTCCACGGGCGCAGCGGCTACACCCTCTCGCTGACGAACACCGACCCGATCAAGACCGACCGCTTCCCGAGGTTCGACTGGCCCAGGATCGAGGTGCCCGCGATCCACCTCGGCGACGTCGAGGCGGCCGAGGAGCGCTCCCTGGCCGCGGCGCGGGCGGCCTTCGAACGCCACCCCCACGACATCGCCTGCTTCATCGCCGAGCCCATTCAGGGAGAGGGCGGCGACAATCACATGCGGGCGGAGTTCCTGCTCGCCATGGAACGGCTCTGCCACGAGCACGACGCCCTCTTCGTCCTGGACGAGGTGCAGACCGGCGCGGGGACCACCGGAACCCCCTGGGCGTACCAGCAGCTGGGCCTGCGTCCCGACGTCGTGGCCTTCGCCAAGAAGGTCCAGGTGGGCGGGATCATGGCGGGCCGCAGGGTGGACACGGTGCCGGGCAACGTGTTCCAGGTCAGCGGCAGGATCAACTCCACCTGGGGCGGCGGGCTGGTCGACATGGTCCGCTCCCGCCGGATGTTGGAGATCGTGGAGCGCGACGGCCTGATCCCGCGTGCGGGAAGGCTCGGCACCGAGCTCCTCGCAGGGCTGGTGGAGATCCAGGAGCGTTTCCCCGACCTGGCGGAGAACGCGCGTGGACGCGGCCTGATGTGCGCCTTCGACCTGCCGGACGCCGTGAAGCGCGATCTCCTGGTGGCCCGCCTGCGGGAGGAGGAGGGCGTGCTCGTCCTGCCCTGCGGAGAGCGGTCGGTACGGTTGCGTCCGGCGCTCTCGATCACCTCGGAGGAACTGGGGGAGGGCACGTCCGCCATCGCCCGAGCCCTGGAGACGTGTTCCGCCGCCTGCGGCTCACCGCCTGGCCCCGTACTCGCGCACACGGCCCCGGCCGACCCGCAGGGCGGTCGCCGTGGCGTCGAGAGCCTCGCGCCCGTACTCGCGCACGTGACCCCGATCGACACGGGGCCACTGGATCGCGGAGCCGGTCCGCGATGACGCCGCACGTGCGAGGGACGGACCCGAGGGGCCCGTGCCGGCGGGCGCTAGTGGCGCTGCGACTCCTCGTGCGCGGCCCGTTCCAGCCACAGGTCGATCGCGGTGACCCGCGAGTCGACGCCGAGCTTGGCGTATATCCGGTTCACGTGGTTCTTCACGGTTTTCTCGCTCAGGAACAGGTGCTGGGCGATCTGCCCGTTGGAGCGCCCCATCGCGATCAATTCCATGACCTCGGTCTCACGCCTGCTCAGACCCGTAACGGCTCTGGGCTCCGCGTCGAACGGGGCATCGTCGACTCTCATCCGGCCTCCGTGGCTGAAACACGGTCAGGTCGCCGAAACCCCCGGTCCTAACGGCGTTGCGATAGCAGCGAGCATAACCTGCAATATCCACTTTTGGTGGGTAATGGGGCCGGAAATGCGGAACGGCCGGTCCCTAAGGACCGGCCGTTCCGATGGGGTGAGCGAGGGGACTTGAACCCCCGACATCTAGGACCACAACCTAGCGCTCTGCCAACTGAGCTACGCCCACCATCGCCGCCGTGGCAGCACATGAAAAGTGTAGCGGTCTTTGGGAGTCGTTTCGTACCGGGTTTCTCGTGAAACGTTCAAGGCCTGCGCGTGGACACGCTTTCGGCCAACTCCCTCGCGGTGGCGGAATCGGGGCCCGGCTGGGACACGAAGACCGCCGCGCGGTAGTAGCGCAGCTCCCGGATGCTCTCGACGATGTCGGCGAGCGCCCGGTGGCCGCCCTGCTTCTCCGGTGAGGCGAAGTAGACCCGGGGGTACCAGCGGCGGGCCAGTTCCTTCACCGAGGAGACGTCGATCATCCGGTAGTGCAGGAACCCGTCCACGGCGGGCATGTCGCGGGCGAGGAAGGAACGGTCCGTGGAGATGGAGTTGCCGCACAGCGGGGCCTTCTTCGGCTCCCGGATGTGGCCCCTGATGTATTCGAGCACCATGGACTCGGCCTCGGCCAGCGTTACGCCGCCCTCCAGCGCCTCCAGCAGGCCGGAGGCGGTGTGCATCTCCCGCACCACCTCCGACATCTGCTCAAGGGACTCGGGTGGGGGCTTGATGACCACGTCCACCCCCTCGTCAAGCTGGTTCAGCTCGCCGTCGGTGACCACGCAGGCCACCTCGACAAGCGCGTCACGGCCAAGGTCGAGCCCGGTCATCTCACAGTCGATCCAGACCAGCAGGTCACTCATAGCCCTCAGGGTAGTACTCACTTCAGGGCAGCTTGAATGACTTGATCACCTTGTCTACTGCAGATATGTCTAGATTGTCCGGTATGGAGATGTAGGCCAGCGCCGGACGGGTGTTCTCACCACGATCGACGATCAAGAACGCGGCCCGCTCCCGCTTCCACTTCCAGTCGTTGATCTCGGACTGCTCGGAGAAGTCCAGGTCGAAGACGAGCAGCCAGGCGTCCTTGCCGCTCACCTTGACGGCCTTGTCCTCGACGATGTTCCGCTTGTGCGGAGGGCTGTAGAAGGCGGGCTCCACGACCTGCAGCAGCGTCGCGGCGGCCGAACGCAGGCTGCCGACACCCTGGTAGCCGTACTGGTCGGGAAGCTCACCGGTGAGCACGTTGCCGAGCCAGTCGCCGCCCTTACCGTCGAAGTTCTCCTGGGCGACGGCGATGGCCGCGCTGTTCCAGACGAACCCGAGCCCGCCGCCGACGGTGGGAGGCACCTCCCAGGGCCCCTCGGGCATCTCGAACGACAGGCCGGTCACCGGGTCCGTGACGCGCCCGTCCACCGCCTGGGGCGGCGCGCTTCCCGAGGGTGCGGGCGTCGCCTCGGGAGTCGGCTCGGTGGGCTCCAGGCTCGCCGTGGGGGGTGGTGTCCGGGGCGCGGGAGACCTGCCCGCGGTGTTCGTGCCGTCGGGGTTCATCAGGTACATCGCGGCGACCACGATCACGATCACGAGGATCAGCGCGCCTCCGCCTCCCAGGATCCACGGGAGGGGGCTGCTCTTGCGTGGTGGAGGCCCGGACGGGTAGCCGCCGTGCGGCGGGACGGGCATCTGCGCCGTGTTGCCGTTCGGCGGCCCGCCGCCCCACGGTGGCTGTTCCGTGCCCGCCGACCCGGGGGTGGCCTGCTGGGCCCACTGGCCGGTGGGCCCACCACCGTGCGCCCCTTCCCGCGCGGGAGGCGGGCCCGCCTGCCGGGAGTCGGGCCCCGTCGGGTGCTGCCGGCCCGTCGGGTACTGCTGGAAGGAGGGGCCGGTCCGCGGCCCCTCCGCCGTGCCCTGTCCGGCGGGAACGTCCGCCTGGTGGGTGGCGTCGGTCCACTGGTTGCCGTCCCACCACCGCAACAGCGGTGAGCCGTAGGGATCGGGGTACCAGCCGGAGGGGGTCTGCGTGGTCATGGCCGCCAGAGTAGTAAGAACGGCTTTGTGCCGCATTGTGGACCTTGGTGATCAATCATGAACATTTGTAGGCGAAGGTAGCCTTGTCCTGGATCTTCTTCCCCTCGGGTACCGGAGAGAGCAGCATCAGGGTGGCGGTTCCCTTGAAATTTCCCTCTCCCTTGACCGTCCACTCCAGGCTCACCTCGTGCGAGGTCGTCCCGGACGGGATCTGGTCGGTCTGCGCGATCGGCTTCTTACGATCGCTCCGCTTCCACTGGTAGCGCACCTCGCCGCCCGCGCCGTTGGTGGACAGCACGCCGGTGATCTTTACCGTGGTGTCGCACCCCTGCGTCTTCTTCGGGGCGCTGACGTCCACCTTCGTCACCTCCAAAGGCGTCGCCGAACCCCGGAACAGCCAGAGCGCCAGCGCGCCCACGACCATCAGCGCGAGGATCACCGAGGCGAGGATCGTACGGCCGCGTCTGCGGCGCGCGCGGGGGGCCGCGCCCGCGTCGAGCCTGCCGGAGGGCGGTTCGGTCTGCTGCTGGTCCCTTCCGGCCCGCCAGAGCTGGGCTGCCGTGGTCTCGGAGGGCACCCCGGGACCGAACCGCATGACCACCTCCTCGGCCCCCCGCCGGTCACCCCCGGGGGCCCACTCGCCGGTCCCCTGGGCGCGCGGCTCATCGGCCCTCGGGACATGCAGCAGGGTCGCGATCTCCCCCTCGTCCGGGGCCGGCCGTACGGGGGCCGCGGGACCGCCCGGCACGGGCGCCTCGTGCGCCGGCCACAGGTGCAGGGTCTCCACGAGCCTGTCGCGGGTGGTGAACCCGGACGGCAGCACATCGCGCCCGGCGAGCAGCGCGTCGCGCGCGGAGGCGAGCCCTCTGGTGGAGGCCGTCGCCGCAGCCCTCTCCAGCAGCCCCGCGGCCCCGCGATCGGCCGAGGCCCAGGTCGCGGCGAGCCCTCGGGCGAGCGACGCCCAGGCCGCCACGTCACGTTCCGGTGCGGAAGGGCGGCCGAGAAGGGCATCGGCCAGCCCTCGCCCGGTGAGCAGCGCCGACCCGTCCGAGGCGATCACCACGGTGCCCGGGTGAACCTGTCCGTGGGCGAGCCCGGAGGCGTGCACGGCCAGCAGTGTTTGCGCGGTCTCCACCAGGACGGTGGCCGCGCTGCCCGCGTCGGGCCGGGACGATCCGGGCGAGAAGGCCGGTCCGGCCGAGAGCAGGTCGCCCACCGTCGGATCGACCGGTTCCGAGGCGATCAGCCAGACCTCGTCCCTCGCCGTGATGAGGTCGGCGACCGGGACCAGCCCGGTCACGCCGCTTCGCGCGAGCCCGCGGTCGGCGAGCACGGCCGCGACCAGCCGCTCGCGCGCCGCGGGATCGGCGACCAGCCGCGGGTCGAATCTGAGCGCGCCGGCCGGCCGTCCGTCGGGCGCGACGGCCGACGACCAGACTCCCAGGTCGTCCGTCCGGGTACGGCCGGTCAGCCGGAACCCGGCGATGTCTCCGCGATCGGTGCTCATGGGTCGATATTCATGATCGCGATCGTTCCCCTGTCTACCGGCGTCTCCGGTGCCGTCCTGACATGCCGCGCTTGACGGCCAGTGTGAACGGTACGACACCGCTCGTCACCAGGCCCAGTGCGAGAAACGCCGCGGGGGCCGTCTCGACCGGCGGCAAAGGCGAGCTGGAGAGGGTGGGAGGCGGCTCGGTGCCCGGCGAGGAGGGGTCCGTCCGGGTGGGGGAGGGGTCCGAGCTGGGGGTCGGCTCCGCCGACGTCCGCGTGGGAGAGGACGTCGGCCGGGTCGGGCGGGTCGTGGGCTGGGTGGGGGCGGTCGTCGGACGGGTCGGGGTGGCCGACGGCGGCGTGGTCGTGGGACGGTCGGGGTCGCGGGGGCCGTCCAGGGTGGTGCTCTCCTCCGGGGTGGGCTCCGTGGACGGCCGCCGCGTCGGGGTCCTCGTCGGCCGGGTGGTGGGCCTCCTGGTGGGCCTCGCCGACGCTGTGGGCGTCGCGGCCGCCGACGTCGCGGTGGGCGCCACGGGCGGAAGACCGGAGGTGGCCGTGATGCTCGGGGTCGGCGTCGGGGTGGGCGTGCCCGCGGACGGAGACTCCTCCACCGGCTCGTCGAGCTCGTCGGGGTCGTCCTCGGGGGCGAGCGTCTCCAGCGGGTCGGAGGGGGAGGGGCTGTGCGAGGTGACGGCACCCTGCGACTGGATCTCCGTGGGGTCGCCGGAGCCGACCAGCACCGCGGTCAGCCCGCCGATCACCGCGATGCAGCCGACGCCGACGAGGATCTTGATGCCCAGCCTGCTGACCGAGGAGGTTCTCGTCCCGCCGAGGTCGCCGCCGTCGAGCTCGGTCATGGCCAGCGAGGTGTCGGCTCCGGGGACGGGCACCTCCATCGGGAACATCCCGGCGAGTAGCCCGGCGACCGCGGCCAGGCGACGCCGGCCGCGGTCCTGCCAGTCGGGGCCGTAGGCGTCGGCGGCCACCGCCTCGAGTTCGGTGAGGAACGCGCTCGCGGTCGGCGGCCGGTCGGCGGGGTGCTTGGCCAGGCCGCGCTCGACCAGCCCCTGCAGGGCGGAGGGCACCTCCTCGACCGGAGGCGGCATGACCTGGTGCTGGCGGGCCAGCGCGGCGACGTTCGTGGCGCGGAAGGGGCGGGTGCCGGTCAGGCATTCGAAGAACACGACGGTGGCGGCGTAGACGTCGGTGGCGGGTCCCGCGGGCCCGCCCACCCACTGCTCGGGGGCCATGTAGGGCGGCGTGCCCGCCGGGAGGTCGCCGTCGCCGGAACGGACCGCGATGCCGAAGTCGACGAGCTTGCTCCTCCCGTCGGCCTCCACCATCACGTTCTCCGGCTTGAAGTCGCGATGCACCACGCCCGCCGAGTGCGCGGAGGCGAGCCCCAGGAGCGAGCCCTTGAGCACGAGCAGCGCCGCCTCGGGACCGGTCGGCCCCTCGGAGCGCAGCAGCGCGCGCAGGGGGACGCCGTTGATCAGCTCCATGACGATGGCCGCGCCGTCGCCGGTCTCGACGTAGTCGTACAGCCGGGCGGAGTGCGGGCTGCTCAGGGCGTTGAGCAGCCTCGCCTCGTGCCGGAAGCGCGCCACGAACCCGACGTCGCTCCTGAGCTCGTCGGACAGATACTTGATCGCGACCATGATGTCGTCGGCGTCGTGCCGAGCCATCACCACACGCCCGGCCGCACCGGCGCCCAACTCGCGGATCTCGGTGTATCCGGGGACTCGCCAGGCCGATGGCGTGCCGTACATAACGGTCTCCTCAGTTGTCTGGGCCCCCACCCATAACAGACGGACCGCAGCTTAGCGATAGATAACAGCATTCCGCTCATTAACCGTGGATCAGTCTCACAGGATGGGGCTGATCAGTGGTTATTCACCGCGGCCGGCCCGGCCAGGCAGCCTTGGTGGCAGGACCGAAATCCCGGTTGATCCCCGTTTTCGGTGCTACGCCGCGGTTCACCGTCGGCCTCGCGACGGCCCGCCGGGCGCGGGCGACCTTCGCCTCCGCCGACGCGGTGGAGGAGCCGGTCGCCGGTGCCGGCGGCGATGCGGGTGCGGGTGCGGACAGGGAAGGCTTTCGAAGCGCTCCCCACGGGCTAAACGGGCTAAAGCGGAGGGTTCACGCCCGGCATCTCCGACGGGGCGGGCATGGTCCTCGACGTGATGTGCTCGGGCACGGCCAGGTCCACGGTGAGGGCGGGGTCGGGCTCGGGGGCTCCCCAGGACTGGTGAAGCGGCAGGACCCCGGCCCAGATCGGCAGCTCGTAGTCCTCGTCCTCGTCGACCGGCGGGCCCTGGCGCACTTTCACCGACGCCTCCTCAAGGGACAGGGCGAGCACCATGGTCGCGGCGAGCTCCTTGCGGGTGGGCTTGCGGGCGGCCTCCCACTGGCCGGGGGCGAGCTGCTCGGTGATCGCCCGCAGCGCGGCGAGGTGCTCCTCGGGGTCCTCCACCCGGCGGACGCGGCCGTAGACCATGGCGCAGCGGTAGTTGACCGAGTGGTTGAAGGACGAGCGGGCCAGCACGATGCCGTCCAGGTGGGTCACCGTGACGCAGACCTCGTCCGCGTCGCGCAGGGAGGTCGCGCCGGTGGAACCGTGCAGGTAGAGGGTGTCGTCTATCCGGCCGTAACCGGTGGGTACGACCATGGGGAAGCCTCGGCTCACGACGCCCAGGTGGCAGACCAGTCCGGCGTCCAGCACCGCGTACAGGTCCGCACGGGAGGTCCTGGCCTTGTCCTTCGCGCGGTTGAGGGTGGTACGGGGAGTCGTAGAGAGCATGACCCTAACCTAGAAAGAAGTGGATACCGAGAACACGTCCACTCTAATGCTCTTACAGGAGACCACTTTGCCACGCCCTTCCGTCGACCTGCCTGTCTCGGTGGACCGTGAGGCGGGCACGGCGCTCGCCGTCCAGCTCGGCGACAGCCTCAGGGACGCCATGCGCGGCGGCGCCCTCACCTCGGGAGAGCGCCTGCCCTCCACCCGCGCCCTCGCCCGCCAGCTCGCGGTGAGCCGCACCGTCGTCACCGAGGCCTACCAGCAGCTGTACGCGGAGGGCTGGGTCGAAGGACGCCACGGCTCCGGCACCTACGTGGCCGAGATGGCGTTTCCCGCCGTGGGGGAGAAGGGGCGGCGGGCCCCCGTCCCCGTCCCGGTCGAAGGGGACGACCACGGGGGGTGGAGCGGCTACCGGAGCGAGAGCGGGCGGGGCGTGATCGACCTGCGCCCGGGGCGGCCGTGGGTCCACGACTACGACAGGGCGGCCTGGCGCAGGGCCTGGCGGAGAGCGGCCGACCTGCCGCCGGTGAGCGACCCCGACCCGCGCGGCCTGCCGAGGCTGCGCGCCGCGCTGGCCGAGCACCTCCGCAGGACCAGGGCCATCCCCGTCGGACCGGAGAACGTGATGGTCACCCGGGGCACCGGCAACGGGCTCGACCTGGTCGCCGCCACCCTTCTGCGGCCCGGTGACCGGGCGGGCGTGGAGGAACCGGGCTACCGCGTCGCCAGGAACGTCTTCGCGGGGCGGGGCGCCGAGATCGTGCCCTGCCCGGTCGACGAGGACGGTGTCGTCGTGGACGGACTCCCCGGCGACCTGCGCGTCCTGCACACCACCCCCGCCCACCAGTACCCCCTCGGCGGGCGCCTGCCCATCCCGCGCAGGGAGCGCCTCCTCGCCTGGGCCCGCCGCACCGGCGCGATCGTCGTGGAGGACGACTACGACGCCGAGTTCCGCTACGACGTCGCCCCGCTGCCCGCCCTTTACGGCCTCGACCCCGCGTCGGTGGTGCTGCTGGGCAGCCTGAGCAAGATCCTGACGCCGGACATCGGCGTCGGCTGGCTGGTCGCCCGCCAGAGCCTCGTCGAAGCCCTCGCCGTGACCAGGGACGCCCTCGCCGACCGCACGAGCGGTCCGGCACAGCAGGCGGTGGCGGTGCTTCTGGAGAAGGGGGATCTGGACCGGCACCTGCGCCGGACGCGCCTGGAGTACGCGCGCCGCCGCGCCGTGGTCGTCGAGATCCTCGGTCCCAGGGTCATGGGCGACACCGCGGGCCTGCACGTCATGGTGGAGTTGCCCGAGCACACGGTCGCGCCCCTGGTCGAGGCCGCCCGTGCCCGGGGGGTGCTGCTCGACTCGATGGCCCGTCACTACCACGGGCCGCGGCTGCGGCACGGCCTGGTGATCGGCTACGGCTCCGCGTCGCGAGCCGACGTCAGGCGGGGCGTCTCGGTGGTCGCCGAACTGATCGGTTGACCGGCCTTTCGAGTGGGTGGGCCGACCGGCCGTCAGAGGAGGGCGGACGGACCGTGTGATCGGCCGCCCGAACCCGAAGGACGGGTGCCGCCGTGGCGTGGGACCGTTCCCAAACCACGGCGGGACGGATCACGCCTGTATGGACGTCCGCAGGCGGCCGTACGTCTTGAGCGCGCGGTCGGCGGTGGTGCGCAGGAGCGGGCTCGCCAGGACCGTGCCACGTGCCTTGCGTACCGGTACCCGCAGCATCCAGTGGACCCCGGCGCCGGGGCTCAGCCTGGCGATCCTGCCCTCGGCGACCTCGTACTCGCCGTTCTTGAGCTTCTCCTTGTACTCCTTCTCGCCGCGGCCCATGTCGATGACCTGGATTCCGGCGTCGGCGGCCTTCTCGGCCATGGCGAGGTGGTGGATCAGGCCGGGGGAGTACTTCGCGAAGGCGGTGTCGTAGGCGGGGAACCAGCCCGCGAGGGTCGTGCCGGTGCGCAGCCCGAAGTGCCCGGCGACCGGCCGCCCGTCCGCGTACAGCATGTCGAGGACCCCGCCGAAGTGCTCGGTGTCGGTGGCGAGGAAGCGTTCGACCAGCTCCACGATCCACGGCTTGGCGAACCTGTCGGTGCGGCCGGTGCGGCGGTACTGCTCGGTCTTCCAGCCGAGCAGCGTGCGCAGCGGCGTCAGGTCGGTGGTGGCGTAGTCGTGCCGGAGCGGCCCGACGTCGCGCTGGAGCTTGCGGCTCTTGTACGCCGTCGAGCGGTAGGTCTTGCCGGAGGTCACCTTGATCGTCTCGATGTACGAGTCGTGGCCGTCACGCAGGTCGATGATCGGCGAGGGGTGCCTGCTGTGTCCCGCCTGAAGCAGTGGCTGCCCGGAGACCAGGTGGTCGAACTCGTAGACGGCGAGGCCGCACGCTCTGATCAGCCGCTGCGCGTCGATCTCCACGTCCTTGGCGTGCACCAGTCCCTGCGCGTCGGTCAGGCCCGCGGCGACGGGCATGCCGATGCCCATCGGGTGGCGCTCGAAGGGGAAGAATCCCACCGTGTCCGTCCCGTCGTGCAGCACCGCTACCCGGACGCGTTCCTGGAGCGCGCCGACGGTCACGGTGAACTCCGGCGACAGGAACGGGGTGTCGAAGGCGGGGTCGGCGCTCTGAAGGACTCTCCATCGGTCGATGTCGGCCGGTCCAAGATCACGGGGCTGAACAACTGAGACGCGCATGAGCTCCTACTGGGATGTGCGGGGTCCCCTACGTCATCCCGAAGGATGCCGTAAAGCTCAAGCATGCTGGTAGGGACGTAATGTAACGATAAAGGACGGAACTGAGGGCAGGCTGTGTGCATCGCAACGTTTCGGAATCTCATTGAAAGACCCCGGCTGGCGCCGCCGGCCCGAGTGACGTTCTAATTAGTGGCTATGAGCACCCCTGGCATCGACTGGTCACACCTTGTCGGATGGATCGCGGCCAATGTCCCCGGCATCGGTGAGCCTACCGGGGTCTCCCTGATCGCGGGCGGCAGATCCAACCTGACGTACGTCGTGGAGACCCCCGAACGCCGGCTGGTGCTGCGCCGCCCGCCGCTGGGGCACGTACTGCCGACCGCCCACGACATGAGGCGCGAGTGGCGGGTGATCTCGGCGCTCGCGCCGACCTCCGTCCCCGTGCCCGAGCCGGTCGCCTTCTGCGAGGACCCCGGGGTGATCGGGGCGCCCTTCTACCTCATGGGACACGTGGACGGCGTGGCCGTGCGGACCCAGGAGGACGCCTGGGCACTCACCCCCGGGCAGACGCGGCGGCTGTCGGAGCGCCTGGCCGAGGTGCTCGCCTCGATCCACGCCGTCGACTACGAAAGGGCGGGGCTGGGGGACTTCGGGCGTCCCGAGGGATACATGGCCCGCCAGCTGGAGCGCTGGGGGCAGCAGTGGGAGCGGTCGAAGACCGCCGAACTGCCCGCGTACGACCGCCTGGTGGCCCGCCTGCGCGCGCGCCTGCCCACGCGGTCCGCCTCGACGCTCGTCCACGGCGACTACCGGCTCGACAACACGCTCGTGCGGCTGTCCCCGGATCCCGACATCCTCGCCGTCGTCGACTGGGAGATGTCCACGCTCGGCGATCCCCTCGCCGATCTCGGCCTCACCCTCACCTACTGGCAGGACCCCGGCGACGAGGAGCGCGCCTCGGTCCCGGTCGCGGCGGGCGTCACCGTGGCCCCCGGCTTCCTCACCGCCCGCGAGTTCGCCGCCCACTACGCGAAGGTCTCCGGCGCGGACCTGTCCGACCTGGACTTCTACGTGGCCTTCGGCAACTACAAACTCGCCGTCATCGTGGAGGGCATCCACGCCAGGTTCAAGCAGGGCAAGACCGTCGGCGAGGGCTTCGAGGAGATCGGCGCCGCCGTTCCCACGCTCGTCGAGCGGGCTTTGCGGGTCCTGGGAGACTGACCGACAGCTCACCACGTATTTAGCGGGTCCCCGGAGACTCACCGACAGGTCCGCTCGCAGGGGGCCCGCGGTCGCCGGGCCCGGCGACGGCCCGGCGGCTGGAGAGCGGGCGGGAACTACGGTAGAAGTTTCAAGCGTTGTGCAAGCCACCCTGGATACGCTGACGGCATGGCCGGTAACGCTTGCCTGTGAACCATGCCGAGGCACCGTCACGGTCCGCTGCCGCTGTGGAACGCTACATTCGTTGACCTGCGAGGATTGAGGAATTCGGTGATACCGACTAACGGACGGCACCAGCGACGGCGCCCGGCCTGGCCGGTCGCACTGGGAGCCATGGTCGTGACGGCGGTGCTCGTGGTCGGCATCATCGCCTACGCCGCGAAGCCGGACGTTCCCCGCGGACAGGCCATGACCGCGGCTCCGACGGAGCCGGCACCCGTGCTGGAGTCGCCCCCCTCCCTTGAGGAGTGGCCGCGTTGGGGCATCACCCACACGGAGTTCAGCGCCGACAACGAGGGCAGTGACGTCACCGAGGCCGCCTCCCACATGCTGAGCCGGGTCCCGATGCTGCAGAACCAGCACATCATGGGCTGGGGCGCGGGCAATCCCGAGCCTGCGCCGGGTAAGAACGACTTCCGCGACCTCGACCGCAGGGTGAGACTCATGGCCGGCTCCGAGGCCGTCCCGATCATCACGCTGTGCTGCGCGCCCGACTGGATGAAGGGCGGCAGCTCCGGCAGGACCGACTGGACGCAACTGGAGACCGCACCCCGGCGCGAGCACTTCGACGACTACGCCAAGCTCGCCGTGACCGTCGCCAAGCGCTACCCCACCGTCAAGCACTTCATGGTCTGGAACGAGCTGAAGGGATTCTGGAACACCCCCCAGAACCGCTGGGACATCGAGGGCTACACCGAGCTGTACAACAAGGTCTACGCCGCGCTGAAGGCCGTCGACAAGGACATCAAGGTCGGCGGCCCCTACGTTTCCGTCGGCAGCACCACCGTCCCCGAGCGGGGTGCGGAGATCCAGGGACCGTGGGGGAGCATCGTCCAGCGCGACCTGGAGGCGGTCAGCTACTGGATCGAGAACAAGGACGGCGCCGACTTCATCGTCGTCGACGGAGCCTCGGTCACGAAGGAGGCGGGGGCCTTCCCCGACGAGTTCACCGCCCTGGGCAAGTTCGGCGCCCTCACCAGGTGGCTCCAGGAGAAGAGCGGAAACCTGCCGGTCTGGTGGGCCGAATGGTACGTCGAACCCACCAACAGCGACTGGGAGGAGGATCGCCGCATCGCCGTCCACACGGCCGCGATGATGGAGTTCGCCACCAGCGGCGTCACCACCTCGCTCTTCTGGAACCCTCAGCGCAAGTCCATTAACGCGAACCAGGCGTGCCCCGGCTGCCTGTGGCATCCGACCACCGGCGTCGAGATGCCCATGGCGGGCATCATGAGCGGTTTCACCAAGTGGTTCCCCCTCGGGGTCACGCTGGAGACGGTCACCTCATCCAACACGCAGGTGCGGGTCCTGGCCCAGGAGCGCCAGCTCGTGATGGTCAACACCACCGACGCGCCCGTCACCACCGTCGTGGACGGCAAGGAGTTCCAGCTCAGGCCGTACGAGGTCAGATGGAGCGACCGCACCGGAGCCTAGGCGGCGCGCCTAGTCGAACTCGCCGTCCCTGACGCCGCCGATGAAGGTGTTCCACTGCTCCGGGGTGAATCTCAGGACGGGGCCGTCGGGGTTCTTGGAGTCCCGTACGGCCTGACCGCCGCCGGGAAGGGGCGCGACCTCGACACAGTTGTCGCCCGAGCCGGAACAAGAACTCTTTCGCCACGTGAAGGGCTGGGGGAGATTCATGATTACCTCTTAACGGAGCTGATCTACCAGGTTGGACAGGTATGCCACGGACGAGTCTGGGCCGAGTGCGGACGAGCGTATGAGATCGAAGAGAAGCCTGTAGTGCTCAAGCTCTTCGGAAGTCTCCAGGTATAGGTCACTTGTCGCGGTCTCAATATAAACAATGCTCGGATCATTCTGATCCGGGAAATTCAATATGGTGAATGCGCCGTCCATGGCGGCATGGGCTCCGGTCGAGTCTGGTAGAACTTGCAGGTAGATGTTTGGCCTGGCACTCATTTCGATGATATGCCGCAACTGCTGGCACATCACCGACGGACTACCCACCGTTTTGGTCAGTGCGGCTTCATCGATCACAGCCCACAGTGTAGGTGGGGTCTCGCTGTGCAGGACGGCTTGCCTCGCCAGTCGCGCCTCTACACGGCGACGAATTTGGGCATCCTCCATCACCCGGCCACCCTTGAACATCGCCGTGGCGTAATCCTCGGTCTGAAGCAGACCGGGTACGCGGAGATCCTCGTAGGTGTTGATCAAAGATGTCTCTGCTTCGAATCCAGCTAGAGAACCACGCCAAATGTCTTGATAGTTGGCCCACCACCCCTTCTCGCGTGACTGGCGAGCCAGCGTCAGGACAGCCTCGCGTTGTGCTGGGTCCGTTACCGAGTACAGGTCCAGAAGAGCCCGAATGTTCCCCAGGTCGGGCCTGGTCCACTTGTTGGCCTCCATTTTGTTGAGGCGACCGCGTGACCATTCCAATCGACGTCCTGCCTCTTCGACGCTGAGCCCCGTCCGTTCGCGAAGGCGGATGAGTTCGGCGGATAGACGGCGTCGGCGGACTGTGGGACTCGCCATGATTCCCTCTCTTGTTTCGAAAATAGGACATTTTATCGCATTGAAACTATCGCCTTGAAAGTATCTATGCGATCAGTCACTATCAAGAGAGTACTCGTAACCCTGCGTGAGAGGGGGTGGTTGTGGGCGATCGCGAGCAGCGCATAGAGAGCACCTCGGCCGTCCACGCGCGTGGCGTGCCGTCCATCGAGATCGAGGCAGGGAAGATCCACGGCGGACCTTTGCTCATGATTCAGGTCGACGATCGATATACCTGCGGCCTGTCTGGCACGCGGCCGGATGCACCCGACGTGTGGCCTGGTTACAGGCGCTCGTTTCTGCAGCAACGAACGTAAAAAATTTCCGGCGTCCTCGGGCATGGTGACGCAACCACCAGCCCGAGGACTGGATCAGGAACACGGACGACGTACTTCCGGCAGGAGTCGTCGAACAGATCACCGCGCCGGTCGCCCATGTCTGGGTCGACGTGCTGTGCAACCCGTCCTGCCCGCCGGGCGGCCATAAGCCGTACCCGAGCTGAGGACGACGTCACCGTGCCGGGCGGTCCTGGGGCCAGTCAGTCGTCCAGGGCGGCCACCGCCGACGTGATGAGGTTGCGGGCCGCCTTGCCGTACACCGCGAGCTCCGCCATCTTCGTGAACACCTTGCCGTACATGGCGATCTCGTGGGGCTGCGTGATCCTCAGATGCCCCGACACCAGTTCCACGGTGACCTCATCGTCGTCGAACATGAAGAACGACTCCGTGGGCCACATGCGGGAGCGGTCGGCCCCGAGGGGGATGATGCCGAGCGACACGGACGGCATCGCGCTCGCGGTGAGCAGGTGACCGAGCTGGGCGGCCATCACCTCACCGCCACCGATGGGAGCGCGGAGAACGCTCTCCTCCAGCGTGACCGCGAATCGATGGTCGCCCTCCTGGACCACCCGCTGCTTGTCCAGGCGCACCTGTACTGCCTCGGTCACGTCGTCGGGGAGATTCCGGCGCAGCATGAGCGCCGTGAGCACCGCCGCTATGTAGGGGCCGGTCTGCAACGGCCCCGGGATCAGCTTGGATGAGTAAATTCGGAATTGCCGTGTCCGCTCCCACAGAGGAAGCACCGCCTCTTGAGCCTGGCGCAGCCCGTTGCGTTCCATGTGTCGCCACTCGACGAACATGCCCTCGATCGTCTCCAGCGAGGCCACCAGTTCGTTCGTCTGCTCCGGCGCACCGCAGCAGCGACACCAGATGCGGATGTCGGCCGCGGCCGGGCGCCGGCGGGCATGCTCGATGCGGCTCACCTTTGAGGCGTGCCAGCCTGCCAGCCGCGCGAGATCACGACCGGACAGGCCGGCTTCTTGCCGAAGGTGGCGGAGTCTCGCCGCCAGGAGTTCGAGCGCCTGCTGAGCGCTGGAGGACGTCGGGCGCACGGGCTCAGGCCGGCCGATAGTCCTCGTGCGGGGTGGCACGCTGCCATACGGCCTCGAATGCCTCCGCCTGCTGCTTGACCACGATGGGATCGGTGATGAGCTCCTCTCCCACCTTGTCGCCCACCCCGCTGAAGTAATGAACGAGCAGCGTGCTGCCGTCGAACAGCCAGAAGTCGTTCGCGGGCAACATCAGGTCCGTGGCCTTTCGGCGGGGCAGCCATCGCACATGCTCCCCTGCCCGTATGTTCGGGACGGTGACGTCGTACTCGTACTGGATATAGGGGCTGATCGGCTCCGATACGACGCGCGCTCGCTGCACTTCAACGCCCCGGCTTACAGCATCGACGATGTTCTGCAGCCATGGCCGCCACCACGAGGAACGGTCATCCAGGTCGATCCTGTGCCCGGATTGCCAGGCGCTGAGGCCGGGATCGTTCAGGGTGTAGCCGTCGCGCATCTCCAGGTGCCAGGCAGAGCGCTGACAGGCGGCCAGGAGTTGCTTAAGCGTTGCTGTTGCCGCCACCGGTTACCTCCGGGAAGAACTGCATCATGCGCTTGGGGAAGCGGATCAACGTTTCGCCCTCGGGCATGTCGCCCACATGCTGGAGAGTGGCGGTGTCGGTGATGGTGAAGCCCTGCAGGATGTAGTCGTCGCCGTCCTCCCAGACGGTTGGCGAGTCGCCGTCGGGGCTGTCGGGATCCTTGCCGAGGAACCGGAGTGCCATGGGATGCCTCCCGCTGGGGATGGAGTGCCTGTGTGCCGTAGCTTGCGCCCGGTCGTGCTCTGACCTCAACACGATTGCCAGAAATTGCCAATCGCCATCCGCTTTGACGCGGTACGGGCTTGGCGCGCGCAAGGTGCGGCAACAACATTGAGCTGCTCAGACCGGCATCAATACCTTGCCGGCATGGACAGTTACGGGTCCGCAACCCCACATCGCACACCGGTCCGGGCGTCACGATCAGACCATGGCCAGATGCGGGCCGCAGACGATTGAGCACGAATGGCAGGAGCAGGAGCCCACGTTCGAGTGGGAGCCGTACACGCCGTCCGGCGGCATACTTGAGGTTCCCCCGGTTTCCCGGAGAGTTTCCTATGTGGTTTCGGTCAGCTCGGTGTGGCTGCTGACGGTGTCGGGTAGATCGTGTTGTCGGGCGTACCAGGCGGCCTCGTACTCGTCCGGGGAGAGTCCGCCCAGCCTCTTCTGGATGCGGCGGGGGTTGTACCACCCGTCGATGTAACGGAATAGGTCCGTGTCGGCTTCCTCTCGGGTGGCCCAGGTGGTGCGGTAGACCAGCTCTACCTTGATCGTTGACCAGAGGTTCTCGGCCAGGGCGTTGTCGAAGCTGTCGCCGACGCTGCCGGTCGAGGGGGCGATGCCCGCATCGGCTAGTGGCGTGTCACGCAACCTTGGCGGGATAACTGGTCCATGAGCGGATCGGGGAGCTGGCCGCGAAGCTGACCTTGGGCTGGGCGTGCCGGTTGTGCCAGCGGATGTAGGCAGCGATGGCGGCGTTCTGCTCGGGGTGGCTGCGGTGGTCGGTGCCGTTGAGGGCGAAATAGCGCAGTGCGGCGAATTCGGACTCGATCCAGTTCAGCCAGGAGGCATAGGTCGGAAGGAACACCAGCTCGACGTCGTTGGCGGCGGCCCAGGCTTTGACCTGGGGATGCTTGTGCGGCGAGTAGTTGTCCACGATCAGGTAGAGGGTGCCTGCGGGCCAGCGCCCGCGCAGGGACTTGATGAACGACAGGAACTCACGCCACCGTTTGCGTTCACGGATCCGGTAGTGGATCTTCCCGGTGGCCAGGTCCAGGGCGCCGAGCAGGTGCATGACCCCGCTGTAGCGGTTGTAGGTGGCCCGCAGACGGCGGGGGTTCTTGCCCTGCCGCCAGGCCTTGCCCTTGCGGGGCTGCAGGTTCAAGGGGCCGAACTCATCCACGCACAACACCCGCCCGCCCTGTGGCGGGGCGTCGTACAGGGCCAAGATGCGCTGCATCTTGGCGATGAAGCCGGTGTCGTTGCTGCTCTTCCACGTCGTGGTGGTCTGCCATGACACCTTGCCGGCCTTGAGGATCCGCGCCAGGTGCCAGCGGCTGATTGAGGTCACCAGCTGCAGCTGGACCAGGTGGGCGGCGAGCTTGGACAGGCTCCAGGTGGAAAAGCCGGTGAGGCCCCACTCGGCGGGGGTCGTCCGGGCGATCAGGCAGATGCGCTCGCGCACCCACTCACTGATCCTGCGTGGACGACCCCCGCTCCATTTTGGGTCCAACGCCTCGAACCCCCGCTCGTTGAACGCGTGCACCACCTGGCGCACATAGTCGTCACTGACCTGCATCAACGACGTGATCGCCGAAGCCGACTGCCCTTGCGCGGACATCAGCACCACGATCGCCCGCCGCAGCTTCACCGGATCCTTGGCTGAGCGGGTGATCCTTTGCAGGCGCCGTCCCTCCTCCATCGTCAGCGCACGGACGAACACCTCGGGTTTACGTGCCATGACCACCTCCCAGAACTACTCCGGGACCAGGCTGGCCTGCTCACCCGCCGAGATCAAATAGCCCAGCAAGGTTCAGTGACACGCCACTAGCCGCTGGGTGAAGCGAATTGCCGTATATTGACAGCCTTTATCGGAGTGATGAATGAGCTGCCCGGTGCGCACGTCGCGGCTCCACAGGGCGAACTCCAGCGCGCCCAGCACCAACTCGGTGTCGGCCCGGTCGGAGGTCTTCCAGCCCACGACCCGGTTGGAGAAGGCGTCGCGGACCGAGGCCAGCCACAGCACGCCCTGGCCGGTGAGGATCCTTGTCAGGTCGGCGACCCACAGCCGGTTTGGCGCGGAGGCGGAGAAGTCGCGGCAGACCAGGTCCGGCGCCGGCTGATGACGCGGGTCCTGGCGGGTGGAGCCGGTCGTGAAGCCCTTGCGCATGAAGGCACCCTGCAGCCCGGCCTGGCGCATGAGGCGCTCGACCCGCTTGCGGGAGACACGAACGCCGCGTCGGCGCAGCTCCAAGCGGATGCGTGGTGAGCCGTAGGTGGCGGCGAACTCGTGATCGGCCCGGATCTTAACGATCTCCTCCAGCAGCAGGGCATCGGCCACTGCCCGTGCGCTGGGCCGGGCGGCGCGCTCACGCCATCCGTAGTAGGTGGAGACGGGCACGCCCAAGACCCGCAGGATGAGTTCGACCGCGGCAAGGCCGGGGTGGGCATCGATGAACCTCATGACCGCCGCCGGGTCAGGTCGAACTCCTGGGCGAAATAAGCGCTGGCCGCCCGCAGGATCTCGTTGACGCGCCGCAGCTCGGCGTTCTCCTTGGCCAGCCGCCGGTTTTCCTCCAGCACCGCGGTGCTCGGCAGGTCGTCACGCTCGCCGTGATCGGCCTGGTCCTGCCGGATCCAGTTCCGCAGCGCCTCGCGGTGGATACCCAGCTGGTCGGCCAGGTGCGCGATGACCGGCTTGGGCTCGGCCTGCCGATACAGCCTCATCGCGCGCTCGCGTAGCTCCAGCGGGTACTTTCGCTTCCCCATAATCGAGACCTTTCCCATGATCCGTGGACCATGATCTAAAGCCTCCGGAAAAACGGGGGAAGCTCAATGAGCGATTGCGGTCTGCCTGACCTCGCACGCACTCTATGCCGTCAGCAGGCTCAGATCTTTTTCAGCGTCCCGTCCTTCACTGTGGCGACAGCGGAGCTCGCACTGGAACCTCTTGTCAACCTTTCCCGCCTGCTTATCCGCAGCGGCGACGGCGACGGCGCCTACCATCTGCTCAATACGCTGTACAAGGCAGTCGCTTCCCGCTCGGACACCGTGATCGACGGCATGAAGATCGGATTCGGCGATCTCATCCGCGATGACGATCACCGGGAGATCGTCCGATGGATGTGGACGGTCCTGCTCGCCGACGGCACCCGCGCCCTGACCAGTGCGGGCCGCTGGCAGGACGCGCTCGCTCATCTTCGGCAGCACAACGGTGTCGGCCGACGGATGCTCGACGGCCGCCAAGTCGCGGTCGTCGCGAGCATCACCGCGGGCGACGCGGACGGTGCCTTGGCGTTGCTCGCGGACACCGTTTTGGGGGAGCCGTGGGAGAACGCGGTCACCGCGTGCCTGACCGTGCTGTGCCGCCGCAGCGCCCACCAGTCGGTGGAGGCGGATCTCGCGGTGATGGTGGAGCGCTACCGGCAGATTGCTCCCGCGTCCGGCCTGGCGGTGTTCGGCACACGCTTGGGTCTGTCCGTCATCGACGCGGCCGGAAGCGTGGAGTATCCCGGTGTGCGGGGGATAGCCGCCGCGCTCATCCAGCGGGCTTGCCAGGATGGATACGCGGCACGCGAGGTGCTGGCTCATGAGGGGTGCGCCGCGCTACTCAACGACGAGCAGGCACGCGTTCTCGCCGAAGTGCTGGACGCCTGTGCGCTGGGACGCCGGATACTCCCCCCACGATTGGCGGCTGATCTTTCGACTGCGCTGGACACCAGTGAAACGGTGCTTTCGGGGACTCTCCGCGTTAGGTAGGCGCGATCGAGCAGTAACTCTTTTTCTAGGAATCGGACCCGCAGCGGGTTGGCGACGCACCGCTGCAGCGCGGTCCGGCGGCCGGCCTCGTCGCGCAGGATTCACTCGATGGATACCCACGCCTTGGGACGGTTTCAGCTGGGCGGCTTCCTCTTAGGCGGCGCCCGCGGAGGGAGAGGGTCTGCGCCAGTTGGTGAACCAGCGCAGCACCCACTCCACGGGCCCGTAGCGGTGGCGACGCAGCCACCACAGGCTCCAGAGGGACTGCGCCGCGAAGATGCCGACGCCGATCGACACGACATGAAACGGGCTGAGCAGGTCGACCAGGCTCAGCCCGTAGCCGGTGAAGATGAGTGAGCTGATCAGCGACTGCGCCAGATAGTTCGTGAGCGCCAGCCTGCCGGGCGCCGCGAGCGCCCCCGCCAGGCGCGGCATCGCCGGGAGCAGGCGCAGCAGGGTCGCGGCGTAGGCGGCGGCCAGCAGCGGCGCGGTGACCAGGTTCACCGCCTGGCCGACCATGTGGTACGCGTGCCCGCCGCCCGACCAGGTCGAGTGCGCGTAGACCAGCGCCCCGGCGAGCCCGACGGTGAACCCCGCCCACTGCATCCGCCGCAGCGTGGCCGTGTGCCCGGAAAGGTCGCTCAGCAGCCGCAGCTTGCCCACGGCCAGCCCGACCAGGCAGGCGGCGAGCACCGTGGGCCCCTGGAAGGAGACCCGCAGCACGAAGATCTTGGCGAGCCTGTGCAGGTGCTCATTGATGATCATGGAGGCGGAGCCGTGCAGCGCCTCGTCGGACAGGGCGGCCTGCGCCGCGTTCTCCGACATGGCCTGAGAGGCGTCCGTGCCCAGCGTCGCGAGCGCCGCCAGCAGCAGCATCCCCACGGCCAGCGCCACCGTGAGCGCGAGCGCGATGATCAGCGCGGCGCGCGGGGCGATCCGCCGCATCGCCAGCAGGACCAGCCCCACCACCGCGTACGTCGTCAGGATGTCACCGGGGAACAGGAGGATCGCGTGGGCCAGGCCGAGCAGGAACAACCCTCCCAGGCGGCGCAGGAACCGGGGGGCGAACCTCGTCGCCGACCTGCGGGCCGAGTCGATCTGGAGGGTGAAGCTGTAGCCGAACAGGAAGGCGAACAGCATGTAGAACTTGTTCTCGAAGAGAATCGAGACGAACCAGCGCACCTCCCAGTCGAGCGGTGCGGAGAACGTCGGCGCCGCCAGCCCGGCCATCCGGTATCCCGAGGCGAGGTAGGTGATGTTGACCACCACGATGCCGAGCAGCGCGAAACCGCGTAACGCGTCGACCGCCGCGATCCTCGGCCCCGTGGCCTCGGCGGACGTACCTGCCCGGCCCCGGGGCTCCCCTGCGAGCATCTGACCGTCCTTCGAGCAGCGCCGGGGCGTGCGCCCCGGCGAACGATGCTCAGTATGGTGCGGTTCGACCGCCCACAATGAGATTTTGTTCCTTATTGAAGCTGGTAGCCGATGACGATGAACCGCTCCGCGATCACGGCCAGGGCCAGCACGAACGCGGGCACCGCGACGAACAGGATGCGCCTCCTCCGCCTGGTCGCCTGGTCGCGGCCACGCAGGCAGGCCACCTCGTAGGCGAACAGCGCGATCCACGTCACGACCAGCGCGGCCAGGCCGACCGGCGTCCACGGCGACGTCGGGTCACTGCCGTTCAGCTGCACCCCCGGCTCGGGGATCTCGGCGCCCTCGGGGTAGGAGCTCAGCGTGTAGACGGCCGCGTCCTCGCCGTTGAAGACCCGTTTGAGCTCCTTGTTGGCGTCGAGCGCGGCGCGGAACCGCTGCGCCCAGTCCTGTGGGAAGCCGTGGTTGAGCTGCAGGTATCCGGCCTGCCCGCGGGTGGCCACCAGATAGGTGTTGGGCGGTGACACCCGGAGCTTGTCGATCACCGAGGAGAGCTGGGCCGGATCCTTGTCCACCAGCACCTGCTGGTAGGAGATCTTGTCGAAGTCGCGTTCGCCCCACGGAATGCTCGGCGTCACCTCCTGGCCCAGCACCGGGACCAGGTAGAGGACGCGGGCGCTCGGCTCGTCGTTGTCGTAGATGTAGTGCATCGCCGCGACCTCGCTGGCGGAGACCCGCTCGAACTGCTCGTTGCCGTAGCGCGCGACCAGGAAGACCATCGCCAGCATCATGGCGCACCCGGCGGCCAGCAGCAGCGAGATCCGCCGCGTCAGCTCGGGGTTGAACCGGATGTTGCGCCTGCGGATCGGCACCGTCTCCTCCGGCGCGTCCTCGGTGCCCGCGGGGAGGTTCGGGAAGAAGGCGTACGCGGCCAGGATGCAGGCGCCGGGCAGCGCGAACAGGTAGATGCGCAGGCCGATCTCGCCGCCGTAGTTCTGCAGGCCGAGGGCGAGCACGGGGACGCACAGCAGCAGCAGGGCCGCGCGGTCGCCGACGCCGCGCCGCAGGCGGCGGAACAGGCCGGCGGCGGCGAGCGTCAGGATGACGCCGCAGATGCCCAGGCGGGCCATGAGGACGAGCGCGTGCTTGGGATCGCTGCCGTCGATCCGGTCGCCGGTGTTGCTCTGCAGGTTCTCCAGGATCCGGCCCAGACCGCCGAAGAGCTGGTCGATGTGCCCGCTCCAGAAGGTGACCGTCTGGTAGCTGATCCAGGCCAGCACCATCAGGCCCAGGAAGAAGGGCAGCCCCCAGCTGAGCGAGGAACGCCGGAGCAGGATCAGGCCCGTCAGCGCGCCGAGCATCATGAACGGTGTGATCTGGTGCGAGGCGGTCGCCGTCGCGAACAGGCCGATCAGCACGATCAGCATGATGGCCCGGTCGTAGACGCCGGTGGAGTGGGGCAGCTCACCCGGCGTCAGCCCGTCCAGGCGGGCGAGTAACCGCCGGATGGGCCCCTTGGCGGGCATCGGTTTGACGCGGGGCTCCACCTTGCCGAACCAGCGCAGCACGATCGCGACGAAGGCGAGGTAGATCGCGTACGTGAAGCCCTGGGACGAGAAGTAGTCCTGGCCGATCCACTGCACGATGACGAACAGCAGCGCGGCGAACCAGCGGGCCCTGGTCGTGGCGACGACCTGGCGCAGGATCAGCACGAACGGCAGGAGGTACAGCAGGTTCGACAGCAGCGGCGTCCACCGCATGATCGTCGTCAGGTCGGTGACCCCGGCGGCCTTGGTGACGAAGGCCACCAGCGCGAAGAACCCCGGCCACGCCAGGCGGGCGTCGAGGATGGCGGAGGCCTCACCGGTGCGGTTGATGTACTCAACGAAGCCCGCGTGGACGTAGGCCGTGTGGAACCTCGCCTCGTCCTCGATCAGCGCCGCGGCCCCGTGCAGGGCGAAGGTGATCGCCGCGATCTGGAAGAGCAGCAGGAACTTGCGGTCGGTGTTCTGCGCGATCGTGACGAAGAACGCGACGAGCATCAGCAGGATCGCGGCGAACGCGGTCGACGGCATGGCGGAGATCAGGCCCACGCCGTCGATGTCGTTCAGGTCGACGCCCCGCAGCGGGCCCGGCGACACGCGCAGGGCCAGCACGTACATGATCAGGCCCTCGACGGTGAGCACCGGCGGCAGCCACACCATGGCCGACCGCATCACGGCCTGCAGGCGCGTGGGCTTGGCAGCGGGGTTGGCAGTGGGTTCGACGGTGGGCGTCGTGACCGGAGGCTCGACGGTGTCCACCGCGGCCGGAGGCATCGCGCTCGTCGCCGGTGCCGCCTTCTGCGCGAGCCTCCCGGCGCTCTTTCCCGCTCCCGAGCCGGTCTCCGAGCGCCTCTGCGTGTCCTGTGGGGCCCGATAGGCCGCCGGGGTCTCCGTGACTTCGGAGAAGGACTCAGAAGCTTCCAGGGGGAGCCTGGAGGCTCCGGCGGACCTCTCCCGAGACTCCACGCCCGCAGGCCGGTCGAGTCCCGAAGGCCCGGGGGGTGCAGGGGGCGCGGTGGGCACTGGGGACGCCGTCAGGTCGGGCAGGCGGAACTCCGCCGTGCTGTCGGCCCCGTCCTCGTCCCCGGCGTCCTCAGTGTCCCTGCCGTCCTCAGTGTCCCTGCCGTCCCCCACATCCCCGGCGTTCTCACGGCGCGCGGGCGGGGCCCCTGTCGTCTCGGACCGGGGAACGCTCGCGGAGGGCGGGGACGCTGGGCTGAGGGGTAGCCGGATGACGGCGGTCACCTCGGGATCGTCACCGTAGACGCTCTCCTCGGGAGAGCCTTTCGCGCCTTTCGTGTCGGCGTCGGCGTCGGTTGCGGGGGCCGGCGACAGGCCGTCGGCGTCGTCGTCGGTGTCAACGTCAGGATCGGCGTCCTCGGCGGAGTCCAGCGGTGTTCCGCCGTCGGCGGAGTCCGGCGGCGTGCCGTCATCGGCCGTCTCGTCGTCCGGCGTCTCGTCGCGAGGGGCGCCCGCAGGGGTCTTCTCGTCGGACGTCCGGCCGTCGGGAGTCTCACCGTACGGGCTTCTGCCGTACGGGGCTCCGGCCCCGGACGTCTCGTCGTCGGGAGTCTCGCCGTGCGGACTCCCGGCGCCGGAGGTCTGATCGCCCGGAGCCTCCCCGTCGGGAACCTCGCCGTCCGGGATCTCGTCGGGAGCCTCGTCGCCGGGCGCTCCGAAGGGCGCCGTGCCGGTGGGCTCGCCGTCGGACCCGGCCAGGGGCTCGTCCGAAGGCGCGGGGTGAGTGGGATCGATCTTCCCGACCTCGGCGGTTTCCGCCGCCCCCGTCGTCGTCACGTCATTACCTGCCCGTTGCCTCACGTCTAACATCATGGCGGCTACGCGGACCAGGCTGTGACAGGTCACTACGGATATCCGTCATGTCCGGACGCTTCGCGTAGATCAGTTAAAAGCGGTATCGCGGCTGTACTCCAGCCAAACGGTCCCCTGCTGGCGCCCCCGATCCCACATGGGGACAGGGAAGCCGGACAGCGGAGACCGCCGGGGCGGCCACCGGTGCGCGACCCGCTTCGCGGATCGCGCTCTTTCCGTGGCGTACCCGGCCGTTCACACCTGGCCGCGTACCTTGCGCAGACCGTATCTCGTGCGCCTGACGACGGCGTACCCCTTCGTCAGCATCCGTTCCCGCATGTAGATGAGCGGGACCTGGTTCCCCTCGACCGCCCGGGTGAACATTCCCATCGAGGTGCCCTCGGCGACGGTGAGGCGCGGCAGCGCGAGCACGTCGTGCCGGTCGGCGGCGATGGCGTTGTTCACCGCGCAGGCGGCCCAGTATCCGGCCTTCCTCACCTCGCGCCGCACCCGCACGTTGGAGTAGCCGTACGGGTAGGCCATCGTCGAGACCAGTGAGCCGATCTTGTCCTCAAGCAGGGCCTTGTTGCGCCGCAGCTCCTGGCGGAGCTCGTCCTCCGGCAGCTGGTCGAGCTGGGGGTGGCTGTGGCTGTGGCCGCCGATCTCGATGCCGCAGGAGGCGGCCTCGCGGGCCTGGCTCCACGAGAGCATCGTGTCCAGGGGCCTGCCCGCCGCGTCCTTGCCCGCGTCCCTCACCCACCCGCTGGTCAGGAAGACCGTCGCGGGGAAGTCGTAGCGTTCGAGCAGGGGCAGCGCCTCGCTGTGGAAGTCGGCGTACCCGTCGTCGAAGGTCACCACGACCGGCCGCTCGGGGATGGAGCGGCCGTTGTTGTTGTGCAGCGAGGCGACCAGGTCGGCCACCGTGAGCGGCGTGAAGCCGTTCTCCTTCAGGTAGGCGAGCTGCTCGGCGAAGGCCGAGGGACGCACCGCGAGCGGCTTCGTCTCGGCGTTGGGCCGGTCGGAGACCGAGTGGTACATCAGGATCGGTACGCGGATCATGCCGCACGCACCCGCTTCAGCTTCAGTCGAAGGGAACCGACGATGTAACCCCAGGTCGTCCAGGCGAGACCGACGACGATCGCCCCGGCCCTGCCGAGGCCGGACAGGTCGCCTCGCAGCGCCTCGCCGACTCCGCGCAGCGCGCCCAGCGGCAGAGCCTTCAGCGCGTGGGCCCGCTCGCTCGACAATCCGTCGCCCGCTCCCACGCTCTGGGCGACCAGCGCCTTGGACAGGCCCTCGGCGAAACAGCGTGAGCGGAAGTAGGCGAACGTCGAGCGTACCGGCGGGACCTTGTGGCCGATCACCGCCGCGGGCTCGAACAGCATTCCCGACCCCGGCATCCGCTGCGAGAGCCGGATGCAGAACTCGGTCTCCTCACAGCCCAGCGGGCGGGGTTTGCGCCCCTGCACGCTGCGCCCGATGCCGGTGTGGAACCCGCCGACACCGCCGATGACCTCCCTGCGGAAGGCCGCGTTACCGCCCATGACATTGCGGATCCGCGCCCGCTGCGTGGGCATGCCGAGATAGCTGCACCCCACGGTCCAGTCGAACTCGTGGGGATACCAGCCGGGTCGGTGCCCGATGCCCCACAGCGGCCTGGTCAGCCCGCCCACCCCCACGATGGTCGGGTCCTGGAAGCCCTCCTCCAGTGCTTCCAGCCAGCCAGGCTCCGCGACGGCGTCGTCGTCGAGATAGGCCACGATGTCGCCGGAGGCGGTCGCCGCACCGGTGTTCTTGCCACCGGACAGCCCCTTCTCCTGAGCGTTCTCCACCACGATCGCGCCGGGATACTCCTTTTTGAGCCTCAGGTGGAGATCCGGGTTGTAGTCGACGACCAGGATGATCTCGTGCGGCGCGCGCGTCTGGTTCTGGACCGACTCGACGGCTGCTCGGATGTCCTCCCAGCGGTCCTCGGTGTAAACGCAGATGACGACACTGCTTCTCATGGTTACGCGGCACCCTGATCGGCGGCCGGAGCGGCGGCGGCCGGCTCGTGAACGGCGGGAGCCGGGTTGCTCCGCCACTCGCGGATGATGGTCTTCAGCACCCGGATGCCGTCGCGCACGGCGTGCAGGTTGCTCTCACCGTGAATGCGGCAGCGCTCGTGGCTGGGAACCTCGTGGACCTTGAGCCCGGCCTTGGCGGCGCGGACGTTCATCAGGGTCTCGATCTCGAAGCCGTCGCAGTCGAGGTTGAGGACGTCCAGATGGCGGGCCCAGAAGGCGTTGTAGCCGTAGCACAGGTCGGTGTAGCTGGTGCCGTACATCCTGTTGACCAGCGCGGTCAGCGACTTGTTGCCGAACTTGCGGATGAACGTCAGGTCGTCGCTGCCGCCGCCTGACGCGTAACGCGAACCCTTGACGAAGTCGGCGCCGGTGACCAGGGCGCCCACGAACTGGATGATCTCGCGGCCGTCGGTGGAGCCGTCGGCGTCGATCATCACGATGATGTCGCCGCTGCAGGCGGCGAATCCGTCCGTCAGCGCGTTGCCCTTGCCCTTGCCCGTCTGGTGGACCACGCGCACGTTGGGACGCAGTCTCTTGGCCACGGCGACGGTGTCGTCCTTGGAGTTGCCGTCGACCAGGACGATCTCGTCGATCCACTGCGGGATCGTCGCGAAGACGTGCGGGAGGTTCTCGGCCTCGTTCATCGCCGGCACGACGACGCTGACGGTCGGGGAGATCGCCATGTTGGGGGTGATGGGGGTGAACCGCTCGATGGGAGGCACCGCCCTCAGCGGTGGCTTGTTGTTGTAGTGCTTGGTGATCTCGGGACTCATTGTGACGGATGTCCTTCCGGGCGGTCGGTCGTCAGGGGCGACTTGGGCGGACGGACCCGGGGCCATGGCCGATCGAGACGATCGGCGAAAACGGCGAATGCGATGAGGGATGCATACGAGGGTCCTGGCGAGTGGTGTGGTGATGAACAGGAGCGGTCTAACCCACTCCCCACGGTTCCTTGACGACCGGGGTGCCTGATTGGTTCTGCGCGGGGGAGCGCATACGGCCGAAACCTTTCAGCACACGGTCAGCAAGCCTGTACAAATTCGGGCGATCTGTGACGATCGTTCGTGCCTTGTTGACCGGGGTGCGGCCGATCCAGTGGACGGCGGCGGCCGGGGAGGGACGCGACACGCGACCTTCCGCGACGAAGAGATCACCGCTTTTCAACCAGCTCTTGTACTCGCGTCCGCCCTTGCCCATGTCGACCTGCAGCAGCCCGGAGTTCGCGGCGTGCTCGGCCATGTGCAGGTGGTGCATGATCCCGGGGGAGTAACGCGCGAACTCGGTGTCGTAGGCCGGGAACCAGCCCACCAGCGTCGTCGCCGTCCGAAGGCCGAAGTGGCCGGCGACGGGCCTGTCTCCGGCGTAGACCATGGTCAGGACGCCCGCGAAACTCTCGGACCTCTCCGCGTGCATCTCGTCGAGCAACTGGACGATCCACGGCTGGGCGAAACGGTCGACCCGGCCCGTCCTGCGGTACTGGTCGGACTTCCAGTTGGTGAGGGTACGGAGCGTACCCAGGTCGGTCGAGGCCCACTCGAAGCGGATCTCACCCTGCTCGCGGCCGAGCTTGCGCTCCTTGTAGCGGACCGTCTTGAGATTCTTCGGCGAGTTGGCCTTCACCTGCTCGATGTAGGTCTCGAATCCCACGCTGAGGTCCATCACCGGAGCCGGTCGCACGTCCGACTCGTACGGCGCGAACGTCGGCTGGCCGGGGACGAGGTGGTCGAAGTCGAAGACGGAGAGCTTGCAGGCGCGCAGGAGCGTCCGGACGTCCAGCTTGAGGCCGGAGACCGCGATCAGCCCGTGGCAGGTGGTGAGGAAGCCGCCGAGAGGCTTGCCGATCCCGAAGCTGTGGCGCTCGTAGGGGAAGAACCCCACGATCTTGCCGCCGTCCTGGATGATCGCGACACGAACGTAGTCACGCAGTCGCCCCATGGCCAGGGTGAACTCCACGGAGAGGAAGGGGTTGTCCAGCGACGGGTCCGCCACCTGCAACTCCCGCCAGCGCGAGATTTCGGGCTCCCCGAGGTCTCCCGGGCGAACGATGACGATGTTCACCTTGACCTGGCCCCCTGTTCGGTCTGCAAACTCCCGCTCCCCCGATACAACACGCGTAGTACGTATATGAAGCCGCCGAGCACCGCGATGGTCGCGACTCCGGCGCGGGGCGACCATGCATCAAAGGTAAGCATGGCAGCGGCCAAGAGAACGTTTACGACCAGGCTCGCCGCTGCACCCACTGATAGTGCCGCAAGAGGGTCACGATCACGCAACAGTCCTACCACTGCGGCGCCGGGAACGACCAACAGGAACAGGGGCGTAAGGATCAATCGTAACGGAGTGTCCAGGTCGGCCAAGGCGATCACTGCCCCCGCCACGCACGCGAGGGTGAGTGCCCATCTGAGCACCCTGCGGTTGACCGACATCTTCCGAGCTCCTGGTTGGTAATGATGTGACTGATCGCGCTCTTCATGTGACCAATCACTCAACATGGACGTCAATGCCGACGCTCGGCACCAGTCCATGGTTTACCGGATCCCTGAGGGAAGTCTCGGTGTTAGGTAAAACGAGATGTGGGAGTCAGCCCGTCGCCTCCTCCGAACTCGCCCCGGCGGAGGGGGTCGGAGTCGGCTCGGGGGCAGGGTCTTCAGGGGGTGCGGAGGCATCTGGGTCAGGGCTTTCCCACGAAATCGCGCATCCAGCGTTGCCTCCGGCGGACTTGAACGCGACCCGCCCCGCACCGCTCTCCGACGGGTCCTTGGCAGTGACCCAAATCACGCCGCTCGCGCCCGCCTTCAACTGCCCGCGGACGGGGTGCACGGCGAGCCCGCCGGAGGTGGTCGCCGACCACGAAACCGTGGCGCCGCGAGCCGCGAGCCGGATCTGCCCGGCACCCTCCCCGATGTCGCGCGGGCACGAGACGTTCAGCCGTCCGGTCGCGGGCGGCGTGGTGGCGGTGCGGGTGGGGCGGGGCCGTCCCGCGGTGGTGGCGCGGCTCGGAGCCGGTCGCGCCACGGTGGCGGTGGGGGCGGCGGTGACGGGTGCCTCGCTCCTGCGGCTTCTCGTCGGCGTGGGCGTCGGCGCCGTCTCCGGGTCCTCCGACAGGGGGTCGGGCCCCGGCTCGGGCTCGGGCTCCAGCGTGATCAGCGCGGGTTTCGGTCCCGGCGCGGCCTGGGGGTCCCTCAACTCCCCGCCGGCCAGGTCCCCTCCGCCCACCACGACCACCGCCCCGGTGGCGGCCAGCACGCACACCGCCGCCAGCAACACCGGACCCCTGCGTCCGCGCCGCCTGCGCCGCTGCGCGGGGAGCGTCTCCGTGCCCCGCTTCCCGCCGCCGGGGAGTGTGGCACGCCGGACCTCGCCGTCCTCCGCCGATGACGTACGCCCGGCCCCCAGGTCTTCCCGCGACGCCGTACGCCGAGCCTCGGGAGCCCCCGCCGGTGGCGTACGCCGGGCCTCGGCGCCACCGTTCGGCGGGGTGCGCCAGGATTCGTCGTCCACCGGCCACGACGCGTGCCACGCCTGGTCGTTCGCGGGCGGCGCCCCCTCCCACGCCTGGTTGCCGGTGGAGGGTGTCGTCTGCCACGTTCGGTCGTTCGTGGGAGGTGTCGTGCGCCACGCCTCGTCCGCCGGGGGTGCCGGCCATGCCTCGGCGTTCGCGGTCGGCGTCGGCCACCCCTTGGCGCTCGCCAACGGCGCCGACCAGACCTCGATGTTCACGGGTGGCGGTGTGTGCCGCGCCTCGCCGTCCGCCTGCCGTGAGGTGTGCCGCGCCTCCGTGTCCGTCCACGGTGCAGCGCGGCCTGGCTCGCCGTCCGAGGGCGGCGCCAGAACGTATCGGGGGGCCGGCCCGCCCTCCGCGCGGTGCGGCCCGCCCTGGTTCTCCGGCCCCCACCACGTCGTGCCCGACCCGCCCTCGGCGGAGCGCGTCCCGGTCGCTGTGTGTCCCGCTCGCTCCTCCTCGTGCGTTGCCCCGGCCTGCGAAGCCCTCGCGCCCGTAGGAGGCGTTCCGGGGTCCGCGGGCGGCGCCGCGTGCCGGGCGCGGGTGCCCGCGGGCGGTGTGGCCGCGCTCTCGGAGGTTTTCTCGTCGCGTGCCCGCCTGCCGCCCGCGCTCCTCCTCCCGCCCCACCGGCGCCCTCCTGAACGTCGTTCGGCCGCCGTGGGGAAACCGGCCTTGTCGAAGCCGTTCTCGGCGGCGATGGCGGCGCGCTCCTCGCGCGACTCCGGGTTCACGCAGGTCTCGATCACCCGGCGGCGCAGCGAGAGCGGCGGGTAGGCCAGGGGGACGAGGTCCAGCAGCCGTCCGGCCGAGACGTGCCGGTCCCTGCGCTCGACGCAGACCTCGCAGCGGCCGATGTGGGCCGACAGGCGCCTGCGCAGCATCGTGGTGAGGGGCCCCTCCCACGAGTCCACCATCGCCGACAGGTCGGGACAGTGCGCCCGGCCGACCTTGGCGAGCACCACTGCGCCGGCCGCGTTCTCCAGGTGGTCGCGGACCCGGCCGAGCCTCGCGGTGACCTGGCGGGAGGTGAGCCCCAGCACCGCGCCGACCTCGCCGCTGCCGAGGTCGTGGCGGAGCGACAGTTCGAGCACCTCGCGTTCCTGGACGCTCAGCTCCGTCATCGCCTCGTGGACCAGGACCGCGAGTTCCCGCTCGCCGGGATCGTCGTGGATGTCGGGCGGTGGCACCGCTCCCCGAGGTCCGCCGTGCCCGGCGTCCGCGCACCGGATCCGTACGAGCGCGTACAGCCACGCGCGCAGGCGGCCGGGCTCGCGCAGGCGGTCCACGCTGCCCTGGGCCGCGACCAGGGCGTCGTGTACGGCGTCGGCGGCGGTCTCCCGGTCGCCCAGCAGCGAGTGGGCGTAGTCGTTGAGCCGTTCCGCATAGGAGTCGTAGAGGCTCGCGGGTGCCACTGGGTCGGCTGTGTCGGCACGCCGCAGCGCTTCAACGAGTCGTTGGTCGTCGGTCCGGCCGACGGTCGGCCATCCGGGCACGGATATTCCTCCCCCGTGAGACGGGCTCGTTCACGGGTTTCATCACTCGCCCGTTCCAGCCCACACGCGTAGGACGTCACCTCCCCGCGACTGGTTGACCAAAGGGGTCAATATCATGCCGATACGGTATGACCTGGGAAAACTGCTACGGCTGGTACCAATGTGGCACCAGCCGTACGAGATGAAAGTGATGCGGGAGGGTCAGCAGTTGGGAGCGCAGAGCCGGCGCTTCATGCCCTCCAGGAAGAACTTCCTGACCTCCAGGACGTCCTTGGCGATGTAGGCGTCACCGGCGGTCGCCTTGGCGAGGGCGTCCATCTGGCGCTTGCCCTTGGGGGCGTCGGGACCGAAGGCGATGATCAGGACGCTGACCGGCTTCTCCGGGTTGAACTGGTCCCTGAGCCGCTTCAGGATCTGCTGGTTGCTGATCCCGCCGTCCGGATCGTCGTTGCCGGCCCCGTCGGTGAGGATGAGCACCGTGTTGATCTTGTCGCTCTGGTACTCGTCGGTCATCTGCTTGTACGCGGCCGCGAGGGTGTCGTTGAGCCCGGTGTCACCGGTCGCCTTGGCCTGGGTCGTGATCAGCTTCTGGTTGATCACGTCCCTGCGCAGGACGCCGTTCATGTCCTCGGTGAGCGGGCCGACCGGGACCGTCTCGCGGTAGTCGACGCCCTGGCCGTTGAGATGGGTGGAGAACTCCCACAGTCCCAGCTCGCTGTTGGCGGGGAAGAGCTTCATCCCCTCGACGGCGATCCTGCTGATCGCCTGCATCCGGGTCAGGCCCGTACCGGGAACAGGGAGTGCCATGGTGCCCGAGACGTCCAGCAGGGTGAGGAGCCTCGTGCCCAGTTTGATCCGGGACCAGGTCTGGGACATCCTCGCGACGGTCTTGGCGTCGGGCGGCTCGATCGCCTGCGGCGCCTTGGCCTGGAAGCCGTCGGAGCCGGATATGGCCTTGCCGCCCTTGCCGTCCGGGGTACGGAACCCCTGGTCCTGCAGCGTCTTCTTCGACGCCTCGCTGCCGAGCTCCTTCTGGAACGCCTCGGCGGCCTTGCGGACGATGGCGTCCTTGGCGGTGATCACCACCGGGTAGTCGAGGTTGATGGTCCCCTCTGCCGGATAGAGCGGCACGGCCGGGACATCGGGCTTCTTGGCCTTGTTGAACGCCCAGACTCCCTGCTCCGAGGAGATGCCGAGCGGGGCCTTACTGCCCTGGACGCCGAGGCTGGACAGCAGCGCGTCCTGGTCGCGAACCGTCGACGTCGATCCCGACAGGCTCTTGAGCGCGCCGACCAGCTGCTCCTCGCCCGCGCCCGAGGCCGTGGCCACCCCGGCCGCCGCCAGGAGCGCGCCGAGCCCGGCGGAGTTGAGCGCGGGGTCCAGCACGAGCACGCGCACCTTGCGGCCGGGACCGTCCACGTTGGCCACGTTGGCGGCGTTGATCATGCCACCCCAGCTGGCCTCGCCGAAGCTCTTTTTCAGGCTCGGCACCACCGAGCCCGAGGCCACCATGACGATGGGGGACTGGGCGATGGACGCGCCCGCCTCGGGCACCTCCTCCACCCTCGCCCGCAGGTTCGTCACCCACAGCTTCGAGTCGGGGACCCACATGTCCATCGCGACGGCCTTGCCCCCGGTGAAGGAGGAGGCCACCGTCGCCGAGGTGCCCTTGGCCACCGTGACGGCGGCGCACCTGCCGTCGACCTGGTGGGCCGCCTTGTTGAAGCGCTGGGCGATCTGGGACAGGGCGGGCTGGATGTCAGGGGAGGCGGTGATCCGCAACGGGAGCGCCTCGCCCGCGCACCCGCCGTCACGGTCGCGGTTGATGACCACGAACGCGGCGACGCCGAGCAGTACCGCGAGGGCGACGGATCCGGCGAGTGGGACCAGCACCTTGCCGCGTCCTCCGCGCCTGCGCCGCGTCTGCTGTTCCCTGTACGGGGTGTAGCCGTCCTCGAGTTCATCTGTCCGGTGACGTCCGCCCACGATGTCCTCTTCGGTGTCGATGTCATGGAGCTAGCGGGTCACCCTATCGGGAGGTCGTCCGCAATATTCACGGAACTGTACTTGGAATGATTAGTGGGGCAAAAAACGCATTTCGGTGCGGTTGTTACCGTATGTGTTGATCATTGAACCCTGTGTCCGCGAAGGGCCGTCGACGATCGAGACAGCGAAGATCGCCTGGTCAGATAGCAGAAACAAAGGAAAGCCAACGGCAGGGGAACGAACGATCCGTGACCGAGGAGAGCGGACGATCGGCGACCGTGAACGGGTGGCCGGTGCCGATGGCCGGTGGCCGGAGGAGCGGGTGGTCCGCGACGGTGAACGGGTGGTCGGAGGAGGGAGTGGTCCGCGACGGCGAGCGAGCGGGTGAGAGCGCGGGCGATCCGCAACGGTGGGGGCGGTCAGTGGCAGCAGGAGTGCCCGTGCCACGCCCTGAAACCCTCGCGTACCGCCACCGCGGCGAGCAGGACCGCCATCGCGGGATCGACCCACCACCACCCGGCGGAGTTCAGTGCGAGCCCGGCCAGGACCCCCGCCGCGAGGAGGGCGCACATGAGGTTCTGCGTCCCCTCTCCCGCGGTCGCCGCCGAGTGCAGCCGGACCCCCAGTCGCCGCTTCGCCACCCCCAGGAACGGCATGCCGACCACGCTGACCGCCGTCACCGCGATCCCGAGCAGGCTCGGCACGGCCCGGTGGCCGGCGTCCAGGTCGTGCGCCACGTGCACCACCAGGTAGGGGGCGAGGATCCAGAGGCTGATCGCCACGGCCTTGCGGGCCCGCTCCTCGGCGTACGCGGAACCTGTCCTCGCCCCGGTGAACCGCCAGACCACGATCAGGCCGGCCGCCGCCTCCACCAGGGCCGACGTGCCCCAGCCGATGAGGGCGACCGAGTGCGCCCCCAGACCCGCGGCGATGCCGAGCAGACTCTCGGCGCCCAGCCAGACCAGGGTCACCAGGGAGAGGGCGCGAGCCCTGCGGGCGTCACGCAGCCACTCGGCGCTCGGCGGTGCCACCGGCACGATCTGATCGGTCACGACGGCCTCCGGTACCCGTTCGGCAACGCTGGGTAATCTATGCGTCACATGGTGTCGGAGTGTGGAGAAGTGGCGAAGCTCCTCACGGTGACGGCGGTGTGCCTCCCGCGTGGCGGACCACGTGCCTCCCTATGACGAACCGCATGACGGAACCGCATGGCGAACCGCGCGAACCGTGTGGCGGGACAGGCCGGTCGACCGGCCTGTCCCGCCGTAGGCGGGTCGTAGGAGGACGGCGGGTTTCGCGGGCCGGTGAAAGTCCGCGGTCCCGGCGCGGGCATGCCGCAAGATGGAGCTGTCCAGCAGATCGTCGGGAGGGAAATCCGTGCCGTTCACGCCCAGCCACGTCGCAGCCGTGCTGCCGCTGATCTCCTCGGAGCGGATGCGCCGGTTTCTCGACCCCTGGGCCCTCGCCCTGGGCGCGATGGTGCCCGATCTGCCGATCTTCTTCCCCTTCCTGCCCGACTACATGTTCTGGCACTCCTCCAGGGGCGTCCTCACGATCGACCCGTTCGCCGTCGTGGTGCTGCTCGCCGTCTTCCACCTGACGCTCCGCGACCCGCTGACCGCGCTCCTGCCCCCCTCCCTCGCCGGGCGCGCCGCCGTGCTGACCCCGGGGATGTACGGGCTGCGGCGGCTGCCCGCCGTGGTCGCGGGAGGTGTCGTGGGCGCCTTCACCCACAAGCTCTGGGACTCCTTCACCCATTCGTACAGCTCGGCCCTGTGGGGCTGGAGCTGGCTGGACGTCCGGGTGGCGGGAGTGATCTCCCTGTTCCGCCTGTTGCAGTACACCTCCACCGTGGTCGGCCTGGCGGTCGTCCTCTGGTGGGCCTGGCGCGGACTGAGTGCGATGGAGTCGCGGCCGGTGCCCGAACGGCTGCTCCTGCCCGCCGGTGAGCGTGCGGCCGTGCTCCTGGCCACCGCCATCTCGATCCCGCTGGGCGCGGTCGCCTGGGCGCTGGCCTTTCCCCCGGACACCAAAGCCGAGCTCGTGACGAGGCTGGGCGCGGGGGCGGTCGTCGGCTGCTCCGCGATGTTGCTCATCTACGCGCTGATATGGCAGCTCAGGCGGGTCATGGCAGTATTCGAGGGTGCCTGAAGCCATCGACCCCCACCTGGCCGACTACGCCAACCTGCGCGACGTCGAGCTGCGCAAGAGCATGGAGGCCGAGCACGGCCTCTTCATCGCCGAGGGGGAGAAGGTGATCCGCCGCGCCGTCGCGGCGGGCTACCCCGTGCGTTCCGTACTCCTCACCTCCCGCTGGGCCGGTCCCCTCGCCGATCTCCTCGACCCGCTCGGCGATCGGGTCCACGTCGTGGACGACGCCGTCATGGAGGAGGTCACCGGATTCCAGGTCCATCGCGGCGCCCTCGCCGCGATGGAACGCCTCCCGCTTCCCGAGGTGGAGGATCTCCTGTCCGGACGCGAGGCGCGAAGGGCTCCCGCCGGGCACGCGGTGCGGTCGGAGGGCGAGCCCGGGTCGGGCTTCCCGGCCCCGCGAGGGGCCTCCGCCGAGCCCCCGGCACCCCGGCGCGTCCTGATCCTCGAAGACCTCGTCGACCACGGCAACGTCGGCGCGATCTTCCGCTGCGCCGCCGCCCTGGGCGTGGAGGCGGTGATCCTCTCGCCGCGCTGCGCCGACCCCCTCTACCGGCGCTCGGTGAAGGTCTCCATGGGCGCGGTCTTCGCGATCCCGTACGCGCGGATGACCGACTGGTACGCCGGCCTGGCCGAACTGCGCGAGGCGGGTTTCCAGACGCTCGCCCTCACCCCCGACCAGTCCGCCACCCCCATGGACAAGGTCGCCATGGCCGACCGGGTGGCACTGCTCCTCGGTTCGGAGGGGGACGGGCTCTCCTCCCGTTGGCTGCGCGAGGCCGACGAGGCGGTCTGCATCCCGATGAGCCCGGCCGCGATGGACATGGGCGTCGACTCCCTCAACGTGGTGGCCGCCGCCGCCATCGCCTGCCACGGACTCATGCGCGCCGGTTGAGCGGATCTCCTCGCCGCGCGTCCACCTCGATCTCGATCTTCATGCGAGGGTCGGCGAGGCCGCACACGATCATCGTCGCGGCGGGGCGGACCTCGCCCAAGTGACGGCGCAGGGTCGGCCAGCAGGGCTCGAAGTCCTCGCGGTCGGGCAGCATGTATCGCACCCGGACGACGTCGGCGAACGAGCAGCCCGCCTTGGCCAGTGCTTCTCCGATGTTGCGCATGCACTGCTCTGCCTGCTCGACGACGTCGTCGGAGATCGTCATGGTCGCGTAGTCGTAGCCGGTCGTCCCGGACACGTGCACGCGGTCACCGTCGACCACCGCCCGCGCGTATCCGATCTGCTCCTCGAAGGTGGACCCGCTCAGGATCGCGAACCGTTCAGTCATGCGGAAAACCGTAACAATCTTCGTTGGTTCCCCAGGCAGGTTCGCCGACGGTCGTCCGAAACCCGCGATCACCAGGGCGCGGGCTCCGGACGACCGGGAAGCGGCCGTCGCCGGATCGTCGGGACCGTGACAGGGAGCCGGACCTTCAGGACCGTAACCGGACAGGGAGCCGGACCCTCAGGGCCATGGCCGGACAGGGAGCCGGACCCTCAGGACCGTGGCCGGGCGAGGAGATAGTCCGGCCAGCTGCCGTGGTGGCTGATGTCGGGGGCCTGCTCGGTGGCGTACGGCTCGCAGAGGAAGCCGTGCACCGCGCGGCCGTCGGTGAGTTCGATCGTGCCGAGGCCGAGGGGCGGAGCGGTCTGTGTCAGGAGGATGCCGAGTGCCGAGGGGGCCAGTTCGTACAGTTCGACCTCCACCGCGACCCCGCCGGAGGCCGAGCGGACCAGCCCCGGGAGTGGCATCTCGCCGCCCTCCAGGGCGTAGAGGCGGTAGAGGGGGGCCGTGAGGGCGGTTCCCAGGCCGGTGGCACCGAGGGAGGTGAGCCGGCCGTGCAACGGCTGGCCGTAGCGGTGCGCGCCGACCACGGCGAGCACCGTCCGCGCCTCGGCCTCGACTGCGTCTTCGGCCTTGACCTCGGCTTCGACTGCGGCCTCGGAGGCGCGGGCCGTCGCCGGTCGCGCCTCCGGAGCGTGGACGGTGCTCGCCGAGGCCGAGGTGGTCGCCGACCGTGAGTTCTGGACGGGGAGCGCGGGACCGCCGGTCAGGGCGTGGAAGGTGGCGCCGAGACCGGCGAGGAGTTCGTCGGAGCCCGCCGGTCCCAGGAAGGTGAGGCCGTGCGGGCGGCCGGTGGTCGTCGTCCCCGCGGGTACGGAGATCCCGGCGAGGTCGAGAAGATTGGTGAAGGTCGTGTAGTGGCCGAGGATCGTGTTGCGCTCGATCGGGCTTTCGAGCATCTCCGCGACGGTGAAGGTCGTGGGTATGGTCGGGACCGCGAGCACGTCCATCGACGCCCACGCCTCCCGGGTCTCCGCGTCCAGCGCGCGCAGGCGGTAAAGCCCCTCGAAGGCGTCCACGGCACTGAGCGCGCCGCCGCCGGACAGCACCTTCAGGGTGACGGGGTGGATCTCGCCGGGGTTGCGGGTGACGAAGTCGCCGACCGCGGCGAACCGTTCCGCGAGCCACGGCCCCTCGTACAACAGCCGCCCGGCGACGAGGAAGGGGCCGAGGTCGACGGGGACGAGCCGGTGGCCGAGGCCGCCGAGTCGTTCCACCGCCTGCGCGAAGGCCGTCTCGGCGGCGGTGTCGCCGAAGAACTCCGGGTCGCGCGGAACCCCGATCCGCAGCGGGGACGCGCGGGCCGGTACGGGGCCGGGGACGGGGAGCACGCGTGACCAGGGGTCGGTGGGTTCGAAGGCGGCGATGGCCGACAGGACGGCCAGGCCGTCGGCGGCCGAGCGGGCGAAGACGCTGGGGCAGTCCAGTGACGCGCACGCGGGCACCATGCCGAGGGTGCTGACGAGCCCTCGGCTCGGCTTGACCCCGACGGTGCCGGTGAGCGCGGCGGGTACCCGGCCGGAACCGGCCGTGTCGGTGCCGACGGCGAACGAGACCAGGCCCGCGGCCACCGCCACCGCGGAGCCCGAGCTGGACCCGCCGGAGATGAGACCGGGTACCAGCGGTGACTCGCACGCGCCGTACGGGCTGCGGGTGCCCGACAGACCGGTGGCGAACTGGTCCAGGTTGGTCTTGCCGACGAGGAGGGCGCCCGCCGCGAGCAGCCGCTCCACCAGCGGCGCACTACGCGCGGGGACGTAGGAGTAGGCCGGGCAGGCCGCGGTGGTGGGCAGCCCGGCCACGTCCACGTTGTCCTTGACCCCGAAGGGGACCCCGTAGAGCGGTGGGCGAGCGCCGGGGTCCGGCCAGCGGCGGGCCAGCTCGGCCGCGTCGCCGAGCAGGTCCGCCACCGGGCGCAGGGTGATCCACACGTGGTCGTCACCTCGCGCCGCGATCCGCGCGAGCACCTCCCCGGCGACGTCGGCGGGGAGGGCCGCACCGGAACGGTAGAGACCGGAGAGGCTCTCCAGGTCCAGCCGGGCCGTGTTCAGGGTGAGGCGGGGCATGCTGTCCGGATCAGGCGGAGTGTGCATATGCCTTTCCTGTGTACGTGGTTCGCGGGACGGTGTTCGGCGGGACGGTGTTCAGGAGGTGGCGGGTGCCTCGGCGGAGACGGGCCTCGCGGGGGCCGGCTCGGGCTCGTCGGCGGCCTCCGGCGTCTCGTCGGAAGGCCTGGGCTTGAGGAGGGTGAAGGCGAGCAGGATCAGTCCCGCGAAGAGGTAGCCCAGGGAGACCTGGCCGTTGGCGTTCCACTCGACCCGTTCGCCGTGGATGAGGCCGATGAAGGCCAGGGCCGCGCCGACGAAGGCGTACCCGGCGGCCCACAGGAACGACCGGTCGATGATGAAGGCCGTGATCGAGCCGAGCACCAGGCCGGCGAGCACGGCGCCGCCGCCGAGCAGGACCGTTCCCTCGTAGACCGTTCCGCTCTGCGCGATCGTGTCGTACCCGACCTCCCGCGCGCTGGTGCCCGCCGCGGCGAGCGCGTTGTCCATGTAGCCCTGCGCCCAGGAGGCGATGTTGGGGATGATCGCGATCACCACGGCCACCGCGTGCGCCTTCGGCACCGACTGGAAGGCCTGGGCGCCGATGAGCAGGCCGATGTAGAGCAGGATCGGCACGATGGCGGGCGTCGGCAGCACCGCGCCGAGCAGCGCGAACATGCCGAGGAAGCAGAAGAGCGCGATGACGACGCCGCTCGCCATCGAGTAGCTCGTACGGCCGCCCGCGGACTTCCACCCCGGGTGGCCGATGTAGACGGCGGGCGGGAACGGCGAGCCCAGCATCGAGCCGACCACCGCGCCCGCGCCGTCGGCCAGGAGCACCGAGCGCAGGTTGTACGAGTCACCCGCGGCGGCGGCGCTCTCCACGTTGCTCATGCCCTCGGTGAAGTTGTAGATGCCCAGGGGGATGGCGGTGGCGAGCAGCGGCGAGACCTGGCCGAGACCTTCGAGGAGGAGGTCGATGTGCAGCGACGGCAGGCTCACCGCGATGTTCCCGGCGGCGGCGCCCACGTCGGCGGGGTCCATGTAGCCGCCGATCCAGGCGATCGCGGTGCCGGCGAGGAGCGCGGCGAGCCCGACGGGGATGTTGCCCGGCAGCCTCAGGTCGGTGAAGAAGCCGACCATGATGATCACCAGCACCGGCAGCGCGATCCAGGCCGCCTCCCACATCTGCGCGGCGGGCCGCATCGAGATGAAGGCGATCGAGATGCCCGCCAGGGTGCCGAGCATCGCGGCCCTGGGGGTGAATCGGCGGATGTAAGGGCCCACGAAGGCGCCGATCAGCACGATGACGCCGATGATGAAGCACCAGGCGAGCCCCGCCACCCAGGCCCGCAGGGGATCCTTGGTGGCCAGGTAGGTCGGCAGCATGATCACGAACACGACGATGAACATGTGCGGGACGCTGGGACCGTACGGCATCGCGCACACGTCGGTGCGGTTCTCGCGGCGGGCGAGCCGCCGGGCGAGGTAGGTGTAGTACACGTTGCCGATGAGGAGCTGGATGCCCATCGCGGGGAGGATGACGCCGAAGACGTCGGAGCCCGGCAGGTGGACGACCCCGAGGCAGAGGCCGCTCAGCACCAGCACGTTGACCATCACGTTGAAGCCGAGGCCGAAGAAGGCGTTGGTGTCCCCGCTGACCCACCAGGGGAGTTTGAGTTTGACGGGGTCGGTTGTCGTGGTCATCGGTCAGCTCCGTGTTTCGAGTGCCTTGAGATAGCCGCCGGAGAGGGCGACCCAGCCGAAGATGCCGCCCTGGGCGGCGATCATTTCGAGCCCGTACCGCTGGAACTCGGCGAAGTACGAGCCCACGCAGTCGGACAGGACCAGGCACTCGTAACCCCGGTCGTTCGCCTCGCGGACGGTGGTGTGCACGCACACCTCGGTCGTGACGCCGGTGACGATCAGGGTGCGGATGTCCGCCGCCCGCAGGGTCCGGTCCAGGTCGGTGGAGTGAAAGGAGCCCTTGCCCGGCTTGTCGACGACGATTTCGCCCTCGACGGGGGCGAGTTCGTCGATGATGTCGTGGCCGTACTCGCCGCGGATCAGGATCCGTCCCTTGGGGCCCGGATCCCCGATGCGCAGCGACGGCGTGCCGCGGTTGAGCTTGGCGGGCGGGCAGTCGGACAGGTCGGGCAGGTGCCCCTCGCGGGTGTGGATGACGGTCATTCCAGCCGCGCGGGTGGCGGCCAGCACCTCCTGGAGCGGCGGGATGACCCGCCGCAGCATGGACACGTCGTTGCCCAGGGTCTCCCCGAAACCCCCGGGCTCGACGAAGTCCCGTTGCATGTCGATGAGCAGCAGCGCTGTGTGTCGGGGATCGAACCCGTATGCGTACGGCTCGGCCTCGACGAGAAGCGGATCGGACACGTTGACTCCGTTCCTCGGATCCTCCTTTTGTCGATTGTCGACAGAATTGTGTCGGCGGCTTTCCCGTCCGGTTACGCTTCTGTTAGCGGCCCTACCAGAGCGTGATCGTGCCCGGTGAACGCCTCTCCCGCAGTCGAGCGTTCGGCCGATACGTGGCGGTCCCCGCGGCCCCGCGGCCCTGCGGCCCCGCGGTCGGCCGAGGACCGACGGGCGCGAGCTCGGCGGTCGGCCGGCACCCGCGCCCTGCCGCTTAGCCGATGTAGGTGCGCGCCCCGTGCCGGGAGAGGGCGTCGAGCGCGGTGACGGGATCGCCTGAGGCGATGGCCTCGAAGAGCCGCCTGTGCCGCTCCACCCCCTCGGCCGGAGAGCGCTGCTCGGCCTCCCTGCGCAGGTTCGCGGCCATGTAGAGCTGCAGCTTCAGGATGACGGGCTCGTACGCCATCAGCAGCTGGCGGTGGCCCGCGAGCGCGACCAGCGCGAGGTGGAAGCGCCGGTGTGCCTCGTTCTCACTGAGCGGGTCGTCCAGGCGTACCGCCGACGCCATGCCCTCAAGGGCCTCGGCGAGCGCGGTCATGTCGTGCGTGCCGGAGAGAGGCAGCGCGGTCTCGACCGCGTAGCGTTCGAGCACGTCGCGCAGTCCGAACAGCTCGTCCACGTCGTTGCCGGTCAGCTCGGTGACGCGGGCTCCCCGCCGGGGCAGGTGCTCCACCAGCCCCTGCTGCCCGAGCGACCGCAGTGCCTCGCGCAGCGGCGCCCGGCTGATGCCGAACCGCTGGGTGAGCTGCTCCTCGATCAGCCGCTCGCCCGGTGCGAGGGCGCCGGAGAGGATCTCGTGACGGAGCCGTCGCATCGAAAGCTCGACCAGGCTGGGGTGTTTCAGCTCCCCATCGGGTTCCACCCGTCCAACTCCTCTCGACGTGTGGAACAAACTCTCTCAGAGAACGGCCGGAATCCCACGCGTGGGATGGCGGCGTGGCCGGGTATTCCGGTCGCGGGCCGGTCGGGAGCGGGCGCTCCAGCCGTCCTCACAGCTCGGGTGGAGTCTGCTCGCCCGCCCAGTCCAGGAGCCGCGCCGCGGTCTGGAAACGCCGGTCGCCGTTGGACTCGCCGAGGATGACGCCGATGAGCCGGTGGCCTTCGCGGTCGGCGGCGAAGGACAGGCAGTATCCGGCGGCGCTGGTGTAGCCGGTCTTCAGACCCATCACCCCGGGTGTCTTGCCGAGCAGCTTGTTGGAGTTGGTCCAGGTGTGCGCCCGATGCACCTTGGACTTCGCCACGAGGTGGCGCCTGGTGGACGCGATGATCCGCAGCACCGGGTCGCGCAGTGCGAGGTCGGCCAGCTTCGCCTGGTCCAGGGCGGTGGAGTGACCGGGCCCCGGCTTCGGCAGGCCGTCGGGGGTGGCGTAACGGGTGTCGACGAGCCCCATGGAGCGGGCCGTGGCGTTCATCTTCGCCACGAACCTCGTGGTGCCGGGCCCGTAGACGCGGGCCAGGGCGTGGGAGGCGTCCGCCCCCGAGGGGAGCATGACCGCGTAAAGCAGGTCCCTCACGGTGAGTCGCTCCCCGGCGCGCAGGGAGGCGTGGGTCGCGCCGTTCGCCGCCGCGTGCCGTACGTCCTCCGCCTGGACCGTGACGGTGTCGGTCAGCCGCGCCTCCCTGAGGACGACGTACGCCGTCATGATCTTGGTCAGGCTCGCCACCGGCATCCGCTTGCCCGCCTGCTTGCTCAGGTGGATCGTTCCGGTGCTCGCGTCGTACAGGTACGCGGCCCGTCCCGGCGCTGAGGGCGCTGAGGGCGCTGAGGCGCGCCGCTCCCCTGCGGGCGCGAAAGCGGGTGCGGCGGTGAGGGCGGAGGTGGGTGCGGCGGTGAGGGCGGGCGTGCGAAGCGTGGCCAACGGGGCGGACGCCGTGGATCCGGTGGCCAGGACGCGTGCCGAAGCCCCGCCGGGCGGCGCGGAGGTCGAGATCCCCCAGGCCGGGGCGGACACCGAAGACGTGGTGCCCAGGATGAGCGCGGTGACCAGCGCGGCGCGGGCCGTGCGGCCTGTTCCCCCGTGATGCATGCGAGCCATGCTGGCAGAGGCCACCGTCGATATACGGAAGTTGTCGGTTTGGCTATTGAAAAGTTGACATCTGTGGCGGGTGTTTCTCCAGCTCGCGGCGGGAGGCCCGGCGACGGCGCCAACGCACGAACCCGGCGACGAGCGCGACCGCCACCAGCGCGGCCAGGCCCGCGAGGAGCGGCGAGCGAGCGGCCAGCTCCAGCCACCCCCAGATCACCGAGTACAGACCGAAGGAGGTCACCGGCACCCAGGTCAGGCAGCCCAGCGCGCTCGCCACGACGTACCAGGGGTAGGAGATCCGCAGCACCCCGGCCACCCAGGGCAGCGTGTGGCGCAGGCCGGGCACCCAGAAGCAGCCGTAGACGGCGAGTGCGCCCCACTTCCTGACGACGTTCTCGACCCGGGTGATGTTCTCCTGGCCGATCTTGGCGCCCAGGCGCGAGGCGTAGAGCCTGGAGCCCAGGGCGTGGCCGATCCAGTAGTAGGCCTGGAACGCGCCGAACAGGGCGACGCCACCGATGATCACCCAGAGCCACAGGGGCATGCCCAGGAAGGACGCGGAGGTCGGGTCGGGGATGCCCGCCACAACAGGTCGCATTCCGAACATCACCGCCGCGGTCGTTCCAGCTGCCTTTACTTGATATTAGGGCAGGCTTACCTGAGCCGGCATGGCGGAGCCCTACTTGGGCGCACCCGCCGGCCTGTGGGTGCACCGGCTGCAAGCGGACGTCAACTCCAAGGCAAGAACCGTGGCGTACACCTTGGGGTAACGAAAGAGGTGTCTGTCATGAGTCCGCGTAGCAGTGTGGCACCGGTGGTGGCGAGTGGAGTCGCGAGCGCACTCAAGCTGCTCGTCGCCACCCTCGCCTTCGCTGGAGCCTACCTGGGGGTGGAGGCCGCGTACGGCACTCCGGCCCAGGTGACGGCCGGTGCGCCGGCGCAGGCGCAGGCGCCGGTGCGGACGGTGGAGCTGTCGTCGCGATCGATGCCCGCCACGGAGCGGGTCCCGGCCACCGTCGAGCGGGTCTCCGCCACGATCATGACGCCCGGTACGGTCACCGTCGGCGCGATCGACGCGCTCGGCCCCTGCGACAGGCCCTACCAGGCCCAGAGCCTCGTCGAGAGCGACGACCCCCGGGCCACCGTCTCCTACGGCTGGCGCCTGGAGCGCTGGAGCCCGGGCGTCCGCCGCTGGCAGGCATACCTGGGCACCGGGTCCGGCTTCACCGGCGAGAGCCAGGTCGTCGAGTGGCAGCCCAGGGTCGTGAACAACCCCGGCTGGTACCGCGTCGTGCTGTCGGTCTCCGGCGAGGCCCCGCTGCGCAGCGAGAGGTTTCTCGTCAGCTGCTGATCCGTCCCGGGCCTCCCGTAGGAGAGCCGGTCTCGGAGAGGGAGCGGATCTCGGTGAAGGTTCCCGCCCTCGTGAGGCGTCAGCTGCCGAGTGAGCGCCGTGCCGCCTCCACCCACCGGCCCACGCCGACCCGTTCGGCCACCGCGAGGGCGTTCTCGTAGTGCGGCTTCACCGCGTCGGCGAAGCCCAGCCGCAGCGCCAGGTCACCCAGCGTCAGGGAGACCGGCCAGAGCGCGACCACCCCGGTTCCCGCGCCGGCGATCCGGTCGGCGAACGGCTTCAGCGTGTCGTACGCCTCGATCATCCGCTCCCGGTCGTCCAGCAGCATGCCCGCCAGGGCTCGCCAGATCATCGCCAGCTCGTAGAGGAAGTCGGGGCGCACGGGCGTCTTCACCGCGATGACCGCCCTGGCGTCGCGGTGGTGGCCCGCGGAGGCGAGAGCCACCGCGTAGGCGTCGAGGGTCCACTTGGCTCCGCGCTGGTGCGCCTCGGCGAGCGGCTCGACCATCTCGGCGGCCTGCCCGTTCACCAGGCGCAGGCAGAACGTGGTGATCAGCGGCAGGTCCTGGCGGCCCTCCAGCATCCCGGCCTTCGCGGTCAGCCGGGCGGCGTCGCGGTAGGCGCGCTCCGCCCCGGCGAAGTCACCGGCGATCATCAGGCGCTGCCCGGCGTACCAGGCGACCACGGAGGCGGGCGCGGACAGGCCGTACTGCCTGGCGAGCTTCTCGGCGGCGGCCACGTGCGCGTCGGCCTCGGCGAACGCGCCCGAGGCGGCGGCGCACTCCATCAGCACCAGGTGGGCGAGGGCCTGCACCGAGATCTGCCCGGTCGTCTTGCCGACCTCCAGCAGCTCCCTGCCGATGACCTCGCGCTCGCCCACGGGGGTGATGCCGTACGACTGGCGCAGCCGCCCGCTCAGCGCGGTCGCGAGCAGGGCAGGGTCACCGGAGCGACGGGCCAGCTCCTCGGCCTCCAGCGAGGCCTGCTCGCCCCGGGGGGTCGCCGAACCCTCCAGCTCCAGGGCGAGGGTGGCGAGCAGGCTCGCCCGCAGCGACTGCTCGCCGGCGGGCAGCTCGACGAGCGCCTGCTCGGCGACGTCGACGATCTCCCAGGCCGTACGGGTGAAGTCGCGGGCCATGCCCTTGTGCGGCACCGCGAGCGAGGCGGCCACCCGGGCGGTGAGCTCCAGGTTGCCCAGGGGCAGCGCCGCGTCCATCGCCTCGCGCCGCCGCCTGCGGGCCGCGGCCATGTCGCCGCAGAGCGCGAGGGCCTTGATCAGCCGCAGGGTGAGCAGCAGCCGCTCCCTGGTGCTGTCGGGAGTGTGGGCGACACCCGACCTGTCGAAGGCGGCGATGGCCTGCTCCCACAGGGTGGCCGCCTCGCGGTGGGCGAAGCGCCGCTCGGCCTGCTCGGCGGCGAGGCCCGCGTAGTGGACCGTCTTGCCGGCGGTCTCGCTGGTGCCCGCGGAGTGGTAGTGGTGGGCGAGCGCGGCCACATCGCCGGGGTTCCTGCGCTCGATCACCGAGGCGACCGCGGCGTGCAGCCGGGAGCGGCGCAGTCGGGAGGCGTCGGAGTACAGGGTGTCGCGGACCAGGTCGTGGTCGAAGCGGAGCATGCCGGGACCGGGCTCGGTGACCAGACCGGCGAGCAGCGCCGCCTCCACCGCGTCGACCACGGCGTCCTCGTCGCCCGAGACGTCGACGAGCACGTCCACGTCGACGTCGCGGCCGATCACCGCGGCCTGTAGCAGGATCTGCTGGGCGATCGCGGGCAGCCGGGAGACGCGCCTGCGCAGCACGTCGCGGACGCCGGAGGGCACACCGGAGATCACCTCGGCGGCCGTCGCGCGGTCGCTCACCGCCTCGGCGTCGAGCAGGCGCACCGTCTCGCGGACGAAGAAGGGGTTGCCGCCGGTGCGCTCGACGATGCTGCTGACCGCGTCCTCGTCGACCTCGCGCACGCAGGTCGCCCTGACCAGCTCGGCCACCGCCTTGGTGTCGAGTCCGGTGAGGCCGACCCGCACCGGACCGAGCCTGGCCAGCGCGGCCAGCACGTCGGCCTGCTGGTCGCTGAGCTCGCTGTCACGGCAGGTCACCACGAGCAGCACCCGGCTGGTGGCGAGCAGGCTCGGCAGCGCGCGGAGCAGCGCCAGCGTCTGGTCGTCGGCCCAGTGCAGGTCCTCCAGGGTGAGCAGGATCGGCGTCTCCTTGGCGACGGCGGCGAGATAGCCGCCCACCGCCCGGTGCAGCCGGAACCCGCCGGAAGCCTGGTCGTCGTCGGGCTCGGGGGCCGCGTCGTCGAGGAGCGGCGCCAGCAGCGAGGCGTACTCGCCGGGCCCGGCCGCGTTCACCAGGGTGCGCAGGATCTCCACCCAGGCCCAGCCGGGAGGCGTGGCGCTGCTGTCGGGGCAGGCGCCGGAGGAGATACCCCACCCGTCGTCGGAGAGCCGCCTTATGAGCTGGCGAACCAGGGTGGTCTTGCCCGCGCCCGCGTCGCCGCTGATCACCGCGACGGTGAAGCGGCCGGCTCTCGCCGCGGCGGTGGTGAGCCTGCCCAGCTCGGCGTCGCGGCCGACGAACGGCTCGGGCTCCAGCGGGGGAAGCTCCACCTGGGCCACCGTCGGCCTGGGCGGCCAGGTCTCCGCGGCCACCTGCTGGCGCTGCCTGGACGGCGCCGAGGGGGCGAGCTGCAGGCCGGGGTCCTGGGACAGGATGTCGGACTCCAGCTTGCGCAGCGCCGGGCCGGGGTCGATGCCCAGCTCGTCGGAGAGGATCGTGCGCGCTCGGCGCAGCGCCGCCAGCGCGTCACCCTGTCGTCCGCAGCGGTACAGGCCCAGGGCGAGCAGCCGCCAGCCCTCCTCGCGGAGCGGGTGCTCGGTGGTGAGCGTCTCCAGGTCGGGTACGGACTCCGCGGGCAGGCCCATCCGCAGGCCGCTGTCGGCGTGCCGCTCGCGGGCCACCAGGCGCAGCTCGGCGAGCCGGTTGACCTCGGCCTCGGCCCACGGCTGGTCGGCGAAGTCGGCGTAGGGAGTGCCTCGCCACAGGCCCAGGGCCTTCTCCAGGCGAGCCCGCGCGGCGGCGGGGTCGTCGCCCTCCAGGTGCTCTCCCGCGGTGCGGACCAGCGTCTCGAAACGCAGCGCGTCGACCTGGTCGGGAGCGGCGCGCAGCGCGTACCCCGAGGCCACGGTCACCAGCAGCCGGTTCGGCCCTCCGCGTGGACGTCCCGGCTCCAGCACCCTGCGCAGCCGGGAGATGTAAACCTGGAGCCCCGACTGGGCGCCCTTGGCCGCGTCGTCGTCCCACAGGTCGTACAGCAGGGAGTCGACGGGAACGACCTGCCCGCGCGCGACGAGCAGGCGCGCCAGGACCGCACGTTGACGGAGCCCGCCCAGGTCGAGCTCGTCTTCACCTGAATGCGCCTCGACCGGGCCGAGAACTCGGAACGCCACCATGTCAGCCGCCACGCTATGTGGGCCTTCCAATCGCATACAAGGTATTTCCCAATCTAGCGGCTGATCGACTCCTTTTCGGCGGCCGTCGCGGCGTTCTCACGCCTGCGCAGGAAGGTCCAGGCTCCCAGCGCCAGCCCGCCGAAGGGGATTTCGACAGTGTAGGTCCAGAACCCGAAAAGCAGGGCGGCGGCGGTGGCGGAGTCGAGGGGGGCGCCGAAGAAGACCAGCGCGCCGATGGTTCCGGCCTCCATTATCCCGGTACCGCTGGGGGTCACCAAGGCCGTGGTCAGGACCCTGGACAGGGCGAAGGCGGCGATCGACTGCGCCAGTCCGGGATAGGCGCCGGTCGCCTGCAGGCAGACGACGAGAATCAGCCACTGGAAACCCAGAAAGAAGATCATTCCCAGCGTGAGCCCGGCCCAGCGGTCCCTCACGATCTCGGAGGTGTCGGCCCGCAGCTTGGACAGCGCCTCGGAGGCGGAGTGCTCGCCGGGGCGGATCCGGCGGGGGAGCAGACGGGTGAGGGCGTCGAGGCCGCGACCCAGGACGTTCGCGGCGCGGTCCCAGTACAGGGCGACGGTCACCACGGCGACCAGGCCCAGGATGGAGAGCGCACCCACCCAGCCCGCCCTCGTCACCGTGGGGCTGAGCGACTGCCCGCTGAACAGCAGGGCGACGATGCCCGCCGCGGGCAGCAGGAAGCGGAACAGGGTGTTCCAGATGCCGGTGGTCAGCGTGGAGACCACGACCGCCCGCGCGGGAAACCCCCAGCCTCTGGTCATCGCGAACGTCATCGCCACCCCGGCCGCGCCGCCGAAGGGGAGCAGGTTGCTCACCGCGCTGCCGCCCGCGTTCAGCGTGAGGGCCTGCAGGTGGGTCAGTCCGGGAAGGGAGGCGGTGAGCACGAACGTGTAGGCGAGGAGGCTGAGCAACCAGACGACGGTCATCAGCGCGACCTCCCGCGGACCCAGCGCGGCGAACTGCGCGCCGATCTGCGCCCAGGAGACGTGCTTGCCCGTCAGGGCCGCCACGACCTGGGGCATGAAGAACACGAGCGTGGCGGCGAGTGCCAGCGACACGACCGACAGCCCGGCCTGGAACAACCTGCTCTTCATGCGACACGACCGCTCTTCGTTCGATATCCCCGACCAAGTCTGCCGCTACCGAACTCATCCTTTGGGAGGAACTTCGAAGGGGTGCCTCAGCCGGGAGCCCAGTGGGGCGTCCCTGCGGACATACCACTCGGTGCCGAAGACGAGGCGGTAAAGAGGCTGGGGGATCTTGAGCATCACCCCGAGGGTGCGGGTGTCGGCGCCGGTGGCCTGGGAGGCGTGGGCGGCCATGCTCGCCCGCTTCTGGCGGGCGAAGCGCCGCACGGAGACCCGGTGGGTGATCACCTCGCCGGGGGAGTAGGCCCGCTCGAAGGCCCGGATGTCGAGCTGCGGATAGAACCTCCTCGCGAGCCGCAGCCCCCGCATCAGGGGGTCGCGGTTGACGGTCGCCTCCAGCACGATCGGGGTCTTCGCGATCTCGGCCGCCCTGCCGCCGACCCGGTGCACCTGGACGTGGTCGGGGTGACCGTAGCCGCCCGCGGGGTCGTAGGTCGTCAGCAGGTCGGCCTTCTCCTCGGTGAGGATGGCGGCGAGCCGCCGGGCGGCCTCCTCGGCGTCGGCGTCGATGAAGGCGTCGTCCGGCCGGTCGTCGGCGATCCCGCCGCCGGGGGCGAGCCCGGAGTCGCCGTAGCCGAGGTTCACCACCCGGGCGCAGCCGAGTGCCGCGGCCGATTTGTACAGCTCGGCCATGCGGGCGGCGCCCAGCGCCTCACCGGGTTCGAGGTCGGCCTGGCCTCGCTCACCCGAGGTCGCCACCACGAGGACCACCCGGTGGCCCTCGGCGGCGAGCATCGCCATGGTGCCCGCGGTCAGCAGGGCCTCGTCGTCGGGATGGGCATGAAAGAACACTGCTGTCTTGACGCTGCTGATCAGGCTCACTCCGTTCGCGCGACGCGGATGCGCCCTCAGGGGCACGCAGGCATGATCTCACGCGGGTCTACGCTGGCACGGTGAGGATCCTCCACATCAGTGACTGTTACCTGCCGCGCCTCGGCGGGATCGAGGTGCAGGTCGCCGATCTGATCCGGACGCAGCGGGAGGCGGGCCACGACGTCGAGGTGGCGACCGCCACCCCGGGGGAGAGCCTTCCCGGGGTGCACAGGATCGTCGCGAGACTCCCCTTCGACCTGCCGGTCCACCCGTTCGGCACGGGACATCTGCTCCGCCTGATCAGAGCGCGGCGGCCCGATGTGGTGCACGTGCACACGGGGGCGGTCTCGCCGTTCGCCTGGATGGGCGTGCGGGCGGCGACCCGTGCGGGCCTGCCCGTGGTCGTCACCGTGCACAGCATGTGGGACCCGGTCACGCGGGCGCTCTACCGGGGGCTGCGGCTGCTGTTCGGATGGCACCGCTGGGGGTTGGTGGGCACCGCGGTGAGCGAGGCCGCGGCCCTGCCGATCCGCGCGGTGGCCGGGCCCGGCGTGCCGGTGCACGTGGTCTCCAACGGCCTGGACGTCTCCGGCTGGCGCTCGGCGCACCTTCCCCCGGCCCCCCCGGCCCCCCCGGCTTCCTCTGCCCCTCCGGATCCCTCTGCCCCTCCGGCTTTCCATGCCTCCCCCGCCGACGACGTACGAGCCGCGGCCCCCGCGGGACACGTGCCGTCCGAGCCGGACATTGATCACGTACCGTCCGATCAGGAAGGCGGCCCGGTACAGCCGGTGCACGTCGTCGCGGTGGGGCGGCTCGCGCCCCGCAAGCAGCCGGTCCGGTTGCTGCGGCTCCTGCGGGAGGCCCGCGCCCAGGTGCCCGCCGAGACGCCGATGCGGGCGACCGTCGTCGGGGACGGTCCGGCCCGGTCGCAGATGGAGCGCTACCTGAGGGTGAACGGCATGACCGGCTGGGTCTCGCTCCCCGGCCGCTACAGCCGCGACCAGATCCGCGAGCTGCTCGCCTCGACGGACGTGTTCGTCGCCCCCGCGCCCCGTGAGTCCTTCGGGCTGGCGGCACTGGAGGCGAGAGCCGCGGGGGTGCCCGTGGTGGCGCGTGCGCAGAGCGGGGTGGCCGACTTCGTACGGCCGGGCAAGGAGGGACTTCTCGGGCGGACCTTCGACGACCTGGTCTCGTCGGTGGCGAGACTGGTCCGCGACCGCGAGTTGCGCGAGTCGATCGCGGCGAACAACCGGGAGACCGAGCCCGTCCGCAGTTCCTGGCCCGCGGTGCTCGAAGGCTTCGAACGCTGCTACCGGAATGCGGGCCAGTGCTCCGGCCTTCAGGCCGGAGGCGAAGGTCCGCGCGGGAGTGCCCGCTAGGGTGCGAGCGTGCCCTGACCTGAGTGGTTTCGCCGTCAGGTCAGGGGCGATGCGGTAATGTGTTCGAGTCGCCGCCGGGCGGGCGGAGACGCTAAACGCCCGTGGAGACCCGGTAAGACCACCGCTCGCGGTGGCTCAGGTCGACGAAGCAGGAAGTCTCAGAGGTGCCGCGTGAACGCGCGGCGCGGGTTGAATCCCCGGCCTTCAGGCAGGGAGCGCGTCAAGAGCAGGCTCGCGTCGGCCGGACCTGAGAGCCGGGTCCCGCATGAGAGGGCCGGCGGACGGGAGACCGGGGCGAGGGCCGGTGTCCGGCGGGACGCCGTCGTGAGGCCGGGCGGCGGCCGGGTGGAAACGCGTGAGGCCCCTGCCGTGCGGTGGCAGGGGCCTTGCTGAAGATCGTCGGTACGGCCGCCGCGCCGCACTGCCCCCCGCAGGCGGAGCGGCGGCCGTACCCGGAGTGCCTCCTGTCGCCAGGAGGCACGGGTCCCTGGATCGTCCAGGAGGTCTAGGCGCAGGCCTCGGCGAGCTTGGTGCTCGCCTCCTGGGCCTTCGTCGCCAGCGACGTCGCGGCCGTCGCGGCCGCGGCCGGGTCGTTCGGGTCGATCTTGACCGACTCGAACGAGGTGGCGAGGTCGGTGAGGGCGGTGGCCACCTCACCGTCGGCGGTGGCCGCCAGCGCCTTGAGGTCGGCGGCGAGCTTGGCGGTGGCGTCGTTGAACTTGGTGAGATCGCCGGCGCTCGCCGTGGCGGCGGTGGTGAAGTCCGAGAAGGGCTTCGACCACGCGGCCTCCGTGCAGACCGCGCTGTTGGAGGACGACCCGCCGCAGGCGGCGGTCATCGATATGAGAGCGACTCCCGCTGCGGCGACGGCGAGGCGGCGGGAGGAGAGGGCGCGGAACATTTCTGCCTTTCATTACATTTCGTGACAGTTGGCACTGTAGGCAGGGTTCCTTGCGGATCACTTTCATGACACTTACAGGAGTGACTCCTGTGACCTGACGTGATTTTGCCCCCGTCGAGGGTAAGTGCGGGGCATGGCTGAGGCGATCGTCGATCCCGGTTCCGGTCAGCACTCGCTCAAGCGGGTCATCGGGCGCAGGGTTCTTCTTCTGTTCGTGGTGGGCGACATCCTCGGCGCCGGGATATACGCCCTGGTGGGGAAGGTCGCCGGCCATGTCGGCGGGGCGTTGTGGGTGCCCTTTCTCGTGGCCTTCGTGCTGGCGGCGCTGACGGCGACCGCCTACGCCGAACTTGTCGGCAAATATCCCCGGGCAGCCGGTGCCGCGCTTTATGCGAACAAAGCGTTCAACATTCCCTTTGTCACGTTCATTGTGGCGTTCGCGGTATTGATGAGCGGCATCACCTCCGCGAGCGCCGCCGCGCGGGCCTTCGGCGGCGACTACCTCGGGGAGTTCGTCACGCTGCCGGTCGTCGTCGGCGCGTTCATCTTCCTCGGCCTGATCACGCTGGTGAACTTCGCCGGAATCTCCGAGTCCATCAAGGTCAACGTGGTGCTCACGGTCATCGAGGCGTTCGGCCTGCTGGTGATCATCGCGATCGGGATCTTCGCCCTGCTGTCCGGCGACGGCGAACCGGCGCGGGCACTGGAGTTCCATCCGGCCAACGGCGCCTTCCTCGGGATCCTGGGCGGCACGGCCCTCGCCTTCTACGCGCTGCTCGGCTTCGAAGACTCGGTCAACCTCGCGGAGGAGGCCAAGGAGCCGCAGCGGAACTTTCCCCGCGCGCTCTTCGGCGGCCTGATCATCGCGGCGGTCATCTACCTGGGGGTCGCGTTCACGGCGACCATGCTGGTCGACACCAAAACGCTGATGGACTCGTCCGGTCCGCTGCTGGAGGTCGTCAAGGTCGCCGGGCTGGCGTTCCCGCCCAAGTTGTTCGCCCTCATCGCGCTGCTCGCGGTGGGCAACACCGCGCTGATCAACATGCTCATGGCCTCGCGCTTGGTCTACGGCATGGCGCGTGAGGGAATCGTGCCCAAGATCTTCGGGACGGTCCATTCGACGAGGTCCACCCCGTGGGTGGCGATCGTCTTCACCGTGGGTGTCGCGGCGGTGCTCGTCGCCACCGGTGACATGGGCGACCTGGCCGACACCACGGTGCTGCTGTTGCTGTGCGTCTTCGCGATCGTCAACGTGGCCGTGCTGGTCCTCCGTAAGGACCGTGTCGACCACGATCACTTCCGGGCGCCGAGCTGGATGCCCGCTCTGGGAGCGGTGGTCTGTCTCGTCCTGACGTTGCCGGTCACCGGCAGGGATGCGGACGTCTATCTCCGCGCGGGGGCCCTGCTCGTGATCGGTGTGGTCCTCTGGTTCGTCAACCGGTTGTTCCTGTCAGAAGGGCAGGGCCCGTCCTGAGGGGGTGCGGAGGTCCAGGGCGATGGGTTTCCGTGGCGGCCGGGGCTTTTGGAGGATAAGAACCTTTTTCATGTGATACTCCCTCTTTGTTGGAGTTTGAGAGAGACTACGTCAACTGACCGACTTTTTCACGGATTTTTTACCAAGCGCATGTTGATCCGTACCGGCAGGACGGGGTGCGAACGTGCCGGACGGCGTGGTCGTGCGGATGCGAGGGCCGGCAGGGGGAGGTCTGACGTTCGGTGTCCCGGCTGCGGCGTCGAGGGCTCTGTCGTGGCGTTTGGGAGGAATAGTCCGCCATGTCCGCAGACTAGGAGGCCCGTGTTTCCGGCAGGGACACCGTTTGTTCCAAGTTCGCGACCTCGGCGGCGACCTCAGGAGCGATGACGGTCCGGTGTCGGCGGCGGTGTCGGCGCTGTCGGCGGACTCAGGAATCCCGGAGGTCTCAGCGGCGGAGCACGAAGGCCTTCTCGTCGTCGCCCACGCCGACCGAGCCCACCGCCCACAGCGTGCCGCTGCCCGGCACCCGGGTCAGGACGGCGCCGCCCACGTCGTCGGTCTCCTCGTACTGCTGGGTGGCTGCATAGGTGCGAAACAGCGGACCGTACTCGCGCGACCAGGCGGTGCCGTCGAAGTGGAGGATGAGCGCCTGTCCGGCGTGGTCGGCGTCGACGCCGCTGATCCACACGTCGGAGCCGGAGGCGGTGACCCCGTACAGGCCTCCCCGGGAGACCGGCACCTCGACCCGCGTCCAGCGGGTCCCGTCCCAGCGCATGACGAGCGGTTGCGCCCCTTCGGCACCTCGCGTCTCCGACCCGGTCTCCTGGCCGGTCGAGACCCGTCCGACCGCCCACACCTCCGACGGCGAGACCTGCCAGACCGCGCTGAGACGACCGCCTTGGACCGGCGGCGTCTCCAGGCTCTCCCATGATCCGGCGGTGCCGCGCCAGACCAGCGGGGTGTGGGTCTCGCTCGTCCCCACCGCCCAGATGTGCCCCTGCCCGGAGGTGATCGCCTCGAAGGTGCCCCCGGTGGTCAGCACGTTGCGGAAACCGCCGTCCGCCCACTCGAGGACGACCGCGCCCGAGGGGCCGTTCGCGGCGAACCACGTGCCGCCGCCTGTCGCGACGTCGGCCAGTCGGTAGTCCTCGGCCACCCCGAAGGGCCGGTGCGGGCTCCACGCCCGCCCGTTCCAGTGTGCGGCGAACGCGCTCGGGCCGTTGCCCACCACCCACACGTCGTCGGGCCCGGCCGCGCCGACCCCCTCCAGGTGTTGGACGTCGGCCTCGTCGCCCAGGGAGATCTCCCTCCAGCGGCTCCCGTTCCAGCGAAGGACGGCGGGCGTGCCCTCCCGGTCCTCCGCGCTGTCCTGGTATCCGACGGCCCAGGCGTCACGGGGCCCGGTCGCCACCACGTCGAGCAACGCCGTCGCGCCCGACAGGTTCGCGCCCCCCACGGCCGTCCACTCGGCGGACGCGGCGACCGCCCCGGTCGCCGCCGGGGTCGCCTGACTCGCCGACGGGGCCCCTGGCGCCGGGTTCGGAGAACCGGGGGAAGGGGAGGCGGGGGCCGGCGAGGTGGTACCGCCCGGTGCGGCGGTGGGTTCGGGCGTCGCGGGGGCCCCGCCGCACGCTGCGATCAGGAGCGTACCGACGACCATGACCGCCATCGGGCGCGCTTTCACCATGCCCCCATTGTTCCGCATGCCTTCGCGATCCGGCCGTGCTCCGCGTGATTAGAACCGCCTGGCCGGGGCACCGGGGACGTAGGTGGGAGAGGATGTCGATGTCGAAGGCTGAAGAGGGCGGCAGACTCCGTGTTCGAGCCGACAAACACCGTAATTTCATCGCCCTGCACGCGGTGGGAGCACTGGACTACGGGTCCTCACCACTGCTGAAGGAACAGGCCGACGTCGCGCTGGGAGCGACGGATCACCCGCGCCTGGTGATCGATCTCACCGAGGTCACCTTCTGTGACTCCACCGGGTACGGCGTGCTCATGTACGCCCTCAACCGCGTTCGCCGGCTGGCGGGCTCGCTCGTCCTCGTCGGCCCGTCCGCCGTGATGAGGCAGCGGCTGAGGCGTCTCGGGGTGGCCGACCTGTTCGACGCCCGTCGTACGGTTGAAGAGGCGGTGGAAGCGTTTGCCGAGGTGACATGAGTGGCCATGTTTCTCCGCACTAGGGCGATCCACGCCGTATGAGACAGTTATGGTTGCTTGGGCAAAGGGTCGGTTCAGAAGGTTGGTCATGTTCGTGGGAGATGAGCCGGATTCGGTTTTCACCGCCACATCCGGGCTGCACGGTACGACACTTGTCGTACGGGCGAGCGGAGAGCTTGATCATTACCATACGTCTGTGCTCCGCGAGGAGATGGGAAGAGCGTGGGGCTCCCTTCCCTCACCGAAGCTCATCCTCGACCTGTCCGCCCTGACCTTCTGCGACTCCTCCGGGATCGGCGAGCTGCTCCAGGTGCGTCACCAGGGCCTGAGCAGAGGGGTGAGGGTCATCCTCACCGGTGTTCAGGGCAACCTGGCCCGGCGTCTCAACCTCGCCGGCCTGATCCAGGTGTTCGAGGTGCTCCCCTCCGTGGCCGACGCGCTCGAGGTGGCCTGAGCCCTCGCGAACGGCCCGGGGACAACGAGAAGACCGGCGCGGAGGAGCGCCGGAAGATCGGCCCGATCCCCGGCGGGTCAGACGGCGGCTTGGGTGGCGTGCTCCCGCCGCAGCCGGACACCGTCGACGCGTCCCTCGCGCTCGCGGAGGATGGTGCGAAGCACCCGCAGGCCGTCGCGGACGGCGTGCAGGTTGCTGGTGCCGTGGATGCGGCTGCGCTCGTGGCTGGGAACCTCGCGAATGACGAGGCCGGCCTGGGCGGCGCGGATGTTCATGAGGGTCTCGATCTCGAAGCCGTCGCAGTCGAGGTCGAGCGCGTCGAGGTGGCGGGCCCAGAAGGCGTTGTAGCCGTAGCACAGGTCGGTGTAGCGGGTGCCGTACAGCAGGTTGGTCACCTTGGTCAGCATCGTGTTGCCGAGCGAGCGGATCGGGCTGATGTCGTCCGAGCCTCCGCCGGGGGCACAGCGAGACCCTTTGGCGAAGTCGGCTCCCTCGACCAGCGCGGTCACGAAGGAGTGGATCTCCCGGCCGTCGGTGGACCCGTCGGCGTCGATCATGACGATGATGTCACCGGTCGCGGCGGCGAAACCCTCGGTGAGAGCGTTGCCCTTGCCCTTGCCCGTCTGGCGGACGACGCGCAGCCCGGGCCGCAGGGTCTTGGCGACGGCAACGGTGTCATCGGTGGAGTTGCCGTCGACCAGGATCACCTCGTCGATCCAGGACGGCAGGGTCGCGAAGACGTGCGGGAGGTTCTCCGCCTCGTTCATGGCGGGGACGACCACGCTGACACTGAAAGGAAAAGGGGCGCTGTTCATGGCTACAGGGTTGAACGCACCACCTGCAGAACACTTGAAAGCCTCTTGCAAGCCCTCACGTGACAGAGGATCGTGCCTTGTGACCTCCCCTTGGGGGTGGCGGGAGGGTCTCTTTGCCGACCGTTCCAAGGGGAGGCACGACCCGATGTGGATCGTGAGGGCTGTCAGAAGGGGAGCGTGCGACCCGAAGGGCTGCGCAGGTCGAGTGGCACCGGCTCACGGGGTGGACGCGGACGTTGTACGAGCAGGATCCTTTTCACGGTGCCGCTCCATTCTGGGCTTGATCACCGGGTGTTACCCATGCCAGGCCCAAGAATCACCTATCTTCGTATCACGTGAAGAACGCTGGCCACACGTTCCGCGGCCGTCGCGACGTCCTCCGCATGGCCGATGCGCCCCGCCCAGGACAGCCAGAACCACCACTCGCCGTCCTCCTCGTGGGCGGCGAGCACGTCCTCGGTCCTGGCCGGGGCCATGGGGTTGATCACATGAAGTCGTGGATAAAGCCCTGCGGCCGACCTCAGACGCACCTGAAAGGCGTGCGCCTCCAACTGGGTTGCCAACCGACGCAGGTGGTCGATGCCCTCGCCGCGCTCTGTCATCATCCGGCTCACTCCTGGCGGACACTGGTGACTTGCCTCTCTGCAGAGTGCGGTTTTGCGGCACTTGAGGCAATCGGTCCCTCCGCAACCCCCTCTGGGAACAGTGGAATAGACCGGAAAGTCGTGGATGTTCCGTGGGGAAACCGCGAATAAACGGAATGCCGCGCACGGCTGCGTTTACGCTGAGGTGCGCGCTTGTTAATGTTGTGTAAACAGCAAGCGGGAGGGGCGCCGTGGCCCGAGGTGAGCATTCGCCGGCATGTGCGCGACGCTGGCGCGAGCAGGCGGCGTCCAGGCAGTGGACCCACTGGCAGACCGCGCAGGCCATTCACGGCTGCTGCGGGGTGAGCCTGCTCAAGGCACACCGACTGGCCAGGGGCTGGTCGGCCAGGCAGTCCGTTCAGGAGCTGGAGGAGCTCTGTGAGCGCCAGGACCTGGGCGAGGCGCGGGCCAGCATCGACCTGCTCAACGCCTGGGAGAACAACCGGGCACGGCCGCGCCCGCAGACCATCGATCTACTGGCTCGACTTTACCGTGCGAACGCCGTCAGGCTAGGCCTGGCCGGAGATTACTGCGAGGACGGCGGGGGCGCCAAGGTCGTGGTCGTCTCCGGCGGCGAGGGCCGCGCGCCCTACCAGACGGAGGAGCGGGAACGGTCCGAAGACGACATCGAGCGGCGCGCACTGTTCCACCAGGCGCTGCTCGGCTCGCGGTCGGTGATGACCGGCCGGCTGCTCGCCGAGGTCGAGCGGACCCGCCAGGACCTGGACCGTACGCTCGCCGTCTCCACCGTCTCCGAGGAGCAGCTCGACCGGCTCGACGAGCAGGTGCTGCGCTACCGGCGCGAATACATCAGCAGCGCGCCGGTGCCGATGCTCTACCGGCTGATGCTGGAGCTGTCGGACGTGCGGATGCTCTCGCTGGCCCGCCAGCCCGCGATGGCCCAGCGCCGCCTGCTCAACGCCACCGTGATGCTGGCGCTGCTCTCGGCCGACGCGCTGATGAAGCTCGGCGACACCCGCCAGGCCCACGCCTGGTACGGCACCGCGCGCAACGCCTCCGACGACATGGGCGACGTGCGGCTGCGCGCCCTCGTCCGGGCACAGCAGGCGATGCTCCCCTACTACTACGGCGACCTCGCCGAGACCGTGCGGCTCGCCCGCGAGGCCAGGATGCTCGCCGGCAGTGCCCCCAGTTCCCCGGCGGCGCTCGGCGCGGCGGCGGAGGCGCGGGCGCTGGCACGAATGGGCGAGCACAAGGCCGCGAGGGTCGCGCTGGCCGAGGCGGAGCGCATCTTCGCCAAGATGCCTCCCGAGGGCCACGACCACCTGGCCTTCCGCTTCTCCGAGCGGCGGCTGCAGTTCTACAGGATCGGCACCCTGATCGAGCTCGGCGAGGACGTCGTCTGGAACCCGGGGCCCGCGGGACCTTCGGTGCCGTACGCGATCGACCCGGTCCTCCTCCTGCTCGACCAGGCCGCGCACCTGGTCCGCGACGGCAAGGTCGAGGACGCCTGCCACCTGGCCGAGAAGGCACTCCTCCAGGTTCCGCTGGAGCACCGCACCTCCATCGTGCTCAACCGCGCGAAGGCGCTGCTGTCGGAGGTGCCGCAGACCAGAAACAGGGCGGCGGCGGTGCGACGTCTGAACGACCTGGTCACCGGCGCGGCGCCGGTCAGCTGATGAACTCGCTCGCCGAGGAGGCGTTCACCGTCTTGCGGGAGGTCTGCGAGAACCTCGGCATCGACCACAGGGACGCGGAGCTGCTGAGGGTGCGCAGCAACGCCGTCTTCAAGCTGCGCAGTGAGATCGTGGTCAGGATCGCCACCGCTCCCAACGCGCTGACCCGGCTGCCGCTCGTCCTCGCGGTGGCCCGCTGGCTCGCCGAGCAGGGGTTCCCCGCGGTGCGCCCGGCCGACGAGATCTCCGAGCAGCCCGTGGTGCACGAGGGCAGGGTCGTCACCTTCTGGCACTACGTCCCGGCGAGCGGTCGTCCCACCACCACGGAGCTGGGCGAGATCCTGCGCAGCCTGCACCTGCTGCCGGTGCCGCCGGTGGCGTTGCGGCGTTTCGTCGACCCGCTGTGCGAGGTACGTCGCGCCGTGGACCGCTCCGAAGAGCTCACCCCCTGCCAGCGGGCGTGGCTGCGCGATCGCATCGCGGAGCTGACGGAGCGCTGGTCGGATCTCGGCATGGACGACTCGCCGGTGCTGCTGCACGGCGACGCGTGGATCGACAACCTGTTGCGCTGCACGGACGGACACGTGGTGCTCTGCGACTGGGACGGCGTCGCGGTCGGGCCTCGCGAGTGGGACCTGGTCCACACCTACCACGGCCAGCGGCGCTTCGGCCTGACCGCCGCCGACGTGGACGCCTTCGCCGACGCGTACGGCAGCGACCTGCGTTCCTGGCCGGGATACTCCACCCTCATGGAGGTGAGGGACATCTACGCGGTGGGCATCCACATCCGCAACGCCGCCGCCGACCCCTTCTCCCGGCGTGAGCTTCCCCGAAGACTGAATTCCCTCACCCGAGGTGAGCAACATGCCCGGTGGTACATGGCCGAACCCGTTAGTGTCTCCCAGTAAAAATCTTCAAACGGGGGCACAAGATGCCAAAGGTCACACTGCGCAACACCTTCCACGTACAGAACACCGCGGCGGCGGTCCGTGCCCACCTGAGCCAGCCGCAGAGCTACGTGGGCCTCTCGCCGATGGTGGTCGCGGTCAAGGACGTCGAGCAGGGAGAGTCGGAGACCCGCTACACCTCGGTGGAACGGTTCAGGTTCTTCGGCCTCGTCAAATACGACAACATGATCAAGGTGACGCTGCGGAGCACGCCGCGGACCGTCGAGGGTGAGGTCGACAGCCCCGGCGGGGTGCGCCTGGACTACCGGTTCACCCTCAGCGAGAAGGGCGGGGGCACCGAGGTCGAGGACATCCTCGTGGTGCACGCCTGGGCGAGGCCGATGCTGGGCTACGCCGCGAAGAAGGCCCGCGAGGTGCAGCTCGCCCGCGCCGGGATCCTCGCCGCCCGCCTCGCCTCCTAGGCTCCCCTTCACGATCGCCGCCGTGGGGGCGGCGGGTGAGGATCTAGGGTGGGAGGTGTGAGGGCGCCCACGGTCACCGGGAAGGTCATGGCCATCCTCGGCGCGTTCCTGCCGGGAGACGTGCGGCTGACACTCACCGAGATCTGCCGTCGCGCCGAGCTGCCTCCCGCCACCGGACACCGGCTGGTCAAGGAGCTGGCGGAGGGCGGGTTCGTGGAGCGGCTCCCCGACGGCTCCTACCGGATCGGGATGCTCCTGTGGCAGATCGGCGCCCAGGCCGCGGAGCCGAGGGAGCTGCGCGAGCTCGCCCTGCCGTACATGGAGGACCTCTACGCCGCCACCCGCGAGAACGTGCAGCTCGCGGTGCTCCGCGACGACCGGGCGCTGTACGTCGAGCGACTGCGCGGACCCACCTCCGTGCCGGTCGTCTCGCGCGTGGCGGGGGAGTTGCCGCTGCACGCGACCGGGGTCGGAAAGGTCCTGCTCGCCTTCGCGGACCCGGAGACGGTGGAGCGGGTGCTCGCCGGAGGGCTCACCTCGCACGCGCCGAACACGGTGGTGGACCCGGCGCGGCTCCGCGGTGAGCTGGAGGAGGTCCGCAGGACCGGGATCGCCTGCACGCAGGAGGAGATGTCGGTCGGCACCTGCTCGGTCGCGGTGCCGGTACGGGGCGCGGGTGGCCGGGTGGTGGCGGCGTTGTCGCTGGTGGCCTGGCGGCACACCGCCGATCCGCGACGGCTGGCACCGGCCGTGCTGACCGCGGCCGCCGCGCTCTCCCGCGACCTCGTCGCCGCTTTCCGCTGAGCGGAAGAAGGCGGTATGCGCGAGCGGACGGTACGGGATGCTCGACGCATGCGAACTCAGGTCGGGATCGTCGGCGCGGGACCCGCCGGGCTGCTCCTCTCCCATCTGCTGCACCTGCGGGGCATCGACTCGGTGGTTTTGGAGGCGCGGAGCAGGGAGTACGTGGAACAGCGCGTGCGGGCCGGGGTGCTGGAGCAGGGCACGGTGGACGTGCTCAACGAGGCGGGGGTCGGCGACCGGATGCGCGCCGAAGGGCTGCCGCACCACGGCATCGAGCTGCGCTACGGCGGAGCCGGGCATCGCATCGCGTTCGAGAGGCTGGTCCCCGGCAGGGCCATCACCGTCTACGGGCAGCAGGAGGTCGTCAAGGACCTCATCGCCCGGCGGCTCGCCGACGGCGGGAAAATCCTCTTCGACGTCCCCGACGTCGCGCTGCACTCGCTGGAGAAGGACCCCTACCTCACCTTCAGGGGCGAGCGCCTCGACTGCGACGTCATCGCCGGGTGCGACGGTTTCCACGGCGTCTCGCGGACGTCGATCCCCGAGGGCGTCCTGTCGGTCTTCCAGCGTGACTATCCGTTCGCCTGGCTCGGCATCCTCGCGCGGGTCCCGCCGTCGTCCGAGGAGCTGATCTACTCCCGTAACGACCGAGGTTTCGCGCTGCACAGCATGCGCTCCGAGGAGATCAGCCGCTTCTACCTCCAGGTGCCGCCGGACGCCTCGCTCGACGACTGGCCGGACGAGCGGATCTGGGCCGAACTGCGGGCACGCCTGGAGACGGTACCCGGGTTCACGCTGGCCGAGGGGCCGATCATCTCCAGGGACCTGTCGGCGATGCGCTCGTTCGTCGCCGAGCCGATGCGCCACGGCAACCTCTACCTCGCCGGGGACGCCGCCCACATCGTGCCGCCCACCGGGGCGAAGGGACTCAACCTGGCCGTCGCCGACGTCCGGCTGCTGACCAGGGCACTGGAGGAGTTCTACACCAAGGGCTCCACCGGGCTGCTGGACACCTACTCCGCCGACTGTCTCAGGCGCGTCTGGCGCGCCCAGCACTTCTCCTGGTGGATGACGACACTGCTGCACACCTTCGACGCCGACGACCCCTACGGGCGGCGCCTGCAGACCTCCCACCTCGACTACGTCACCTCCTCGGAGGCCGCCGCGACCACGCTCGCGGAGAACTACGTCGGCCTGCCCTTCGACTCCTGAGCCCTCGCCCCCTCACGGACCCGCGTCACCTCACCACAGGCTGCCTGCTCCGCCTCCCTGTCGGTACGACCTGTCGCGGTCCGGAGGGGGAGCGGTCCCGGCTGTTCGACGTCCGCCTCCGGGGTGACGGCGGGAGGGCGTTTTCCGCCCGCCGGGCTCAGCGCTCGCCGGGGCGGACGAGGCCGTGCTCGTAGGCGTACCTGACCGCCTCGGCGCGGTCGCGCAGGGCGAGTTTGGCGAGCAGACGGTTGACGTGGGTGCCGACCGTGGACTCGGCGACGAAGAGGGTGGTGGCGATCTCCGAGTTGTTCAGGCCGCGGCCGATCAGGGTGAGGACCTCCCGCTCCCGCGGGGTGACGGCCGAAGGGAGGGGGGAGGTGCCCACATAGCCCGCCATGACCCGGGCGGTGATGGCGGGGTCCAGGGCGCCCAGGCCACGTGCCGCCGTGCGGATCGCGGTGAACAGCTGCTCGGGCGGCGAGGTCTTGAGCAGGAAGCCGCTCACCCCCACGCGCAGGGCCCCGTCGAGGTTCTCGTCGGTGTCGTACGTCGTCAGGATGAGGACCTTGGGCGGGTCCTGGTCGGCCAGGAGTTCGCGGGCCGCGGCGATGCCGGACAGGCGGGGCATCGAGATGTCGAGCAGTACCAGGTCGGGGCCGAGGCGTCTGACCGTCTCCACGGCCTCGCGCCCGTCGGCGGCCTCGCCGATCACCCGGATGTCCGGCTGGGTGCCGAGGATGAGCCGGAGCCCGCGGCGGATCATGGCCTGATCGTCGGCCAGTACGACGGTGATGGTCATTCGGCACTCCTTCACGGTCTCCCGTTCAACCGGCGGGTTTTTCCCCGGTGGCCCGCCCCGCCAGTGGGAACGAGGCGCTGACGCCGTAACCGCCGCCCCTCAGAGGCCCGGTGGCGAGTCGCCCGTGGAAGAGCGCGACCCGCTCCCGCATGCCGATCAGGCCGTGCCCGGCGCCCTGGAGTCCGATGTGGCCGTCTTCGGGGCCGTCGTCGACTACCTCCAGGCTGAGCGTACGCGGCAGGTGGGAGACGGTGACCGCGACGCGTGCGGGGCCCGCGTGCTTGAGCGTGTTGGTCAGCGCCTCCTGGATGATGCGGTAGGCCGACAGCTCCAGCCCCGCCGGGAGCGGCCGGGCCTCGCCCCGCACGGTCAGCTTCACCTCCAGCCCGGCGGCGCGTACCTGTTCCATCAGGTCCTCCAGCCGGGCCAGGCTGGGCTGCGGGGCGAGCCCGTCCTCGCCGGAGTCGGTGCGCAGCAGGCCGAGCATGCGGCGCAGCTCTTCGACCGCCTCGCGGCCGGCCTCCTCGACCAGGGCGAGCGTCTCGCGTTCGACCAGCTGGTCGGGGCGGAGCATCAGCCTGGCCGCGCCGGCCTGCATGACCATCACACTCACGCTGTGGGCGACCACGTCGTGCAGTTCGCGGGCGATCCGGGTGCGCTCCTCGGCCACGGCCTCGCGGGCGAGCAACTCGCCGTGCTCTCGCGCCTGGACCGCGACCTGCCGGTGCCGCCACACGGCGAAGCCCGTTCCGCCGGCGATGGAGGTCATCACCACGGCCACCGCCATGTCCCCGGGGCCGAAGGGGTGGTCGACGGTGAGCATCATCGACCCGACGAAGAGTCCGGTGACCACGAGCCCGAGCACGGTCCTGGGGTCTCGCGGGGGAATCTCGCTGACCAGGGTGAACAGCAGGACGAGCTGGGTGTAGAACTGCCAGGCCGCGGCGAGGTCGCCGAAGTACGCGAAGCTCGCCGCGCTCGCCAGCGAGTAGACGGTCAGGACCGTGAACGGGGCATGGCGCCGTACGAGCACCAGGGCCGCCGCGACCATCACCGTGACCAGCCACAGCGAGGACTGTTCGTGGTCGAGAGCCGACGTGCGCGCGCTGAGCTCCTCGGTGAGCCCGAACGCGGCCATCACCGCCGCGATCAGCCAGTCGACGGCGGTGGGCGGTAAACGACGGCTCATGACGCGGGAGGAGGGAGGTGCGGCATGGCGTGAGGGTAAGGGGTGGGAAAGGAGGTTGACATCCCTCTTTGGGCTGATTGCGGGTCATGGCAGGCCTTGATGACGCTGAAAGGCGCGGTACGTAGTTTTCGAGCCATGTTCACACTCACCAATCCTGACGCGTTCCGTCGCGGGGTCGCGGGCGTCAGCCTCATCCTCGCCCCCCTCTGCCTGCTGCTGGGCATGATCGTCGATCCCCTGGAGTTCGGGGTCGAGGACACCCTCGGCTACGCGGAGAACCCCGGGGCCGCCGGGGTGAGCGCGACGCTCCTGCACTACGCCTGGGTGCTCTGGGTGCCCGGGGTGATCGGCATGGTTCACCTCGTCCGGCGCAGAGGGGTCGTCCTCGCACACCTGGCCGGAGTGGCCGCCGTGATCGGACTGATCAACTTCTCCTCGCTGATGATCTCCGACTTCTTCGACATCGTGCTCTACCAGCAGCTCCCCGAGGAGACGGCGACGAGGATCCTGCAGGACGCCGCACAGCCCGCGCTGATCTTCGCCTGGCAGATCCCGGGCATGGCCGGTTCCTTCTTCGGCCTGGTCCTGGTGGCCGTGGCGTACACTCGCGCGGGCCGGGCCGGGTGGTGGTTCCCGGCCGGCGTGTTCGCCGGGCTGGTGGTCTGGGTGATCGGCGCGCGGCTGTGGAACCCGCTGCTCGGCTACTCGGGCCCGCTTCTCCTGCTGGTCGTCTTCGGCGCGGTGGGCGTGGCGATGATCCGGATGAGCGACGAGGAGTGGAGCCCGTCCCGCGCACCGGTCGTCGCGTGACCGCTTCCCGGCGGGCGGCGCGCTCGCGGGGGCTCACCCCGAGGGGGACCCTGATGAGGGCCGCCCTACCATCGGAGGTTTTCCCGCAGGTCAGGCAGGCGGGGCGGGGGCCGTGCCGGGGAGGACGGCGCTACCTGGCCCCGACATCCCTACGGGATCGTTCAGGGATGTCGGAGGGCTCTCTCCGATATTCCGGAATCCTGGTCGTCGCCATCGTTGAGGCATGGGAAGTCAGGCGTTCACGGGGTCGGCGATGGTCTTCGGTGGTTACGCGGCGATCGGCGCCGGGGCCGCCGCGATGCTCGGGCTGCACGTGGTCACCGGCCTCGATCCGGTGCACACCGTGATCAGCGAGTACGCGTTCGAGGCGGACGGCTGGTTGCTGCCCCTGTCGCTCACGCTCTTCGCCGCCGCGGCGACGATCATCGGGGCGGTGCTGGCCCGGCGCGGGGAGGACCGCGCGGTGGCACTGCTGGTCGGAGTCTGGGGCCTGTGCATGCTGCTGATCGGAGCCTTCCCCACCGACGAGCCCGGCGTGCCGCTCTCGATGTCAGGTGGCATCCACAGGTACGCGGCGTTCGTGGCCTTCCTCACCATGCCGATCGCGGGGCTGCTCCTCGCCAGGCGGTACGCGACCAGCCCGTACGCCCGCGCGGTCCGGTTGCTCAGCCTGGCCGCGGTGGGCGTGCTGGTCCTGGTGGTCCTCCCGTACGCGGTGCGGATGTTCGGCGTGGACCTGGCCAACGACGACATCCCCGCGGGGGTGACCCAGCGGCTGGTGGTGGGCTTCGAGGTGGCGGTGCTGGCCATGCTGGGGATGGTGGCCGGTGCCCGGCGCGGACGCGTCCGCCGTCCGCTCCCGGCGGCCGCCCGCGCCTGACCCGTTCCCGGTTTGTCGTACGGCTGCCCTACGCTCCCGGAAAGTCGATCGATCGAGAAGGTGGAGCATGGCCGCGCGGAGCACTTACCTGGAACTGTCCGAGGACGGCGGAAGCTCGCACAAGTTCTACGAGGTCGTGGTCGACGGGACCGAAGTGACGATCAGGTACGGCCGCATCGGCGAGTCCGGCCAGTCCAAGGCGTCGGCGTTCGCCAGTGAGGCGAAGGCGGAGGCGGCCGCCGCGAAGAAGATCAACGAGAAGGTCCGCAGGGGGTACGCCCCCGCGGTCCAGGGAGTGCGCCAGCGCCGCACGGTCACCCGGCGCAGCGTGGAGAGCAGTCGCTCCACGGCCACCCAGGCGCCGGTGCTGTGGCGCTTCGCCAGCGGCGCGGCGGCGTTCGGCATCTTCGTCGACTCCGAGCGCTGCTGGGTCGGCAACCAGCGCGGCGACGTCTACACCGTCACCCACGGCGGCACCGTCACCGGCCGCTTCAAGCTGCCGGACGGGGTCAAGTGCATCGTCGGCGACGACTTCTGGATCTACGCGGGCGCCGACGACGGCAAGGTCTACGACCTCGGCGGCAAGGTTCCCAGGGTCGCGTACGAGATCGCCGAGGACGTCGACATCTACTGGCTGGACATCCACGACGGCGTGCTCGGCGTCTCCGACCGGGCAGGGCGGATCACCACCATCGACCACGAGGACGAGTTCCAGTGGGCGCGCAAGGGCAGGGGCGACTCGGCCTGGATGGTCCGTTGCGACGACGAGGCCGTCTACCACGGCCACTCCACCGGCGTGGCCCGCTACGACGCCGCCGACGGAGCGCCGGTCTGGGAGACGCCCCTCACCGGCGCGGTGCTCTTCGGCTGGCAGGAGGCCGACTCGGTCTACGCGGGAACCTCGCGCTCCACCGTGCACCGCCTGCGCAAGTCCGACGGCGCCTCCCAGGCGGTCTACCGCTGCGACGCCACCGTCTTCTCCTGCGCCACCGCCCCCGGCGGCCGGTACGTCTTCGCCGGAGACAACCACTCCTCGATCTACTGCTTCGACCAGAGCGGCGAGCGCCTGTGGAAGCTGGCCACCGGCTGCGGTTCCGCCTTCTCCATGCAGTATCTCGACGACCGCCTCTACATCGTCACCACCGACGGCACCCTGGCCTGCATCGACGCGACCGAGGAGGCGATCAGGGCGGCCCAGGACGGCACCCTCCCCGAGGCCGTCGACGTCAAGGCGTCCGCCGGGCTGGCGGTGGTGGAGCCCACCGCCGTGCTGGAGACCGTGGTGTTCGACAGCGTCCCGGACACCGGCGACGGTGTGGTGCTCGAGTGCTTCCGCGAGGGCGAGCGACTCCGGGTGCGGGTCCTCAGCGAGGGCTACGACGCGCGGCGGAACGTGCAGTTCCCCAAGGGCGTCAGAGAGGCCGGGGCCCGCTACCTCGTGGAGGGCGTCCGCTTCTCCGAGCGCGGGGGTTTCTACCGCGCGTACGGAGACATCAGGCGCCTGCTCTGAGCTGCCGGGCGGACGTTCGTCAAGCAGACGGGATCTTGTCATAGTGCCGCGAGGCGCCGGGCCGCCCTGGCGTCTCCGGAGTATCGAGGGAGCTTTTCTCACCCGGGAATGTCGGATACCGAGCACGCTTTCCGAGGCGTCTCAAGCGGATCGGGAGGACGGGGAGGACCCGTCACGGGCAGGCCGACGACAGCGGGACAAGCCCGGCGCGGGCCGGAACCGAGGGTGAGGGTTCCGGCCCGCGCCGGAGCGGGTCAGGACGGGACGTTCCACTTCTGGTTGGCGGTGCCGCCGCAGGTCCAGATCTGCAGGCGGGTGCCGTTCGCGCTGGACTGGCCGGTGGCGTCCAGGCACTTGTTGGCGGCCGGGTTCACGAGATCCCGGGCCCCGCTGTAGACCCACCGCTGTGCCGCGGTGCCGTTGCAGTCGTACAGCTGGATGGGGGTGCCGTCGGCGGTGCCGGCGGCGGTGACGTCCAGGCACTTGCCCAGGGCGCGCACGGTGCCGTCGGTGCCCATGGTCCACTGCTGTGCGCCGGTGCCGTTGCAGTCGTACAGCTGGATGGGGGTGCCGTTCGCGGTGTTGGCCGCGGCGACGTCGACGCACTTGCCGCCGATGCCGGTGATCTGCCCCGTACGGCCACCGCCGGTCGGCGGGGCGTAGACGCGGACGTAGTCGATGGTGAGCTGCTGGGGGAAGGTGGTCGAGGCGTCGGGCGAGCCCGGCCAGTTCCCGCCGACGGCGAGGTTGAGGATCATGAAGAACGGGTGGTCGTAGACCCAGGGGTTGCCCCGCGTGTCGGCGGGGGTCTTCCTGGAGTACTGGACGCCGTCGACGTACCAGGTCACCGCGCCGGGCTCCCAGTCGACGGTGAAGGTGTGGAAGGCGTCGGCGAAGGCCTGGCCGGCGGGGAGGTTGTAGCTGCCGCTCAGCGGGTTGCCCCCCGAGTAGCCGGGGCCGTGGAGGCTGCCGAGCACCTGCCCGGGGACGCTGCCGACGTTCTCCATGATGTCGATCTCACCGTTGGCGGGCCACTGGGCCCCTCCGGTGCCCAGCATCCAGAACGCGGGCCACATGCCCTTGCCCCTGGGGAGCTTCATCCGCGCCTCGAAGCGGCCGTAGGCGCGCGTGAAGGTCGCGGCGGTGGTCAGCTTGCCCGAGGTGTACTCGCACGAGCCGTACCAGCAGCCGTGTCCCGCGGGGTTGCCCTTGCGGGCGGTGATGACCAGGTTGCCCGCGCCGTCGTGGGCGATGTTCTCGTTGCCGGACGTGTAGTACTGCCGCTCGTTGTTGCCCCAGCCTCCGCCGCCGACGTCCCGGCGCCATTTGGCGTTGTCGGGGCCGGTGCCGGAGGCCGCGTTGAACTCGTCCGACCACACGAGGGGTCCGGGGGCCGGGGCGGCGAGGGCCTGCTGGGTGGCACTCTGGACGGCGGTGGCCTGGGCCCCCGCCTGGGAGGGGACGAGCGTGGCGGAGCCGAGGGCGAGGAGTGTCGCGGCGAGGAGGCCGCCGATCCGCGCGAACCGCGTCCGCGAGGGGCGAGGGCCGGTAGGGGGTGCCGGGCTGGTGACGATCATCGGCTGTTCCTTTCGAACCGGTGTCCGCTGGAGGGGGGTCACGGTCTAGAAGCCGGCCGTGATGCGGGTGAACTCCCAGTTGGGCTGGGAGATGCCGCTGCACTCGGAGGAGGCGTTGCCGCCGGGGCAGGGACGGTCGCGGTTGACCGCCCAGTAGGCGAAGCGGGTCAGGCCCTTGGACCTGGCCCAGTCGCGGATCTGGGTCCAGGCCTGGGTGGTGGTGAGCTCACCCTGGTCCGACAGGCCGTTCATGCCGGAGATGCCCATACGGGCGTACGCCTGCGCGTCGGTCCAGCCGTTGGCGGCCTTGAGCGCGTTCTTCAGCCCCTCCGAGGAGCTGACGGTGGCGTTGTAGATGTTCGAGGCGCCGAAGTTGAACGGCATGATCGTGTAGTTGTCGATCGGCACGGCGAGCGCCTTGGCCTGGTTGATCAGGCGGACACCGGCCGAGGTGGGGCCGTTCACCCCGGTGCCGAAGGTGACGGCGATCTTGACGTTCGGGTTGTTCTGCTTGACGATCTTCAGGCCGTTGAGGATGCGGTCCTGGACGGTGTAGTTCTCGAACTCGTCGGTGTTCTCGATGTCGAAGTCGACGACCGCGGGGCCGACGGCGTTGATCACCTGCTGCACCGCTCCGGCGTAGGCGGCCGGGGTGGAGCAGTTCGGGCCGAGCTTGTTGCCCGACCATCCGCCGAAGGAGATCTGCACGCTGCCGCCCGCGGCCTTGATCTGGTTGATCGCGGCCTGGTCGGCGCCGCCGGTCAGCGGCCTTGAGCCGTCCCAGGCGGGGTTGCAGCCGCCGCCGGACAGGATGAACGCCATGGTGAAGGACTTCACGCCGGTGGTGCTCATGATCGTTGCCGGGCTCGGCGGGTTGCCCCAGCCCATGTAGAGGTAGGGGGCTCCGGCCATCTTGCCGGCCGGCGGGGGCGTGGTGCCGCCGTCGCTCGGGGCGTTCCACTTCTGGTTGGCGGTGCCGCCGCAGGTCCAGATCTGCAGGCGGGTGCCGTTCGCGCTGGACTGGCCGGTGGCGTCCAGGCACTTGTTGGCGGCCGGGTTCACCAGGTCGTTCGCGGCGCTGTAGGCCCACTGCTGTGCCGCGGTGCCGTTGCAGTCGTACAGCTGGATCTGCGCTCCGTCGGCGGTGGAGGCGGCGGTGACGTCCAGGCACTTGCCCAGGGCGCGCACGGTGCCGTCGCCGTTGCGGGTCCACTGCTGTGCCGCGGTGCCGTTGCAGTCATACAGCTGGATGGGGGTGCCGTTCGCGGTGTTGGCCGCGGCGACGTCGACGCACTTGCCGCCGATGCCGGTGATCTGCCCGGTGGCGGCGGCGGCCGGGGACGCGGTGGTCACGCCGGCGAGGGCGAGAACGACGACGGTGAACATCCCGCCGAGAGTGGCCGGGAGCGACATGCGACGGCGCCGGGGAGGCGGCTGTCCTGTGTCCATGCGCGGATTTCCTTCCGTCTTGGGAGGCGACGTGCGGGTGACGTCACGCCCGGGCGGGGACGTGACGTGCGCGTGACCTCACGACCCGTACGAGCGGGGGACATGCGGGCGGTGCCGGACGCGGAGAGCGTGCCTTTCGCGGGCGGCCGTACGGCGTCCCTGAAATGGGTCGCCATGCGGCGGCACGCGCCGCTCGGCGCGTCCTGGGCCCTGCCGCGACGGATACGGCAGGGAGAACGGGAGCCCTCACGGGCGGGAGGCGGTCGGTGTGCCCCCCGTTCGTGAAGGGGTGTTGTCAGGGTGGTGGAGCGGGGCGCGGCCACCGCGCCCGCCGCCACACGGCGTCAGGAAAGCGAGTCATGGAGGTCCCTTCGCGGCAGGCTCTCGCTTGCCCGGACCTTAGGACAGACTTCGTTCCTTGGTCAATACAAGCAGTAAAAAAAGCATCACAGCACCGGTCTCATGTTCGTGCGGACCGCTGTGAGCTCTCGGAAAAAATGGAAAGTTTGTTTACGGTAGAAGCCCTGAGAGGAACGTTCCAGAGCTCTACGTTGTCAGGATCCCCTGTCAGGAAATCTCGGGTGGGTGCCGGAGGGGGTGCGAGAGACCCGATGCGGCGACGCTCAGGACGGGGTGTGTACTCCTCCGGCCTCGTTCGCGGACACCCGGGGTCGCGCCCTGCGGGGCCGCCGTCCGCGAGCGGGGCCTGTGCCGGTGAGGGGCCGCCGGCTGTGAGCGGGGACCGGGGTCGGCGAGGGCCCGTCGTCTGTGAACGGGGTCGGCGTCCCCGGTCGTCGGTCTCGCGCCGGGGACGTCTCGCGCCGGGGACACGGCGTCGCGTGCCGGTCCCCGGCGATGTGTCCCGCGGGTGTGCGGGGCCTGCGGATATCTAGCGTTTGCCGCCTGAGCCGTCGAGCCCCGCGCGACGCAGGGCGTCGGCCATCGCGCCGCTCGGCGCGTTGCGCTGCCGGTCGCCGCGTCCCTGTCCGCCGCCCTGGCCGCCGCGTCCCTGGCCGCCACCGCGCCTGCCGCCGCCGTCACCCTGGCGCTGCCCGCCGCCACCCTGCTGGTCACGCTGGTCACGCTGGTCGCGCGGCCCACGGGGCCCCGAGGGCTTGACGTCGTCCTCCAGGCGGAGGGTGAGCGAGATGCGCTTGCGCGGGATGTCGACGTCGAGCACCTTCACCCGGACGATGTCGCCGGGCTTGACCACCTCGCGCGGGTCCTTGACGAAGGTGTGCGACAGCGCCGACACGTGGACCAGGCCGTCCTGGTGCACACCGACGTCGACGAACGCGCCGAAGGCGGCGACGTTGGTGACCACGCCCTCCAGCAGCATGCCGGGCTTGAGGTCGGAGATCTTCTCCACGCCCTCCTTGAAGGTCGCGGTCTTGAAGGCCGGACGCGGGTCGCGGCCCGGCTTCTCCAGTTCGGCGAGGATGTCGGTGACGGTCGGCAGGCCGAAGGTGTCGTCCACGAACTCCTGCGGGCGCAGGGCACGCAGCGCCGTACCGTTGCCGATCAGGGACGCGAGGTCGCCGCCGGTGCTCTTCAGGATGCGCCGCACCACCGGGTACGCCTCCGGGTGCACGCTGGAGGTGTCGAGCGGGTCGTCGCCGTCGCGGATGCGCAGGAAGCCCGCGCACTGCTCGAAGGCCTTCGGGCCGAGCCTCGGCACCTCCTTCAGCGCCTTGCGGGAGCGGAAGGGCCCGTTGGCGTCGCGGTGCTGGACGATGTTCTCCGCGAGCCCGGAGCCGATACCGGAGACCCGGGTGAGCAGCGGCGCGGAGGCGGTGTTGACGTCGACGCCGACCGCGTTCACACAGTCTTCCACCACGGCGTCGAGAGAGCGGGAGAGCTTGGTCTCGGCGAGGTCGTGCTGGTACTGGCCGACGCCGATCGACTTGGGATCGATCTTCACCAGCTCGGCGAGGGGGTCCTGGAGCCGCCTGGCGATCGAGACGGCGCCGCGCAGCGACACGTCCATGCCGGGCAGCTCCTGGGAGGCGAACGCGGAGGCGGAGTAGACCGAGGCCCCGGCCTCGGACACCACGATCTTGGTCAGGCCGGGGACCAGCTTGACCAGCTCGCCCGCGAGCTTGTCGGTCTCGCGCGAGGCGGTGCCGTTGCCGATCGAGACGAGCTCCACGCCGTGCTTCTTCGCCAGCGTGGCGAGGGTGGCCAGCGACTGGTCCCACTGGCGGCGCGGCTCGTGGGGGTAGACGGTGTCGGTGGCCAGCACCTTGCCGGTCGCGTCGACCACCGCGACCTTCACGCCGGTGCGCAGCCCGGGGTCCAGCCCCATGGTCGCGCGGCTCCCCGCGGGCGCGGCGAGCAGCAGGTCGCGCAGGTTCGCGGCGAACACGCGTACCGCCTCCTCCTCGGCGGCCTGCCACATGCGCGTCCGCAGGTCGATGCCGAGGTGGACGAGGATGCGGGTGCGCCAGGCCCAGCGGACCGTGTCGGCCAGCCACGCGTCGGCGGGCCTTCCCCGGTCGGAGATGCCGAAGCGGTGCGCGATGCGGCCCTCGTAGGTGCCGGTTGGCTCCTGCTCAGGCTCCAGGGTGAGGGTGAGAACCTCCTCCTTCTCGCCGCGGAACATCGCCAGGATCCGGTGCGAGGGCAGTTTGGTGAACGGCTCGGCGAAGTCGAAGTAGTCGGAGAACTTGGCGCCCTCCTCCTCCTTGCCCTCGCGGACCGCCGCGAGGAGGCGGCCCTTCGTCCACATCCGTTCGCGTAGCTCACCGACGAGGTCGGCGTCCTCGCCGAACCGCTCGACCAGGATCGCGCGGGCACCGTCCAGCGCGGCGGTGGCGTCGGCCACCCCCTCGCCGACGAACGCCTCGGCCGCGGCCCGCGGATCGACCGACGGGTCGGCGAGCAGGCCGTCGGCGAGCGGTTCGAGCCCCGCCTCCCTCGCGATCTGCGCCTTGGTCCGCCGCTTGGGCTTGTACGGGAGGTAGATGTCCTCCAGGCGGGCCTTGGAGTCGGCGAGGAGGATCTGCGCGCGCAAGGCGTCGTCGAGCTTGCCCTGGGCGTCGATCGACTCCAGGATCGCGGTGCGCCGCTCCTCCAGCTCCCGCAGGTAACGCAGCCTCTCCTCCAGCGTGCGCAGCTGCGTGTCGTCGAGCATCTCGGTGGCTTCCTTGCGGTAGCGGGCGATGAACGGCACGGTGGCCCCGCCGTCGAGCAGGTCCACCGCCGCACTCACCTGTCGCTCGCGCACACCCAGCTCTTCGGCGATCCGCTGATGAATAGACGTGGTCACGATCTCTCTTCCTCTGTGATGGCAGTCCCAAGTTACCGCCTCACCCCCCTGCCGGCCCGGAGAGCCGGAGGGATGAATCACCCGAGATCGGGAGGAGAACCGTACGCTCGGCGGTCCCCGCTGAACGCGCCGGTCGTCCGAGGCGATGAGGTCGGGAACTCCGCTGCCCTCGCGGGCGGACCGCCGCCAGAACGCCTGAAGGGTGTACCGGGAGGGGGGCTCAGGCGGGAATGTCCGGCTAATGAAAACCGTTATCGTCTGCGTCGGGTAATCCGCCCTTCGAGAGGAGCAGGCGTGGCCAAGAACGAGGTGCGCCCAGTGATCAGGCTGAGGTCCACGGCGGGCACCGGTTTCACCTACGTGACCCGCAAGAGCCGGCGTAACGACCCCGACCGGCTCACCCTCGTCAAGTACGACCCGATCGTCCGCCAGCACGTCCCGTTCCGAGAGGACAGATAGCCATGAAGAAGGGCATCCACCCCGACTACCGCCCGGTCGTCTTCCGCGATCCGAGCGCGGGTGTCGCCTTCCTGACCCGTTCGACCGTCACCAGCCGCAAGACCGTCGAGTGGGAGGACGGCGCCGTCCACCCGCTGGTCGACGTCGATGTCTCCTCGGCGAGTCACCCCTTCTACACCGGGCGCGGCCGGGTCGTCGACACGGCGGGGCGCGTCGAGCGCTTCCAGCGGCGCTACGGCAAGAGCTGACATCCAGCCCGATTCCGGCCCCGGCCTTGGCCGGGGCCGTGCCGTTTTCCGGTGGCCTTCTCGCACCCCCACCTCGCCGGGACGCGCGGTGCCGCTCATCGGGGCGCGAGCCACCGTGGGAGGCCGTGTGCAGGCCGCGGCCGGCCGTCGGCCCCGTCAGCCGCAGGTGATCTCGGTGAAGGCCGGGGGTGTGGTGGCGGACCCCACGAAGCCGATGTCGGTGGCGGTCGCCCCCGGTGCCAGCGACGGCTTCTCGGTGGGGGCGTGGAGCATCGCGACGGGGCCGCTCTGCATGTGGGTGCCGTTCCACGACTGGGTGAAGGTCGCCTCGCGCGGTTGCATCCACTGGATGTACCAGTCGCGTATCGGCTTGTCGGTGGTGTTGGTGATCGTCGCGGCGCCTCGGTAACCGCCGGGCCATGACTCCACCAGGGTGACCGTAGCCCGGCACCTCTTGGTGCCCGGGGCAGGGGTGTTCTGGCCCTTGTCCTCGTGGAGGGGCGTGGAGGACGATGCCGCCGAGGGGTTCCCGTCATCGGACGGGGACGCCGGGGGGTTCCCCTGGACGGACGGGGACACCGAGGCGACGTGCTGGGAGATCGGGTGCGCCGCGGTGTGTCCGCTCTCCTGTGTCCGGCCGGCGCAGGCCCCCGCGACCAGGGCCACCGCCGCTCCGAGCGAGACGAGACCCAGCAGTGGCGCGATCTTCGTGGTGAACGGCACGGGACTCCCTTCCGCCCTTTTCGCGAGGGCGCGGCGGCCGTGGGGAGGGGCGGTGATCCGGTGCGGTTGTGGCGGTCCCGCGGTCTGCCGGTCCGCTCATCCGTCGGTCTGTCGGAACGAATGGGGCGAGGGGGGAGACGGGTCGGTCCCCGCCGGTGGCACCGGCGGGGACCGCGTTACGTCAGGGGCTGGAGCAGGTGACGCTCGGAGAGCCGCTGGTGCCCGATCCGGTGAACCCGAAGGTGGTCGAGGCGCCGGGGGCTATCGTGCGGTTCCAGTCGACGTTCTTGGCCGTGACGGTGGATCCGGACGTGGTGTGCGTGGCACTCCAGAGGCTGTTGATGGTGCTGCCGCTGCCGAGTGTCCACTTCGCCGTCCAGCCGTTGATGGCGGCCGATCCCGAGTTGCTCACGGTCACCTCGCCCTGGAAACCGCCCGACCAGGAGCTGACGGTCTTGTAGGTGGCGGTGCACGCTCCGGTGCCGGGGGTCGGCGTCACGGTCGGCGTCGGGGTCGGGGTCGGCGTCACGGTCGGCGTCGGGGTCGGGTCCGGGTTGTTGCCCGAACGGCCGACTCCGGTCACCTGGCCGTTGCCGCCGTCGAAGACGACGTCGGAGCAGTTGTAGAACGTCTCAGCGCTGTCGGAGCGCTTCCACACCGAGTAGATGATGTGGCGGCCCGACTTGCCGGACGGGAGCCTGGCGTTCCAGTAGTAGTTGGCGTCGTTGGTCCCGGGGGAGCCGACGCTCTGCGGGTGGTCGGCCGTGTGGAAGGGTTCCGACTCCAGGTCATCCCAGGTCAGAGCCCGGTTGGGGTTCCAGCCGTCCTTGGTGATGTAGAGGTAGAACCAGCCGGGGTGGGCGGCCCACTTGTTGTACTTGAACTGGATGTTCGCGCCCGCGGTCAGGTGCGTCACCGGCCAGTTGGCACTCGGCAGGTCGTACCCGCTGTAGCCGGGGTTGCCGCCGCTGCACGCCTGGCCGTCGGGGATGAACCCGCGGGTTCGCCCGGCTCCGTCGGACCGCAGCAGGCTGAACCAGTTGTACAGCGAGTTCGCCCCGCTCTGGGCAACCGCCGCCGAACACGCCGAGTTGATCGGCACGATGTTCCCCTGCGGGGAGAGGCCGTCCTGCCAGCAGAAATACGTCCGGCTGCCGGGCACCATCATCGCGCCGTGCGCGGAGGCCGGTAGGGGAACGAGAACGACGGCGAGCAGCGCGGTCATGAAAGTGACCACACCGGCGACAGCCATACTTCGCCATTTACTCACAGAATTACCATCCCTTTCGAGGGGGTGACGAGGCATTGATCAATGGCGGTGAGGCGCTCACGCGAGACGGACTCTAGGTCGCAGGTTGCGGGGGTGTAAACGGAGTGCTTCTTTCACCATGAGGTAGCGGCTTGTTGTACCAGTTCAGGGGGTTACGGGGTGATTTCACCCGATGAAAGGTTCACGGTTGGGGTGCCCTGTGGTGAGTCTCCGCAGTAAGGGCCGCACCGGGTGGAGAACGAAGGACTTGCGGATCTTCGAGGTGTAGGAGAAAGCGGTGGGGGAAAATGAAAGACCGGCCGGAGGATTTCCGGCCGGTCTTCGGCGAAAGGCGGGTCCTGGGCGAGACGCCTTTCCCCGGGGGGCTACCGCGCTCTTTCCGCCGCGACCTTCTCCAGTGCGGGCCCCGTGAGGCGGTACCCGTCCCACTCGTCGAGCGGTTCCGCGCCGATCGCCCGGTAGAAGTCGATGGCCGGGGTGTTCCAGTCGAGCACCGACCATTCGAAGCGGCCGTAGCCGCGCTCCACGCAGATGCCCGCCAGTTCGGCGAGCAGCCTCCTGCCGTGTCCGCCGCCCCGGTGGGCCGGATGGACGAAGAGGTCTTCGAGATAGATCCCGTGGGTGCCGAGCCAGGTGGAGTAGGAGACGAACCAGATCGCGAACCCCGCGATCCTCTCCCCGTCGACGGCGATGTGGCAGAACACGCTGGGGGAGGGGCCGAAGAGCGTCTCGTGGAGCATGTCGGGGGTGTTCTCGACCTTGTCCAGCGCCTTCTCGTACTCCGCGAGTCCACGGATCATGTCGATGATCGCCGGGACGTCGTCCGGCGTTGCGGGGCGAATCATGCTCGAAGTCTAGGGCGGGGCCGCAGTCAGGGATGAGCTGGAAAAGGATTTTTGGTGATAAAAGGTGTCATATGGGGTCGCATAGCTGTACGGGTGACGCCTCCCGTAAGTTGTCTGCTGATCGAAGTGCGGGTCGTTGAGAGAGGCGGGTCACCATGTCGACAGAACCCCACGGGGAGCGGCTGGCGGAGCTCAGGGAGACGTTCGCGGCCATCGACACCGATGGCGACGGATTCATCACGGAGCGGGAGTTCGGTGAGCACTTTCCCGCCCTGCCCGCCGAGGCCATCGGATCGCTGAACCAGAACGGCGACTCCGACGGCGACGGCCGGCTCTCGTTCGAGGAGTTCGTCCGCCTGGTCTCCCGCGACTGACCGTTCCCCGCTCTCTGGGGGGCCACCGATTCCGGTGGCCCCCCAGAGAGCGGGTGCCACCTGGTGCGATCTTCTCTCGGCGTTCTCCCTCGTGACGTCGGGCGCCGCGGGTATGACCGCGATCACCGGAGGCGGCGGGGATCAGCGCGGGACCGGGACGTGACTGTCGGAGACCTCGCGCAGTGACTCCTCGACGGTGGAGTCGATGGGGAACGCCTCTCGCAGCCTGGTCAGATCGAGCAGGCGGCCGAGGAATCCGTGCACGCCGACGAGGCGCAGCCAGCCTTTCCGCTCGTAGGCGCGTCGCAGGCTCGTCAGCAGCACCCAGATGCCCGTGGAGTCGCAGAATTCCAGCCCTGTCGTGTCGACGACGAGGCAGACGTGACCGCGCCTCATGAACTCCGCGATTTTCTCCTCAAGCAGGGGTGCCGAGGACTTGTCCAGGTCGCCGACCAAGGTCACCACGGAGAAGTGCGGGTGCGCGTCCATGCTTATGGAAAGTCGATTCATATCGCCCCGCTGTCTACGACGGGTGAAGACAGCGCCCTGTTGGGAGCCGTACGAAGGACGGGTGCCGTTACCCCCACCGTACGCCCGTCGCTCATGACAGTTCAACAAGTGATTGCGAACCGTCAGCGGTCAAGGAATCCGGAGGCAGACCGCCACGCCCCGGTTTCGTCCTCAGCGCGAGACATCACAGGACCAGGCCGTCGCGGTGAGACGGGGATCGGCGCCCTTCTCCCCCGGATGCTCACGCACGGTGACGAATGGCGGGCCGCCGTGGGCCGCCGTTTGTCCCATCCGCCCTCGGGCACGTGAGGAAAATGGGAACCACTGATCCGGCGGTGCTCACCGTCAACGCGGGATCGTCGAGCCTGCAACTCCACCTCGTCCGGGACGGTCAGGTCCTGCGCACCGAGCACAGCGAGCAGAGCCTCGACCCCGGTGCGGCCGAGCGGGCGATCACGGACTTCCTCGACGCCGCCCCCGGCACCGATCTCGCCGCTGTCGGCCACCGTCTCGTCCACGGAGGCGAGGCGGTGAGGAAGCCGACGGTCGTCGACGACGGCGTGCTGCGAGCGGTGGGGGAGTATGCCGATCTCGCCCCGCTGCACGTACCGCCCGCGCTCGCGCTCGTCGAGGCCGCCCGGCACAGGCTGCCCGATATCCCGCACGTGCTCTGCCCCGACACCGCCTTCCACGCCGAACTTCCCGACAGCGCCGCCACCTACGCGCTGCCCGCGGGGTGGAGGAGCCGCTACGGCCTGCGCCGCTACGGCTTTCACGGCCTGTCGTACGCCTGGGCGCTGGGAAGGGCCGCGGAGATGCTCGACCGGCCCGCGGGCACCCTCCAGGTCGTGCTGACCCACCTCGGCGGAGGCTCCTCGGTGTGCGCCGTCCGCGAGGGCCGCAGTGTGGACACCTCGATGGGATTCACCCCGCTGGAGGGGGTCCCGATGAGCAAGCGGTCGGGAAGCGTCGATCCCGGCATGCTGCTGTGGCTGCTGTCGGACTCCCGGCTCACGCTCGACGAACTGCGCGAAGGACTGGAACACCACTCGGGGCTGCTCGGCCTCTCGGATGGAAAGTCGGGAGACACCCGGGAACTTGTCGCCTCCGGGGATCCGGCCGCCGCGCTGGCCCTGGAGGTGTTCGCGCATCGGGTGAGCCGGGAGATCGCCGCCGCCGCGACGAGCCTGGACCGGCTCGACGCGCTCGTGTTCACCGGGGAGATCGGCTGGGACCAGCCGGAGGTCCGCGAGGCCGTCTGCGGAAGGCTCTCCCTGCTCGGTGTCGAGCCGCTCGCCCGCAGTGACCTCGACACCGACGGGACGGTCAGCGCGCCCGGCGCGTCCGTGCCCGTACTGGTGGTCAGGCCAAGAGAGGAACTGCAACTCGCCAGGGAGACCCTCGGCGCGCTCGGCGGGCACCCGTGAGGGGCCCGGCCGCCGTTCGAGGATCTTCGTTTCGAGGAATCTCACAGGAGTTTCGAGGACTTTCACCGGAAAGGCAGGGGTGACGATCGTGATTCGTGATCTCGTCAGGGGCGTGGGAAGTGGCGTTCTCGCCACCGCGGCGATGAGCGCTGTGATGCTCGCCGGGGAGCGCGCGGGGCTCATGAGGGATCAGCCTCCCAAGAGGATTGTCCGCGGCCTCCTGCCGGGCCACAGGCACCGACCCAAGTCGAGGGAGAGAGCACTGGGCGCGATCGCCCACTTCGGCTTCGGCGCCACGGGCGGGGCCGCGTTCGCCCTGCTCTGCAGGGGACGCCGTGCCCCGGTGCCACTCGGGGTGGCGTACGGGCTGGCCATCTGGTTCGTCAGCTACCAGGGTTGGGTGCCGAAACTGGAGGTCCTGCCGCCGATCGACGAGGATCAGCCGGGACGTCAGGCGGTGATGGCCACGGGCCACGTGGTGTACGGCGCGATGCTCGCCCTCGCGATGAACGGTCCCCGGCGCGAGGCCTGACGGCCCGCACCCTCCGCGTCCCCGCCGGAATGGGCCGGGACGGGGAAGGCGCGAGCCGCAACGATGATCGCGGAGCCGGTGGAACGGCCTGTCCGGGGGATCCCGCTCCTGCAAACGGTCACCGAGGTGCTAGGAGGAGGCCACCGAGGCCGTGACCGGCTGCCCGGCCGAGAGCGTCTGCCGCATCGGCTTGCCGACCGCGGTGCGCGCCGCGCTTGGGCTCTCAGGAGCCTCCTGGACGTCGGCGGGGTTGATCCGGCCGCCGTGCTCGTCGTGGTGGTCGGCGTCCGCGTCGTCGAACCACACGCCGCCCTCCGCGAGATAGCGGAACCGGATGGGCTGGTGGGCGGGAACCATCAGGCTCACCTGATAGGTGCCGTCGTCCCTGCGCCGCATGGGATGGGCGTAGGGGTCCCAGCCGTTGAAGTCACCGACCAGCGAGACCCCTCCGCGGGTCGGGCTCTCCACTATGGTGAAAGTCAGCTTGACCTGGCCGTTCTTGGTCGGCTTACCGCGCTTGATCACTGAAGTCCTCCTGACATCGCTGTCTCCGTGCGTAACGTGCCGTGATCTTGGTTGCGGAAAGACGTGAAGATCACGCCAACTACCGGATCGCGCCGATGTGGACGTGACGCGACCTGGAGGCCGACGCCCGGTCACGGCCGGGCCGTCGATCCATATGGATCGTTACCGCCCGTAGCGGTCGGACAACCCGGACAGACCGATATTTGATCGCCATCACGTCCGACCTTGACCCGACCGTGATGGTTGACCGGTCCCCGTCGGAGGCGGCGGGCGTCGGCCAGGATGGTGGGGTGGACATACGGCCTATCTCTCCTTCCTCGCTGGTGGAGGAACTCGCCGACCGGGTGGCCGCGGAGCCCCGCGACTCCTGGGTGCGCGTCGCGCTCGACGGGGCTCCCGCGACGCGGCCGGAGCAACTCGCCGACGCGCTGGCGGACCCGCTCCGGCTGCGCGGCAGGGAGGTGCTCCGCGTCTCCACCGCCGACTTCCTGCGCCCGGCCTCGCTGCGTTTCGAGTACGGCCGGACCGACCCGGACTCCTTCTACACCGACTGGTTCGACTACGGAGGGCTGGTCAGAGAGGTGTTGGGACCACTCGACCCGGGCCGGTCGGGAAAGGTGCTGCCCACGCTGTGGGACAGCGCCATCGACAGGGCCACCCGTGCGCCGTACGTCACGGTCCCCCCGGGCGGTGTGCTGCTGCTGGCCGGACCCCTGCTGCTGGGCCGGGGGCTGCCGTTCGAGCTGACCGTGCACCTGAGGTTGTCGCCGGGCGCGCTCGCCCGGCGCACCCCGGAGGAGCTGCACTGGACGCTGCCCGCCTACGCGCGCTACGAGGAGGAGGTCGCCCCGGCGGAGGTCGCCGACGTGGTCGTCCGCGTCGACGACCCGAGACATCCGGCCCTGGTCACATCGTGATGAGCGAAGGCGGGGCACGTCCCCCTGACGCACCCCGCCCTCGATCCTCCGGTGACGGTGCTACACGCCCGCGCGGGAGGGCGTCCTGCCCTCGGAGTACGACTCGCCGAGCGACTCCTGCCCCAAGGAGGACCGCATCTCCTCGCGGGTCTCCTCCATGCGCAGCGCGATCCCCATCGCGAAGAAGGTCGGTGCCCACTCGCCGATGAAGATCCCCCAGTGGTCCGCCCGCTCGATCCCCGCTCTCTCCTGCGCGTTCGACGTGAACCACGCCGCGATCGACGCGCCGACCGAGGCGATCCCGGCGGCGTACATCATGTTGGACTTCACGCCCATCTTGTGAAGCATGTTGATCATTTCATCCCCCTGATGATGGTTCGTCCTTATGGTTACCCAGCGAGACGGCGGATAACCGAATGTGGCGAACCGCAGGTGGTGGCTGCTTCCGGCGGGTGGACCCCGTCCCCTACGTCCTCCCGCGCGGTTTCGAGGAGTTTCGCTCGTCGTCCTCGTCCAGGCGTTTGAGAAGGCCGTCGCGCCTGGCTTCGAGCTCGCCGACAAGGATTTCCTGCTCGTCGGCCTGATTGATCAACATTGCCCGTTCGACGGCGTCGGTGGGGCCGATCTCTCCCACCTGCCCACGCAGCTCCGCGACCTCGGCGCGCAGTCTCTCCAGGTCCCCTTCGACCTGCCGCAGTTCTTCCTGAAGACTCATTTGCTGTCCATACCCCTGCTTTCGGCCTTGACTCCACGGCCTTGACCCCACGCTCCGGGCCATAGCGGTCCGGTGACCGGGAGGCGCACCGCGCGGTGGTGGAACCTGATCGACTCGGCCGGTGTATCTCCCGCATGAGAAGAATTCTTTTCCTTCTGGCGCTCATCGCCCCCCTGCTGGCCCTGGGCGCCCCGGCACGGGCGGGAGGCTGGGCGATCACCGTGATGGACCCGGTCCCGGTGACGAGCCCGGACACGACGTACACCCTCGGCTTCTGGCTGCTCCAGCACGGCACCCATCCGTACGAGGGCGACGACCTGGGGGAGCTGGGGGAGGTCGCGCTGGAGTTCACCGACGGCAAGAGGACTCTCCGGTTCTCCGGTGTGGAGCTGAAGGAGCCCGCCCACTACGCCAGCGCGGTCTCCCTGCCCAAGGGCACGTGGGAGGTGACCGCGATCCAGGGCTGGTTCCCGTCCTACCGGATCGGCACCCTGGCCGTGCCGGGACGGTTGGAGGTCGCCCCGGTTCCCCCGGACCTCAGGCCGGCGATCACCGGCCAGCAGCCGCCGGAGGAGGATCACTGGGGGGCGATTCGCCCGCCGAGGATTCCCCTCGGTGACGGCACTCCCGGCTTCCTCCCCTACAGGTCCGCCACCCCCACGCCCGTCGCCACCCCGGCGGCGGCGCCCGCCGGAGGCTCGCCGGGGGAGACGACCACCGTCGCGGTCGTGGAGCGGGGAACCTGGTGGCGGCCCGCGTACGTGATGACGGCGCTCGTAGGGGTCGCTGGGGTCGCTGGGGTCACAGTCCTCGCCGCGCTCGTCCACCGGACGCGGCGGGGCCGGGCCACCGGCGTTTCGCCTCGGTGACCCGGCCGCCATCCACCGGCTTGTGGCGGGGGCGGGTCACGGGCGTCCCAGGTCGGTGACCCGGCTTCCGCCCACCGGATACGGAGGGAGCGGGTCACCGCACCCGGTGCCGGTGACCCGCTCCCGTGTCCGGGGACCGCCGCCGTGTTCGGCCGGCATGGACCTGGCATGGACGAGGAGCCCGTGACACGCGAGGTGTCACGGGCTCCTTGTCGCTGTTCGTCTTTCCGTCAGTCGTCGTCCTGGTCGTCATCGTCATCGTCATCGTCGTCGATGTCGTTGGCGTCATCGGCGGCGTCGGCGGCCCGTTCCGCGGCGGTCTCGGTCTCCTGCTCATGCTCCAGGATCGCGCCGGTGGTGGCATCGATGTCGAACTCGTGCTCGACGTCACCCTCAAGGAACTCGATCTCCCACTTGGTGGGAGCGTCGTCGCCGTCGAACTCGGTCTTGACGAGCTTGGCGCCGGGAACCTTGTCCTGGGCGATCTTGATGGCCGCGTCCCGGCCGACCTTGGCCTCCGCCTCTCCGGGGGCGGGGGTCGCCGGAGCGGTGCCGGTCCCCGGCGTCTCGTTGACCGGCGCGGGAGTCGTCGCCGTACCGCTGGGGGCCGGAGTGGGCGTCGCGGTTCCGGCGAAGGCTACTGCGCTACCTCCGGAGACGACGGCGAGGAGTCCGGCGGCGGCGATGGTGAGTTTCGTCGTGTTTCGCATGTCCCAAAGCTTGCCTGGGGCGTCGTTAGCGGCACGCTGCGGCAACCCTAAAGGCAGGTTAAGGCCGTCGAGCGGTTCCGGGCCCCGGATTCCGCCCCCCGTCGGCCTTTCCCGATGAACCGGCCATGCCGGTCCTGCGTACCTGCCGGTGAAAGCGACCTCGAAATCGATGGCGCGAGCCGGGACCCGCGCTCTGGTCCGGCTCGGGTCCGGGGACGATCCGCCGTCGTGCCCTCACGTCGTCGACGACGCGGATCTCCATGCCGGAAGGACTGGGATGAACGACATCACGGCCTGGCGAGGAGTCCCGGCCGGGACTTCTCGCCTCCGTTCGGAGGCTTCGTGCCCCTCGTGGTGCGAGCGCGAGCATTCCACCACGTACGTCACCCACGCGGCCGACATCGCCGAGCTGCGCAATCCCGACGGGTCCACGGTGACCGTCACGCTCTCCCAGCACGTCCAGCCGGGGTACGTGGGGGAGCGGGTCGTGCGTGTCTACACCTGCCTCGGTGCGGAGACCGGCATCGCCGACCTGTCACCGGACTCCGCGGAGGCCGTCGGACGTTCGATCGTCGCCTTCTCGCCCGACGGGTCCATGCGCGCGTACGGACTCGCCCTGCAGCGGGCCGCCGCGCACCTGCTGCTTTGTGGGCTGGAGGTGTCCCGCGACGGGGAGGGCGCGACGGGGCCGGTCAAGGTGTCCGCCCCCACCGCCGTGTCGCCCTCGCAGGAGAAACTGTTCAGGATCGCGTACCTGTCCGGGTACCTCAACGTGACGAGGGCGCCGGGGCCGTTGAGCGGGGGAGTGGTCGAGCGCCGTCTCAGCCAGGTGCTGTCACCGAGGGAGACGAGCGAGTTGTGCGACATCGTGCGCGGCATGCTGTCGCGCCGTACCGCCGCGAACCGGGGAACCCTCCGCGACGACGCGTACGAGGACCCGGGGGACCTCGCCTCGGGGCTGTAGGGCCGAAAGGCTTTACCGGCGATCCCGCAGGGTGAGAAATTCGCCGACATTCGCCGACAAAGGTAGATTTGTAGCTATCTGCACTCGCGGATGCAAGTGCAAACGCAAGTGCGTGTCCGGCGGAGCTGTGCGAAACACGCTGTATGTGTGAAACTGTGGCACCGTAGGAAGGCGCGACAGGGAGCCCGCATGGCCGGACAGACCGCGAAGGACAGCGGTGAGCAGGGTGGCGTTCTCGCGTACGCGGGTGGTGGTGGTCCCACGATCCTGCGGATTCTGCTGGGTTCCCAGCTGCGGAGGCTGCGCGTCGCCAAGGACATCACCCGCGAGCAGGCCGGTTACGCCATCCGCGCCTCCCACGCCAAGATCAGTCGGCTGGAGCTCGGGAGGGTCGGCTTCAAGGAACGCGATGTCGCGGACCTGCTGACGATGTACGGGGTGACCGACCCCGAGGACAGGGCCCCGCTGCTCACGCTGGCCCGCCAGGCCAACGCCCCCGGCTGGTGGCACAAGTACGGAGATCTGCTGCCCAACTGGTTCGAGGTCTACGTCGGGCTCGAAGAGGCCGCCTCGATCGTCCGGACCTACGAGGTGCAGTTCGTCCCCGGCCTCCTGCAGAGTCCCGAATACGCGCGGGCCGTCATCATGCTCGTGCACGGCGCCGCCTCCACCGACGAGGTCGACCGCCGTGTCTCGCTGCGCATGGCCCGCCAGAAGCGCCTGACCAGACCGGACGCCCCGACGCTCTGGGCCGTGATGGACGAGGCCGTGCTGCGCCGGCCCATCGGCGGTCCCCACGTGCTGCGCGCCCAGCTCGACCACCTGCTCGACGTGGTCGAGCTGCCCAATGTCAGGCTGCAGATCATGCCGTTCGAGCGGGGCGGCCACGCCGCGGCCGGTGGTCCGTTCTCCATCCTGCGCTTCCCCGAGCGGGACCTGCCCGACGTGGTCTACATGGAGCAGCTCACGAGCGCCCTCTACGTGGACAAGCTCGAAGAGACCGACCACTACATGCAGGTCATGGACCGTCTGTGCATCCAGGCGTACTCCGTCTCCGAGAGCAAGCGGTTTCTGCGCGACCTCCGCGAGGAACTCTCGGTCTGATGCGGTTCGGCGTGGTTTCACGGGAACGATGAGGTCTGCTGACCTGGGGAAACCACATCCGGTCATCAGACGAAACATCGGTTCATGATCTGAAGGCGTCGATCACTCGTCTACCATTCGAGAAAGAGATGGTGAAGGCGAGGACATGACTGAACACGAGCAGGCTCCGCCGGGAATCGACCCTACGGTCCCGAGTGTGGCTCGTATGTACGACTACTACCTGGGAGGCAAGGACAACTTCGCCTCCGACCGGGTCGCCGCCGAGAAGATCGTTGAACTCGTCCCCAACGTCAAGGACGTGGCGCGCTCCAACCGTGCCTTCCTCGGGCGTACCGTACGGCATCTCGCCGCCTCGGGAATCCGCCAGTTCATCGACATCGGCACGGGACTGCCGACCCAGGAGAACGTGCACCAGGTCGTCCTGCGCGAGGCGCCGGACTCCCGGGTCGTGTACGTCGACAACGACCCCATCGTGCTCGTCCACGCCCGCGCGCTCCTCGCCGACAACGCGCAGACGGTTGTGATCCCCGGTGACCTGCGGGAGCCGGGGGCGATCCTCGACCATCCGGACGTTCGCGAGCGCATCGACTTCGACCAGCCGGTCGCCGTCCTCATGGTGTCCATCCTGCACTTCGTCGCCGAGGACAAGGAGGTCGCCGACATCGCCGCCTCCTTCGGGAAGCGGCTGGTCTCCGGCAGCCACGTGGTGATCTCCCACGTCACCTCCGGCGACCTCACCGAGGAACAGGTCCGGCAGGGCCGTGGCGTCTACGGGACGACCACGGCGGGCGGCATCTTCCCCCGCACCCTCACCCAGATCCGCGGCCTGTTCGACGGTCTGGAGATGCTCGAACCCGGCCTGGTGCCCGTCTACGACTGGCGACCCGACACCGGCGACGTCGTCATCCCGCCGGGAGCCGGCGCCGTCACCGTGGGGGCCGTCGGGCGGGTCCCGTAGGAATCTCGTCTCCCGTCCGCGTTCCTCCCCGGAGCGCGGACGGGAATCTCGGCAGAGTGTGAGGTCCAGGAGCGCGGAACCTTGGCGGGGCCGTGGGATACCGGGAGCGGGCCGGGGGCAGGCGGGGGCAGACAGAGACGCGGAGTCCTTTTCCGGTCCCTCGGGTCTCTCGCAGGGCCTTCGACTCCGTTCGGGCGCCCTCGACGGGAGACACGATGAACCCGCCGGGGCCGGTGAGCGTATCTGAAGGATGTTGACACATTCGCGCCGGACCGGTGTCGCCAGGAACCTCCGGGTGGTCGCCACGGTGATCCTCACCCTGTCCTTCTCCCTCGCCTGCAGCGCGGACCAGCCCGCGAGCGCCCCCGCCGCGGCCGGAAACGCCGTCCCCGCCGCCCCCGCGGGCCCGCCTCCGACCGTCGAGCAGCTCGCGAAGAAGGTCGACTGCAAGCCCCGGATCCAGGTCGACGCGGTCGACATCCGGACGGGAGCCTGCAAGACCTCCGTCGGCCGGTTCTTCATCAGCACCTTCGTCACCCAGTCCGGCAAGGACCAGTGGATGGACCAGGCGCCGGAGTACAACCCCCACCTCGTCGGAGAACTGTGGACCGTACTCGGCGCCAGGCAGGTCCTGGACGAGTTGCGCGTGACGCTCGGAGGAGAACTCCACCTGACCGACCACCGGGTGACCTCGACCCCCACGCCGCCCACCGGGTGACATGTGCGCCCCGGCCCGCACCTGGTGAGCGCCCGGTGCGGGCCGGGCCGCCGCTTGCCGTATCGGTGCTAGATGTGCGAGCGGCGTTATTAATAGCAAGAGGCGACTTAATAGCGGTGCTAGCATCAGCGTGATGTCCACACAGGAGCGCCGCGAGCGCGAGCGGGCGCGGCGTCATCGGCTGATCGTGACGGTCGCCCGCGAGCTGGCCGAGGCCGAGGGGTGGGAGGCGGTCACGACGCGCCGTCTCGCCGAGCGTATCGAATACAGCCAGCCGGTCCTCTACAGCCACTTCGCGGGCAAGGACGCCATCGTGGCGGCCGTCGCGCTGGAGGGTTTCGCCGAGCTCACCGCGGAGCTGGGAAAGGCCCGCGTGAGGGCGGAGAGCCCGCGCGAGGCGCTCTCCGCCCTGATCCACGCCTACGCCGACTTCGCCCGGCTGAACCCGTCGCTGTACGACGCCATGCTCACCCTCGCCGTCGACCTGCCCTTCGGCCGTCCCGACACGCCCGCCCCGCTCCAGGCCGCCTTCGCCGAATTCCGCGAGGCGATCGCCCCCTTCGCCGGCGGCCGCGACACCGGAGTCCTCGCCGAGATCGCCTGGGGATCCGTGCACGGCCTCGCCACCCTCACCCGCAGCGGACGTCTCCCGGCCGCCCACCACGAGCGGCGGCTGGCGATGCTGATCGACCAGCTCACCGCGCCCGCCGACGGTGGCCGTCCTTCGCCCGCCGTCGGCGGTGGGTGATCCCGCGTAGGCGTTTCCAGCTGAATTCTCAGCCGGGGCGAACTTTATCCCTGAATGAAATAGACGCGGCATTGCCTGCTGATTCGCCGGTCCGTAGCATCCGTCCCATGTCCATCACGCGTGAGTTCGCCTACGCATCATCCTCACGTCCCGCTGACGGGGAATGTGTCTGGTATCGCTCAAAGGGCGATATTTACGACCTGATTCGCACGGGCAGCGACGGAGATTTCCGATACCACGCCTTCCACGCCCGCGACGGTCGCTATCTCCAGGCCTTCGCCTCCTGGCAGGACGGCCTGGAGTGGATCAGGGAGCGTGTCGAGGGCGAGTGAGCGGGTGGCGAGCGACGCGGGGTGGTCGCGGAGGGAGACTCCGCGAAGCGGTCGCGACGAGCGTCACCGCACGGCGCGACCGGCGGCCGGTGCCCGCGAAAGAGCGGTCAGGGCACCGGACGCAGCGCCGGGCGACGGTCGTCGAGCAGTTCGCGCACCCGTGAGACGGGCCAGGCCAGCTGGGTGGCGAGCAGCTCCATGGTCAGGCCGGTCTGCGAGACGGCCAGCTCGAAGGCCCGGTGCAGCAGCACGGGCTGCTCGTCGGGGTGGCCGCTGATCGGCTCGGCGGCGAATCCCGGTTGGTCGCGCAACGTCTTGAGCCGCTGGTGGGCGCGGCTCGCCGCAGAATCGGAGATCAGGCCGACCTCGCGGCAGCGATACAGCAGGGAGTCGACCGGCACGCCCCAGGTGCGCTTGAGCTCGACCAGCCTGCGCAGGTCGAGGCGGCCTGGCAGCTCCGGCAGGATGCTGTCGCGAGGGGTGAGGAACTCGGCGGCGAAGACGTCGGCCTCCCGCTCCTGCCGGACGTCTCCCGAGGCCGTGTCGCCGTGCAGCACCAGGTGGCCGAGCTCGTGGGCGGCGGTGAACCGGTAGCGGTGAACGTCGTCGCACCGGTTGGCGGTGAGCACCACGATCGGGCGGGGCAGCCGGGAGGTGGAGAAGGCGTCCACCGTGACGGCGTCCTCGTCGGGTGGCAGGAGGACCACGACGATCCCGTGGGCCTCCATGTGCCGGACGATGTGCGGCAGCGGGCCGGTGCCCAGCCCCCAGAGCCGCCGCAGCGCGCGGGCGGCCTGGGCGGGGTCGCCGGGTGGCTCCACGCCGGAGTGGACCTCGTCGCCGGAGAGACCGGGAAGGACGACGTGGGGCAGCCTGACCTGCCTCTCCAGTGCGTGGGCCAGCTCCCAGACCTGCTCGACGAAGGCCGCCGCCTTGGCCCGCTGGTACGCGCGGGTGGAGCGCGGACTCCCGAAATGCGGGATGGAACCGTCCAGCCTGCCGTGCGGGCGGCCCAGCAGGAAGAACGCCGGTGGCACGCCGAGAGCGTCGGCCAGGCGGGGAACGAGGTCGGGCCGGGGACGGCTCATGCCCGTCTCGTACTGTCCCACCGCCGCGGGGGTGACCCCGATCCGCTCGGCGAGGTCCTTCTTCGTCATCCCCGCCAGCTGCCTGGCCTGGGTGAGCCGCCCCTGGTCGAACGCGTCGACGACGGCCTGTGGGCTCTGTGGGGAGTTCCGCCGGTCCATGGGCGACCTCCGCTCACGCTTCGCCCGGTGTCAGGCGATCACCGCCGACACTTCATTTCCGTGCATCGTACTCCCGCTGTGACCCTATTTGATGTTGTATGTCCCCGTATCATCGTCGGCGCCGCTCGGCGGGGGAGGCTCCACCAGGATCCGCTCGGCCTCCTCGTCGGTGAACAGCCGGGAGCGGATGAGGAAACGCACCCCCTCGGGGGCCTCCAGGGAGAATCCGCTGCCGCGGCCGGGAACCACGTCCACCGTGAGATGGGTGTGCTGCCAGTAGGCGTACTGGGAGGCGCTGATCCAGAACGGGGTGTCCAGGGCCAGCACGCCCAGCAGCAGGTCCACGCCGCCGACCCGGAACTCGCCCCGGGGGTAGCACATGGGTGAGCTGCCGTCACAGCAACCGCCCGACTGGTGGAACATCAACGGGCCGTGTCGCCGGTGGAGCACGGTCAGCAGTTCCTCGGCGGCGGGGCTGAGCCGCACCCGCTCCACTCGGAGCGGGTGCGGCTCACCGGCGGGGCCGGTCGGCATCAGAAGAAGCCCAGTCTCTTGGGCGAGTAGCTGACCAGCATGTTCTTCGTCTGCTGGTAGTGGTCCAGCATCGCCCGGTGGTTCTCGCGGCCGATGCCCGACTGCTTGTAGCCGCCGAACGCGGCGTGCGCGGGATAGGCGTGGTAGCAGTTGGTCCACACCCGCCCGGCCTTGATCGCCCGGCCGAACCGGTAGGCGGCGTTCACGTCGCGGGTCCACACTCCGGCACCCAGGCCGTACAGGGTGTCGTTGGCGATCTTCAAAGCCTCGTCCTCCGAGTCGAAGGTCGTCACCGAGACGACCGGCCCGAAGATCTCCTCCTGGAAGACACGCATGTCGTTACTGCCCTTGAAGATCGTCGGCTCGATGTAGTAGCCGCCCTCCAGGCCGGGAACCGTGCGCGGGCCGCCGCCGGTGAGCAGCTCGGCCCCCTCCTTCAACCCGATGTCGATGTAGGACAGGATCTTCTCGTACTGGTCGTTGCTCGCCTGCGCGCCGATCATCGTGGCCGGGTCCAGCGGGTCGCCGCCGACGATCGCCTTGGTACGGTCGAGCGCCCTGCTCATGAACTCGTCGTAGATGGACGCGTGGATCAGGGCCCGCGAGGGACAGGTGCACACCTCGCCCTGGTTCAGGGCGAACATCACGAAACCCTCGACGGCCTTGTCCAGGAAGTCGTCGTCGGAGGCCGTGACGTCGGGAAGGAAGATGTTGGGGCTCTTACCGCCGAGCTCCAGCGTCACCGGGATGATGTTCTCCGAGGCGTACTGCATGATCAGCCGCCCGGTCGTGGTCTCGCCGGTGAAGGCCACCTTCGCCACGCGCGGGCTGGAGGCGAGAGGCCGGCCCGCCTCCGCGCCGAACCCGTTGACGACGTTGATCACACCGGGCGGGAGCAGATCGGCGATGAGCTCCATCACCAGCAGGATGCTGGCGGGAGTCTGCTCGGCGGGCTTGAGGACGACGCAGTTGCCCGCGGCCAGGGCGGGGGCGAGCTTCCACACCGCCATCAGGATGGGGAAGTTCCACGGGATGATCTGGCCCACCACACCCAGCGGCTCGTGGAAGTGGTAGGCGACGGTGTCCTCGTCCAGCTGGCTGATCCCGCCCTCCTGGGCGCGGATCACCCCGGCGAAGTAGCGGAAGTGGTCGACGGCGAGCGGCAGGTCCGCGGCGAGCGTCTCGCGTACCGGCTTGCCGTTCTCCCAGGTCTCGGCGACGGCGAGCCGCTCCAGGTTCTCCTCGATACGGTCGGCGATCCGGTTGAGGATGTTCGATCGTTCGGCGGGCGAGGTCCGGCCCCAGGAGTCGGCCGCGCGGTGGGCGGCGTCCAGCGCCAGGTCGACGTCGGCCGCGGTGGAGCGGGCCACGCTGGTGAAGGTCTGCCCGGTGACCGGGCTCGGATTGTCGAAGTACTCCCCGTTCACCGGGGGCACCCACTCGCCGCCGATGAAGTTGTCGTACCGGGAGGCGTAGGTGACGATGCTTCCTTCGGAACCGGGTGGTGTGTAGACCATGACTCCGCCTTCCTTCACATGGCTGTAACAGAGCCAACGATGGAGGGCCGAGGTTGGTGAAAGGTTGGCGCCCGGCCGATGCCGAAGGAGGGGCGAGGTCAGTCGCTCCGCGCCGTGCGATGGCGGGCGAGCGCCACGGCCCTGCGCGGGTCACCGGCCCCGAGGACCGCGAGGGTCCGCTCGTGTATCTCCAGGTCGTACGGGTGCAGCTCACCGAAGCGGAACACCGGTCCCGGACCGGGCCAGCGCAGCACCGCCTCACGCAGCGCGACCTCGATGTGCTCGCGCCAGGTCCTGATCCCCGGCGCGTCGGACCACGGCAGCAGGGGGCCGCCGTAGAGCCGCGCCGCCGTCTCCACCCGCCCGGCGCCCAGGGCGGCGAGCACCTCGGCGGCGTCGCAGTCCAGGGGCGCGGTCAGTTCGTACCGCCGGGTGGCCAGCGCGCCGGAGAGCGCCCGCCGCAGGTGGGAGACCTCCGCCTTGAGGGTGGTCGCGGCGACGTGCCGCTCGCCGTACAGCTCGTCCATCAGCCGCTCGGGGGACATCCCGGGGCCCTGCGGTCCCGAGAGAGCGAGCAGGGTGAGGATCTCCAGCTGGCGAGGGGGCAGCTTCAAGGGAACGCCGTCACGGGTCAGCTCGGCGCCGCCGAGGGCGCGCAGCCGCAGGCCGCTCTTCTTGTCGGTACCTCCGGTAAAGAAGCTCTGAACGGAGGGTCCGCTCGCGGACGGAGGGCTCATCCGTTCGGCCAGCCGGCTCTCGATGGCGCCGACCAGGGTGTGCAGCGCGGGCATGGCGAGGGGATGCGAGCGCTCCCAGGTGCTCGACAGGTCGAGCACGCCGAGAACCCGGCCGCCGGGGGACCGGATCGGAGCGCAGTAACAGACCCACCCGTGCAGGGCACGCACGAGGTGCTCGGCCGAGAACACCTGGGTCGGGCGTCCGGTGCGCAGCGCGAGGGAGAGGGCGTTGGTGCCCATGGCCTGCTCGTCCCAGCGCCCTCCTGGGGCGAAGTTCACCGCCTCGGCCCGCCGTCGCATGACCCGGCCGCCGCAGGTCCACATGATGGTGCCCGTCTCGTCGGTGACCGCCGCGATGAAACCGCCGTCCTCGGCGATCCCGCGCAGCTCGTCGGCGACCGTGGCCAGGGGCTCGCGCAGCGGTGAGGCTCTCCAGCGCTGAAGGGCCTCGCCCTCCTCGGGGGCGCTGTCCTGCTCGGGTCTCACCGTCGCGATGGACCGGCCCCAGGAGTCGACGATCTCCTCCCTGAGCCGCTCGCGGTCATGCGGACGCCCGCCCTGGACCCAGCGTGCCCACTCCAGCTCCAGGTTGGTGCGATGCCGGCGTAGCGCCTGGCTTCCTTCCATGCCTGCCTCAAACCCGTTGACGCCTACCGTGATGATGCCTCACCGTGCGCCAGGACGCACCCCTTCGGGACACGCGTTCACATCTCGGGCGGGCGTAAAAGGACCTGCGAATTGTCGGTGGGGCAGGGAAGGATGACCCCATCATGGTTATCACCCCCTCCCTTCCTTTCGCCGCCACGACCTCCCCGAGCGGGGACATCGTGGTCTTCTACGTCGGTGTCGAGCCCCGCATGACACCGGAGCAGGCGCTCGCGTTCGCCGACCGGCTCCGTGACCTCGCGACCGCCGTGTCGCGCCCGGGTCGCGAGGAGCACCGGTCGGCGGGCGCCGGATGTCCTGATCGTGCCATGGCCTATTCGGGGTAATCCCTTTCACTCTCCGTGGTCGTTGCGTAGCGTTCTGCCTGTCGTGGCTCCAGGGAAAAAGGGAGCCGCCTCATCGACTCGTCGTGCCCCTTGATGCCCAGGGCGCTCCCGGACGCGTTGATATCGGATACGGAAGGACAGAACATGCAACCCTTCGAGCTTCCTGACTTCTATCTGCCGTATCCGGCCAGGCTGAACCCCCACGTGGAGACCGCGCGAGAGCACACCAGGGCCTGGGCGTACGACATGGGCATCCTCGACCCCGACCTCGGCATCTGGGACGAGCGCAAGCTCGACGCCATGGACTACGGCCTGCTGTGCGCCTACACCCACCCCGACGCCCCCGCCCCCGAGCTCGACCTCATCACCGACTGGTACGTGTGGGTGTTCTTCTTCGACGACCACTTCCTGGAGACCTTCAAGCGCAGCGGTGACCTGGCGGGGGCGAAGGAATACCTCGACAGGCTGGCGGCCTTCATGCCGGTGCGTCCCACGGGGCCGCCCCCCGAGCCGGAGAACCCGGTGGAGCGCGGCCTGGCCGACCTGTGGGCCCGGACGATCCCGGCGATGTCCGCCGACTGGCGGGCACGCTTCGTCGAGAGCACGAAGAACCTGCTCGACGAGTCCCTGTGGGAGCTCGCCAACATCAACGCGGGACGCGTCGCCAACCCGATCGAGTACATCGAGATGCGGCGCAAGGTCGGCGGCGCCCCCTGGTCGGCGAACCTGGTCGAGCACGCCGCGGGCGCCGAGGTCCCGGCCGTCATCGCCGCGAGCAGGCCGATGCGCGTGCTGAGAGACACCTTCTCCGACGGGGTGCACCTGCGCAACGACCTCTTCTCCTACGAGCGGGAGGTCGGCGACGAGGGCGAGCTCAGCAACGGCGTCCTGGTCTTCGAGCGATTCCTGGGCTACGACACCCAGCGGGCCGCCGACGCGGTCAACGACCTGATCACCTCCCGGCTGCACCAGTTCGAGAACACCGCGCTCACCGAGCTGCCCCCGCTCTTCGAGGAGCACGGCCTGGACCTGAAGTCCCGCCTCGACGTCCTCGCGTACGTCAAAGGACTCCAGGACTGGCAGTCGGGCGGCCACGAGTGGCACATGCGCTCCAGCCGCTACATGAACGGGGCCTCACGTGCGGACCCGGTGGCCCCGGCCCTCCTCGGCGGGCCCACGGGCCTGGGCGTCTCGGCGGCGCGCATCCGGCTGGCGCCCGGCATCACGGGCCCGGGGGGCGTGCGAAGCCACACCCACGCCCCCCTCAGGAAAGTGGGACCGCTGCCACTGCCCGAGATCTACATGCCGTACACGGCCCGGATGAATCCCAACCTCGACAGCGCCCGCCGCAACACGGTGGAATGGGCGCGCGAGATGGGGATGTTCGAGCAGCTGCCCGGCTTTCCCGGGCTGGCGATCTGGACCGAGCACAAGCTCGACACCTACGACTTCGCCATCTGCGCGGGAGCCATCAACCCGGACGCCCCCGGCCCCGAGCTGGACATCTCGACCTTCTGGCTCACCTGGGGAACCTACGCCGACGACTACTTCCCGGTCGTGTTCGGGTCCCGCCGCGACATGGCGGGTGCGAAGGTGTTCAACGAGCGGCTGTCGGCGTTCATGCCGCTCGACCTCTCCGCCACCCCGCCTCCGGTCAACCCGATCGAGCGGGGCCTCGCCGACCTGTGGTTCCGTACGGCGGCTCCCATGACGGAGAGCGCGCGCGCCCAGTTTCGCCGGGCCGTCCAGGACATGACGGAGAGCTGGCTGTGGGAGCTGGCCAACCACATCCAGAACCGGGTCCCCGACCCGGTCGACTACATCGAGATGCGCCGCAGGACCTTCGGCTCCGACCTCACGATGAGCCTCTCGCGCCTGGCCCACGGCCAGGTGGTGCCGCCCGAGATCTACCGCACCCGGACGATGCGCGGGCTGGACGACTCGGCCGCCGACTACGCCTGCCTGGTCAACGACCTCTGCTCGTACCAGAAGGAGATCCAGTTCGAGGGCGAGCTGCACAACTGCGTGCTCGTCGTCCAGGACTTCCTGAACTGCGATCCGCCGAAGGCGGCCGACATCGTCAATGACCTGATGACGTCGAGGATGCGGCAGTTCGAGCACATCGTCGCCACCGAGCTCCCCGCCCTCTTCGACGACTTCGACCTCGAAGGGGAGGCGAGAGAGACGCTCGACGGATACGTGAGGGAGTTGCAGGACTGGATGGCGGGTGTGCTGCTGTGGCACATGAAGACCCGCCGCTACGACGAGGCCGAGCTGCACCACCCGCCCGCGACGACACGCCCTCTCGTCCTCTCCGGGCTGGGCACCGCGGCCGCGCGCGTCGGATCCCCGCTACGGGCGGTGCCGGCCTCGCTCTCCTGACGCGACAGGGGGTTCGGGGCCGGAGCCTTCCCACTGTCTCACCGGAGGTGCCGGCGGGCTCACCGGAGGTGCCGGCGGGCTCACCGGAGGTGCCGGCGGGCGAGGAGCGGCCGTCTGGGCTCGACGGCCTTCAGGAAGGTCTCGGCTGCTCCTCGCCAGGGAAGGCGCCCGTCGGGATCCGAAGTCGTACCTGCGGGGCACGGGTCGCGGCCGCGCCCACGCCTGCGGTTCCGTCTCCGGTTCTGCTCGCGGGTCCGTCTGTGCCGATGGCCCCGTCCTGATCTCGGGGATCGCCGGTGCGGTGACGACCTCGGTGCGAGGCTCGCCGACGGGTCGCCGCGTGGCCAGATCGAGGACCGTGCCGTGGCGGCTGGTCGCGGCGTGCGAGGCGGCGAACAGGATGAGCACGTTCACCAGCTTCAGGAAGAGCAACATGCCCACCGCACCCGCGACGACCTTGTACGCGGGATTCGCTGAACTGATGTTGAAATAGACCTGTCCGATCGTCTTCAGCAGCTCCAGGCCGATGGTGATGACGAGGGCCGGTCCGACGACCCGCCGTGGCGACAGGCGCAGCCGAGGGGGCAGCGTCAGTAACGCCGTCGAGAGCAGGAAGTTCACGCAGATGCCGAGCACGAAGGTGGTCGTGGACAGTGCCCAGCGCGCCGGTAGCGCCTCGACCCCGATCGTATGCTCGGCCAGCCAGATGACCGCGCTCTGGGTGCCGAAGGAGAGGGTGAGTGAGATCGAGAGCAGCAGCCCGAGCGCGACCATCACGGCCAGGTCGATCAGCCATCGCAGGAAGAAGCCGCCCGGATACTGCTCCAGGCCCCAGACCGCCCGTATGGAGGAGCGCATCGAGTCGATCCAGAACACGCCGGTCAGCGGAAGGCCGAAGAAGGCGATCAGCCCAGCCGTGTCCCGCGCGTCGCGCAGTGCCTGCACGTCCAGTCGCGGGAACGTGTCGCTCAGGTAGTCCTCCACCTGACCGAGCGCGGCGGGGGTGTCCAGCACATGACCCATGATCACGAAGGACAGCAGGGCGAGCGCGAAGGTGGCGTAGAACGCGTAGTAGGTCATTCCCGCGGACAGGCGGCCCGCGTCGGTGCGGTCGTAGTGGACGGCCGCCCGGACGAGATGGTCGAACCAACCGCACCGGTTCCGTACCGCGGTCCATGCCCCGACGAACCCGCTGGTCCACCGGCTCGCCCCGGAGGTGGCCTTCATGACTGGGCACCCTACCCTCAGGCGGGCGTTTCACCGCTGGTGAGTCGGGCGACGTCGCGATTCCTGTGACAGCGGAACGTCTTCACCGAGGAGGAGCCGCGGCGGCAGACGGAGAGGGGGCGCGAGCGCTTCGACGAGAAATGACCTCGTTAGCGGCCAACGCCGGCCGAGGTACGAAGGCGCCGGAAAACCCCTGGTCCCGCGCTCCTGCCCTGATCGGCCGGTCAGGTGTGGTCGCTCCTCTCCCGCGGACCGGCCGGTGCGGAGGAGGCGGTCAGGTAGGGGGCGAGGAGTTCCCGGGTCCGCGCGCGGATGTCGCGCTCGTCCGATCCGGACTCGATCATCTTGGAGGCCGCGTACACGACGGCGTTGATCAACTCGGCGGTCGTCTCCGGAGCGGGCGCGCCCATCTCGGCGAGCGCCCCGACGAGCGGGTCCAGCATCTGCCGGTGCATGATGCCGCTCTTCTCGTCCAGTTCTCTGCCGGGGGCGACGACGGTCAGGGCACGGGCGATGGCGTGCTCACCCTCGAAGACCAGGCACAGGTTCGTGTCCACGTAGGCCAGGACCCGCTCGCCGGGGGTGGGGGCGACGCGCATCGCCTCGGTGACGCGCTCGGACCAGCGGGGGAAGACGTCCTGGATCAGGGCGTCGAGCAGATCCTGCCGCGAACGGAAGTACTGGTAGACCGACGAGCGGGCGAGCCCGGCACGGGCCGCGACCTCGGCCAGGGCCGGGGCCTGCTCCGCCCCCTCGGCGAGGATGGCCCGGGTGGCGTCGAGGAGGGTCCGCAGCTGCGCGGCACGGTGCTCCGCGACCGTGGGAGCACTGATACGTGGCACGGACCCTCCTCGCTTTCAGCCGGACAGCCGCCCGTCGGTCATCTCCACGATCCGGTCGCAGTGCTCAAGCACGTCATGGTCGTGGGTGACCATCACGGTAGCAACCGCGGACTGCTTGGTCTCCTTGGCCAGCAGGGACACCACCTCGTGGCTGCGGGCCCGATCCAGCGCGGCCGTCGGCTCGTCGACCAGCAGCAGGGACGGGGACGCCATCAGGGCACGGGCGATACCGATTCGCTGGCGCTCGCCACCGGAGAGCTGGTGGGGACGCCGGTTGGCCTTGTGCCCCATGCCGACCTCCTCCAGCAGCTGCCGGGGATCACGGTGGTTCTCGCCGCCCCCCGTCAGATGTGTCACCAGACGCAGTTGGTCGAGCGCGATCAGCGCGGGCAGCAGGTTGCCACTCTGGAAGACGAACCCGATGTGGTCGCGGCGGTAGGCGGCCCGGCTCGCGGAGCTCATGGCGGCGATGTCGTGCCCGTCGATGGTGACGGTTCCCTCGTCGGGGGTGGTCAGCGCCCCGGCGACGGCGAGCAGGCTCGACTTCCCCGCTCCAGAGGGGCCGACGACGGCGACGAACTCGCCCGGTTCGACGCTCAGGTCGACGGCGTCGAGAGCCGTGACGGTGCTGTCGCCGTCCCCGAGACGCAGGGTCACCCCGGCGAGGACGAGCCCGCTTCCGGTCTCGGCGGCAGGACGGTCCTTGGCGCTCTTCGTGCGGGTCATCGTTGTCCTCCCAGGGCGGCCAGCGGGTCGACGGCGGCGATGCGGACAATGGCGGCGGCCGCGCCGAGCAGGCCGAGGACGACCAGCAGCACGCTCGCGAGGCCCACCGCGGGGGCTTCGAGAGTGAAGGGGATGCCGCCGCCGATGGCGCTGCCGAGGCCCACTCCGACCGCCACGCCGACGCCGGTGGAGGCCAGCAGGACGACGAAGGCCTGGAACAGGCCGTCGCGCAGCAGGTAGGGCTTGGAGGCCCCCATGGCCCGGAGCACGGCGAGCTCGTGCTTGCGCTGGATGGTCCACACGGTGAAGAACGCGCCGACAACGAGGGCCGAGATGGCGTACAGGAACACCTGGATGAGACTGAGTGTCGAGGTCTCGGCGGTGTAGCCGGGCGAGGCGCCGAACGACTCGGTCAGGGTGACGCTGGTGGTGCCCGCGGCGCCGTCTCCGGCCGCGAGGTTCAAGGTGGCGCCGCTCTCGGCCCGGATGGCGACGGCCGTCGCCTCGGTCATCGCCTCGGGGCGTACCTCGTCGTCGGGGCCGGCACCGGTGTGCAGCCGCTGCCAGGTGGCCAGCGGCAGGTAGGCGACGTCGACGTGACCGAAGGTGTGCTGGTCGGCCGTCGCGCCGATCACGGTCAGCTTGGTGCCGATCCGGTCGACGGTCACGACGTCCCCGACGCGCAGGCCGTCGTCCAGCGCGCTGGCCGACACGACGATCCCGTCCGCCGCTCCCAGCCCGGCGCCCTCGGCGACCTCGGGGGCGAGGAACGAGTCGGGGTTCACCCCGAACAGGGCGAGGTCGATCGGCAGGTCACGGTCGCTGCGGGTGTTCACCAGGAGGTTGCCGAAGGGCTCGGCCTCGGCGACGCCCGGCTGGGTCCTCCAGGTGTCGACCTGCTTGACGTCGACCACGCTGCGAGAGAACGCCGCGTCCAGCTTGGTGCCCTCGCCGAACGCGAACGCGGTCACCGGGAGGCGCTTCAGTCCGGAGACACCGTCGTTCACCAGGCCGGACGAGAGGCCTGACAGCAGCACCATGAGCACGGCGATGAGCGCGACCACACCTCCCATCAGGATGAAACGGGAACGCGCGAACCGTAGTTCGCGCATGGCAAGAAACATTTTTCCTCTCCTTTCTCGGTGGTCACACAGCTTCCCGACACAGTGTCGGCAACTATATCGACAGCGTGTCGGGAACATGTCGCGGGCAGTGAGAAGCGGTAGGGACGGCGCCGGGTCGGATCACTCCGAGGTGTGCGAAGCGGCTCGGCTGGTCGCGACGGTGCGGCAGCGCATATGTTTGGGGCGACCGTCGCCGACGAAAGCGCGGAGATCGTGGCAGAAGATGGCGTACCCCCTGTCCCCGGCACCGTGGCCACCGCCCGGATCGGTGTGGCTCTGGCCGTGGCGTCTGCGTTGAACTACCTCCTCTGGCTGGGCTGGGACCGGGAACGGGTTGTCGAGCCGGACGGGAGTCTCAGCGGCCCCTATGAGGCGTGGCAGGTGGTCGGCCTGGTGGCCGGCCTGGGAATCCTCGCCGTGCTGGCCGGCAGGCTCGGCCTCCCCAGGATCGGCACGCTCGGCGTCGCGGGTGTGATGTGGCTGTGCTGGTCGATCGACGCCGCGATGTCGGACGACGGCGGTCTGTGGGTCGTGGGCGCGGTGATGTTGCTGCCCGCCGTCCTGCTCGGTGTCGGTCTGGTCGCGTTCCTCGCGGCTTCCGGTAAAACCGCCGGTCGGAAGGCCCGGCCTGGGGAGTGACCCGCGCGCGGGACTCGCCGACCCCTCTCACCTGCGCGGTGGCGGTGGCCGGTTCTGCCGAGGGTGCGGGTCCGTCGGTGGTGCGATCGCCGCGTCCTTGTCGTAGGAGCGTCCTTGCGGAACGCGCTCCTTGAGGTCGCGACGGCCGGCGTCGATGACGGCGACCACCGTCCCGCTGCCTCCGAACAACCGGTGTGCCTGCTCGATCCGCGGCGTGCTCAGGTGCCAGAGGCGGCGGGAAATTGACGCTCGCTCTTGACGGCAGCAATGTTTGCGTTAACGCTTTGGGCGGAAACCTCCGCGAAATCCCCTCGTGACTTTCGCGGCTCGTCATCCGTTTCTTGTTAGCGTTAACATTTGTGAGGAGACGCGAGCATGCTGCGCATCACCCCCCGCGCGGCGGTCGATACCGTGACGATCCGGCGAGCGGGCAGCCGAAAGCTCCTGTGCCGCCCGTCGCGGTCGGCGGTGACGGCCGTCATGGTCGTGCTGAGCCTGATCGCCACCCTGCTGACCGCTCCCGCCGCCCATGCCGCACCGGCCGTCCAGTACACCAACCCCCTGGTCGCGCAACGAGCCGATCCCCACATTTTCCGGCACACCGACGGCTACTACTACTTCACCGCCACCGTCCCCGAGTACGACCGCATCGTGCTGCGCCGGGCCACCACCCTGCAGGGCCTGTCCAGCGCGCCGGAGACGGTGATCTGGCGCAAGCACACGAGCGGTGAGATGGGAGCGCACATCTGGGCGCCGGAGATCCACTTCATCAACGGCAAGTGGTACGTCTACTTCGCCGCCGGCCGCGCCGACGACGTCTGGCGGATCCGGATGTACGTCCTGGAGAGTAGTGCCGCCAACCCGCTGACCGGCAGCTGGACCGAACGCGGCCGGATCGTCACCCCCTGGGACACCTTCGCGCTGGACGCCTCGACGTTCGTCGCGGGCGGCGTCCGGTACCTGACCTGGGCGCAGCAGGAACCCGGCATCGCCACCAACTCGAACCTGTACATCGCCCGGATGGGAAGCAACCCGTGGACCATCACCGGGACGACGACCCGGTTGACCGTGCCGACCCTGGCCTGGGAGACGCGCGGATACAAGGTCGCCGAAGGGCCGTCGGTGATCCAGCGCAACGGCCGGATCTTCCTCACCTACTCCGCCAGCGCCACCGACGCCAACTACTGCCTCGGCATGCTGACCGCCTCGGCCTCGGCCGACCTGCTCAACGCCTCCTCCTGGACCAAGAGCCAGAATCCGGTGTTCGCCACCAACGCCGCAACCGGCCAGTACGGGCCGGGGCACAACTCCTTCACCGTCTCCGAGGACGGGCAGAGCGACATCCTCGTCTATCACGACCGCAACTACCGGGACATCTCCGGCGACCCGCTCAACGATCCCAACCGGCGTACCAGGCTCCAGAAGGTGCACTGGAAGGCCGACGGCACCCCCGACTTCGGCATCCCGGTGCCCGACGGGATCTCGCCGGTGCGGCTGAAGTCCTACGACCAGCCCGACCGTTTCGTCCGGCACTGGGAGTATCGGGCCAGGATCGACGCCAACGTCGCGCCCCTGGCCGACTCCCAGTTCAGGATCGTCCCCGGGCTGAACGGTGGGACGACGGTGTCGCTGGAGTCGACCAACTTCCCCGGCTACTACCTGCGGCACCGTAACCACCAGGCGTGGGTGGAGCGCAACGACGGCTCGGCGATCTTCCGCGCCGACGCCACCTTCACCCGCCGGGCCGGCCTGGCCGACGGTTCGGCGGTGTCGCTGGAGTCCGTCAACTTCCCCGGCTACTACCTGCGCCATCGCGACCTCCAGATGTGGGTGGAGCGCGACGACGGCTCGGCGACCTTCCGTGCCGGCGCCACCTTCACCCTGGAGTGACCCGCACCGTCATCAGCATCTGATCATCTAGGAGCCGACGGCCGGCATGGTCGACTCCGAGCACAACCTGTTCCTCGTGGCGGTTCTCTTTCGGCGCCGGTGCGCCGAGAACCTTCACCCGGGTAGGCGGCACCCACGGACGGCGAAGAGCTCCCATCACACCTCATCGTGATGGGAGCTCTTCACCGACGGCACCGCCGGCCACGCCCCGGCGGTGCCGCCATACCCGCGTCAGGAGAGCGGACGCACGTCCACGCCGTAGCCCAGGCGGTCGATCCACGATGGTCCGCAGCTCGCTGTGCTCCACTGACCGCTGTTGGTCGTCACCCATCCGCCGTCCCTACGGCCGTTGCTGCACTGGACCCACGCGCGGAACTCGTAGGCAGGACCGTTCGTCGCGCATCGGGCGGAAAACGAGTTCTGGCCGAAGGTGTAGTCACAGCCGTCGGCCCCTGCCGACGCCGGGCTCAGCGCACTCGACCCGACGGTAACGGCTCCCACCGCGAGCACGGTCGCGGCGAGGACACGCAGGGTTCTTCTCATACCCTCTCCTAAACACTGGTGACAGCTGGCCGTTCAACGTTCCGTACGCCCCGGTTCGCGCATTGCTCCGGGGATGTGCAACGGAGGGAGCTCTTAGGAAACTTTCCTAAATAAAAGATACGTCCGAGGCGGAGCGCGTCAACCCCGCGCGTACCGACAACCTCATCCGCCCAGCGGGCGTCTGTTGGGGCTCTCAACGCAGTGGGCACTCGACCGCTCGGGCGAGTGCTGCGAGGCGCCGGCGGCGGGAGTCGGTCGTGGTTCGCGAGTCGCTGAGCGCGAAGGTGGTGAGCGTTCAAGGAGAGGCAGGGCATGCTCACATCGGCGCCCCCGGCCGGTGGAAATACGGCGGTCTGGTCGAGGGCCGCGTGGCAGGTGCCCTCGGCGACAAGGATCGCGCAGGCCCCGGACAAGCAAAAGACCAGGTCAGCGCGTGGATGACCTGGTCTTGGCAGCGCACCCTGCAGGATTCGAACCTGCGACCGTCGGATTAGAAGTCCGGTGCTCTATCCAGCTGAGCTAAGGGTGCTCCCGCTTAATTGTGCATGATCCGGGGAGTGCTCATGTATCGGTTTCCTGGCTGTGTCGTGAGGATCACCCTGCGAACCCTCCGGATCCTGTAGGGAGCGTCGCGGATGCCGGGTGTGGGCGAGCGGTGGCCGTGACCTCTTCACCCGCGTGGTGGCCCGTCTCGAAGGTGCGCCCGGCTGGACCGGGGCGCGAGGCACGGCCTGTGATCGGGTAGGGGCGCGGGCTGTCGACCGGCTCCACGATGAGTCGCCGGGGGGCATCCGGTGAGAACGGCTTCCGGCTGTCCCGGCGTGTGAAGATCGGTCTGTCCGAATCGTTCTCCTGAGGAGACGGAGCGGTCTAGGCTCGTATGCCATGTTCGTCGCGACGGCCCAAGAGGAGATCCCCCTTCTGGGCGGTGATGTCACCGACGGGGTGGTGCGGGTCGGGGATACCGTCCGGCGGCCCTGCAGGGCCTCCACGGCTTCGGTGCACGCGCTCCTGCGTCATCTGGAGCGCTCCGGGTTCGAGGGGGCTCCCCGGGCGCTGGGGGTGGACGAGCGGGGCAGGGAGATCCTGAGCTATGTCGAGGGGGAGTCCGCGGCCAGGCCGTTGCCCCCGTACGCGCTCACCGAGGAGTCTCTGGCCGGGCTGGCGCGGCTGCTGCGCGCTTTCCACGACGCGGCCGAGGGGTTCGTCCCGCCGCGAGGGGCGGTCTGGGAGGCCGGGTCCAACGACGACGCGGCGCCGCGGCTGATCGGGCACTGCGACGTCAACCTCGACAACGTGATCTTCCGTGACGGGCTTCCCGCCGCGCTGATCGACTTCGACATGGCCCGGCCGACGACCCGGCTGTTCGACGTGGTGACCACGCTGCGGCACTGGGCGCCGATCGCCGACCCCCTCGACCTGGAGCCGCTCCAGCGTCGTCTCGACATCGGTCCCCGGCTACGCCTGTTCTGTGACGCGTACGGCCTGGAGCCCCGTGATCGTCGTCGGCTGCTGGATCTCGCCCGGCTCCGCTTCGACCGCTCCTACCAGGCGATGCGGGCCAAGGCCGAGGCGCAGGGCGGGAACGGCGGGTGGGCCCGGATGTGGGCCGGTGGGGCGGGGGAGCGCATCCGGCGGGCCTGCGTGTGGCTGGAGACCCACCAAGATGAACTCCATGAACACCTCATTTAGTCGACTGATCGCCAAAGTGGGACTAAAGAGACCTGGAGTTGCCGAAGGGGTGGGGATGCTCGCCGGGGTCGCGATCGACGCCGTGCTCGCCGATCCCCGGCGCGGGCATCCGGTCGCGCTGTTCGGCACCGCCGCCGCCGGGGTGGAGGGGCGGGTGTACGGCGACAGCCGGGCGAGAGGTGTGCTCCATGTGGCCCTGTGTGTCGTCCCGGTGGCGCTGCTCGGTCATGTCGCGACCCGGCCGCGCGACCCGGTGGTGCGGGCAGGGCTGAGCGCGGCTGCGACGTGGGCGGTCATCGGCGGTACGACGCTGGGCCGCGAGGGTACGGCGATGGCCGGATTCCTGGAGGACGGCGATCTCGCGGGGGCGCGGGGGAGGCTGCCGCACCTGTGCGGGCGCGACCCGTCGGGGCTCGGGGAGTCCGGGCTCGCCAGGGCCACCGTCGAGTCGATCGCGGAGAACACCTCGGACGCGGTGGTGGCGCCGCTGTTCTGGGGGGCGGTGGCCGGGGTGCCCGGCCTGCTCGCGTACCGGGCGGTCAACACGCTGGACGCGATGGTGGGGCACCGGAACGCGCGCTACCAGCGCTTCGGGTGGGCCGCCGCCCGCCTCGACGACGTCGCCAACTTCGTGCCCGCCCGGATCACCGGGCTGCTCGCCGCGCTCGGCGCCCCCCTGGTGGGCGGTTCGGCGCGGCGGGCGGCGGCGGTGCTGCGCAGGGACGGCCACCGCCATCCCAGTCCCAACGCGGGTCGCTGCGAGGCCGCCTTCGCGGGGGCGCTGGACCTCACCCTGGGAGGGGTGAACGTGTACGGCACCAGGGTGGAGCACCGGCCGGAGATGGGCGAGGGGTCCGCGCCCTCGGTCGCGGACATTCGCAGGTCGGTACGGCTGGCGCGGGCGGTCGGCCTGGCCGCGGCGGGGCTCGCCGTCCTGGCCGCCGTTCGGGGTTCATCCGGGCGAGGTTCACGCGGGCCAGGTTCAGGCGGGGCGGGCTCGTACGGGAGGAAGGGGTGAAGGGGGCGCTGCTGGTCGCGGGGACGACCTCTGACGCGGGCAAGAGCGTGGTCACCGCCGGGATCTGCCGCTGGCTGGCCAGGCAGGGGGTGAGGGTCGCGCCGTACAAGGCGCAGAACATGTCGCTCAACTCCTTCGTCACCGCCGACGGCGCCGAGATCGGCAGGGCCCAGGCGATGCAGGCGGCCGCGTGCGGGCTGGAACCCAGTGCCGACATGAACCCGATCCTGCTCAAGCCGGGCAGTGACCGGCGCAGCCAGGTCGTGGTGATGGGCAGGCCGATGGCCGAGGTCGACGCGATGGAGTACTGGGACGTCAAGGAGCGGCTCCGCCAGGTCGCGGTCGACGCGCTTGAGCGGCTGCGGGGCGCGTACGACGTGGTGGTCTGCGAGGGGGCGGGCAGCCCGGCGGAGATCAACCTGCGCAGGGGCGACATCGCGAACATGGGCCTGGCCCGCGCCGCGAACCTGCCGGTCATCGTGGTCGGCGACATCGACAGGGGCGGGGTCTTCGCCGCGCTGTACGGGACGGTCGCGCTGCTGGAGCCCGCCGACCAGGCGCTGGTCGCCGGGTTTGTGATCAACAAGTTCCGGGGGGCGCCCGAGATCCTCGAACCGGGGCTGGACATGATCAGGGAGCTGACCGGCCGCGAGGTGTACGGGGTGCTGCCCTGGCTGGACGGCCTCTGGATGGACGTCGAGGACTCCCTCGCCCTGGACAACCGGCCCACGCCCGGTACGTGTGCCCCGTACGGCGGGCAGACCCTGCGGGTGGCGGTGGTGCGGCTGCCGAGGATCTCCAACTTCACGGACGTGGACGCGCTGGCCTCCGAGCCCGGGGTGGTGGTCCGCTTCGTGACCTCCCCTGGCGAGTTGGAGGACACCGACCTGGTGGTGCTGCCGGGCTCCCGGGCCACGGTCTCCGACCTGGAGTGGCTCCGTGCCACCGGCCTGGCCGCCGCCCTGCCGGGACGGGCGGTGCTGGGCATCTGCGGTGGTTACCAGATGCTCGCCAGGACCATCCGCGACGACGTGGAGTCGGGGGCGGGCCTGGTCGAGGGGCTGGGGCTGCTGCCCGCGTCGGTGGAGTTCGCCGGGGACAAGACGCTGGGCCGTCCGGTCGGCGCCGCGTACGGCCACCCGGTCTCCGCGTACGAGATCCACCACGGCGTGGTGACGGCCGACGGTGGCGAGCCCTTCCTGGACGGCTGCCGTGACGGCTCGGTGTGGGGTACCACCTGGCACGGCGCCCTGGAGAACGACGGTTTCCGCCGGGCCTTCCTCGCCGACGTGGCCGCCGTCTGCGGCCGTGACTTCACCCCGGCGCCGGACGTGTCGTTCGCCGCGCTGAGGGAGGAGAGGCTGGACGCGCTCGGTGACCTGATCGAGCGGAACGTCGACACCGGTGCCCTGCTCCGGCTGCTGGAGGGCGGGGCTCCCGTGGGGCTGCCGTCGCTGCCGCCCGGCGGTGTCTCGCGTGAGGCCCCGGATTTCTCGGCGGGCGCTCCCTCCGCGGGGTGAGGCGCGCCGGAGGCGACCGGCGAAGCGACCAGAGCCGGGGGTTCCCTCCGTTGGGTGAGGCGCTGGTCTTTCCGTCGGCTGAGAACGGTGTCCGTTCCGGTGGGTTGGGAGGTGATTTCTTATCCGCGCTGCTTCCTTTGAGGGACGAAGGTGGATAAATCACTTCAGATGGCGGAAAGGGGGAAGGTCTCCTGCCGGGTAAACTCGATAGTCCCCGGCGAATCCAATGGGGAGGTAGGGGAGGCCGACGATGTTCCGCATCCTGGTGTTGCTCTTCGTCATCGCGGTGATCGTGGTGGTGATCCTCGGCGTGACCAGGACGGTCCGCGCCACCGCGGCAGGCGGGGCGAAACACGAGCCTGTCGCCGACAGCCCCCGCGAGATCCTCAAGCGCCGCTACGCGGCCGGTGAGATCGACGAGGACGAATACCTCCGCCGTATGTCGGGCCTCTCCCAGGACTGGTAGTCCCACCGGCGTCGCGAACCGATCCGCGGCCAGGTCGGCGTCGTGGCGACGTGGTCAGGCGGGCATGGCGAACCGGCGCCCTCGGCCCTGAGTCGCGAACCGAGGTGGCCGGACCCGCGTCACGAGCCGACGTGTTCGGACGCACATCGCGGCGCCGACGTGCGTCAGGTCGCGGGGGCGGGGGCCGGCTGGTTCTCGGTGATCCAGGCGTCGATCTCCTCCCAGTGCTCGAAGAGCCAGCGGATCTGCTCCTCGCGCTCGCGGGGCACGTCGGCGGCCTGGACCCGCCACCACTTGGCCTTGATCTGGGCGCTGAGCGGAAGACGGGTCCAGATGTCCCCGAAGGTGATCAGGTCGTCGAGACCGGTGTGCGCGACGAAGATCACGTCCGCCTCGGGGCAGGCCTCGATGGCGGCGATCGCCCCGTTGGGTCGGGGGGCCATCAGGTGCTCCAGCCTGCGGGCCCGCGCGGCCTCCTCGGTCAGGCCCTTCTGCTCCAGCCTCAGGATGGCCCGCCAGCGGCGCTTCGGGGTGAAGTTGCCACCCTCGGGGAAGATCACCAGGGCGTCGTCGGCGTCCATCCCGGCGGACAGGCGGCGGATCTCGCCGAGGATGCCGCTCTCGGCGGTCTTGCGGTGGACGAAGGCGTTGGGGAGACGGTTGATCACCACGTCCAGCGAGGGGACGAACTGCAGGGCCGCCTTCATCACGATCCTCGGGCGCCTGTGGTACCGGGCGAGAAGGTGGTGGACGAGCAGGAAGGAGTCGCCGGGACCCGCGTGGCGGGACAGGACGATGACGGGGCGGGTGAGGCGCCGGGAGGTCTCGTCGGAGGTCGGCGACGGCTCGTCGACCTCGACGGTAAGGCGGAAGATCCGCACCGCGGCCTCGTAGATCTTGGACAGGAACCACTGGATCAGCTGGTAGTGCTGCTCCTGGTACTCGTCACGGCTGAGCCTGCCGCCCAGGCCGTTCGTCACCCACAACCACAGACAGGCGCACAGCGCCATCGACTCCAGCGTCAGCCACGCCATCGCGAACCAGACCAGCCGGGTGCCGCGCCGCTGCGGGGGCGGCAGGCGCAGCGAGGCCGCGGTCACCACCAGCAGCCAGATCGGGAGCGTGAGCACCGCGAGGACGGTGAGCACGATGACGAGAGGTGCGAGGACCAGGCGGCGGATGATGCGAGGAGGCAGCACGAGCGGCTCCTGCCTGTGTGGATGTGCGGTGTGTAGGCGTGTGGGTGCCGGTGTGACTCAGACCGGTGTGACTCAGACCGGTGCGACTCAGACCGGCGTGACTCAGTTGGGCGCTGATGCGGACATGTCCCCGTGAGGTACCCAGATGTATACGTACAACGCGATGTGGTTCATATCCATGCCAGGGCGGACGGTTGACGTGGCTCAGGAGGGCGAGTGCCGGGCCAGGTAGTCGGCCGAGGCCCGGTACGCGCGATCGATGTATTTAGATATATGCGAAATATCCCGATATCGCAGCTGGGAGAAGTCCATTCCCGGCCGGGACTCGCCCCCCGAAGGCATCACGTGGACCTCGATGTCGTCCGGCAGGGTGGCCATCTCCTCGGTGAAGCGGTGTCGCCGGGCGATCTCGAAGGCGGTCATGCCGACCTCCCACGGGCGCCGCGGCACCGTCAGGGGACGCTCGATCCTGCCCACGTGCAGCACGTAGACGCGCCGGGCGCCGAGCGCGACGGCCCGGCCGACCGGGATGCTGTGCACCAGCCCGCCGTCGAGGTAGTGGCCCTCGCCGACGCGGACGGGCGGCAGCAGCCCTGGAACGGCGCAGGAGGCGAGGACCGCGTCGACGAGCGGCCCCTCGGTGAACCAGTGCGCGGCGGCGCGCTCGACGGAGGCGGCCACGCACTGGAACGACACGGGAAGGTCCTCGATGCGGGAGACCGGGAGCGTCCTGGCCAGCAGGTCGCGCAGCGGCTCGGAGGAGTGCAGGTGGGTGCCGCTTTTCGCGAGGGTGGACAGCCGGGTCACCCAGGACCCCGCGAACGCCGTACGGACGATGTCGGAACTCCACAGCGTGTTCAGACGCTCGACCGCGTCACCGGGGGAGGCGGCGAACACGACGCCGTTCAGCGCGCCCACGGACGTGCCGACGATCACGTTGGGCTTGATACCCGCCTCGTCGAGCGCACGCAGCATGCCCACCTCGTGAGCGCCGAGAACGCCCCCGCCACCCAGTACGAAGGCAGTGTCCAGGCTCATGGGCTCACAATATCCCCGCCCCGGAGCGCCGGGTTCCCGCCGAGCCCGAGCAGGTTCGGGATCCCCGCGACGAACCCGGCGGGTTCCAGGTCTCCGCGACGAACCGGGCGGGTTCCGAATTCCCGCAAAGAAAGGGCGGCCAGTTGTCCGGGTCCTGACATGACCTCAGGCGCCGGCGAGAGGGCACGATCTGACGCATGACAAGTGTGGTGGAGACCGAAGGGCTCACCAAGTTCTACGGCGGGCGCCGAGGACTTGAGGATCTCGACCTGGAGATCCGACCGGGGGAGGTGTTCGGGTATCTCGGCCCGAACGGAGCGGGAAAGACAACGACCATCAGGCTGCTCCTGGACGTCATCCGTCCCACCAGGGGCCGGATGACGGTCCTGGGCAGGGATCCCCGCGAGGCGGGTGTGCGGAGCCGGATCGGTTACCTGCCCGGCGAGCTGGCCCTGGAGGGCAGGGAGAAGGCGGGGGAGTTCCTCGCCTTCCTCGGCGCGATGCGCGACGGCGTGCCCAGGGGGCGGATCGAGGAGCTGGCCGAGAGGCTGGAGGCCGACCTGTCGGTGCCGATGGGCAAACTCTCCAAGGGCAACAGGCAGAAGGTCGGGCTCATCCAGGCCTTCATGCACGAGCCGGAGTTCCTGATCCTCGACGAGCCGACCAGCGGCCTGGACCCGCTGATGCAGCAGGAGTTCCTCGCGATGGTCCGCGAGGTCCGCGCCTCGGGCCGTACCGTGCTGATGTCCTCCCACGTGCTGGCCGAGGCCGAGGACGTGTCCGACCGGGTCGGCATCGTGCGCGCCGGCAGGCTGGTCGCGGTGGAGGACGTCTCCGCGCTCAGGGAGAAGGCGGTGCGCCGGGTGGAGTTCCACTTCGACGCCCCGGTGCCTCCGGAGGCGTTCGAGAACCTGCCCGGCGTACGGGATCTGCGGGTGGAGGGGGCCGGGGTGCGCTGCACCATCGACGGCCGCCCGGACGCGCTGATCAAGGCGGCGGCGAGGTTCACCGTGGTGCACATGGTCAGCGCCCAGCCCGACCTGGAGGAGATCTTCCTCACCTACTACAGCCGGCACGAAGAGGAAGGGGAGGCGCGCGATGCCCGCACTGGTGTCGAAAAGCCTGCGTGACTACCGCAGACCGCTGCTCGGCTGGACCATCGGGCTCAGCGCCTTCTTCGCGCTGTACCTGGCCTTCTACCCGAACATCCAGAGCAACCCCGACCTCTACGGGGAAGTGGCGCTGACCAAGTTCCCCGGGGCGATGCGCGACCTCATGGGCGGCCTGGAGGAGGGATTCACCAGCGGCTCCGGCTATCTGCAGACCCTCGTCTACCAGCTGTTCGGGCCGCTGCTGTTCATCATGTGCGCCGCCGTGATCGGCAACCGGGCGATCGCCCAGCCTGAGGAGTCGGGCACGCTGGAACTCGTCCTCACCCTCCCGGTCGACCGCAGGCGACTGGTCCTGGAGCGCTTCGCCGCCCTCGCCCTCGCACTGCTCGGCGTGGCGGCGGCCACCTTCCTCGTCGTGCTCGGCCTGGCGGCCGCCGTCGACATGGGCGTACCCGCCGGCAGGATCCTCGCCGGTCACGTCGGTGTCTTCCTGCTCGCCCTCTTCTTCGGCACGCTCTGCCTGACGGTCGGCGCCGCGACGGGTCGCAGGGGGGTCGCCCTCGCGGTGGTCGGGGTGGTCGCCGTGGCCGGATACGTGGTCGAGACCATGGGCAAGGACGTGGACGGAGTGTCCTGGCTGCGCTGGATCTCGCCGTTCCACTACTACCTCGACGGGCGTCCGATCCAGCTGGGATTCCCGGTGGGGGACTATCTCGTGCTGGCCGGGGCGACCGTCGTGCTGCTCCTGATCGCGATGCCGGCCTTCGACAGGCGTGACGTGGGAGTCTGATGGACGAGCTGCTCGGCGGCCATCTCCGGATGTTGCGGGAGGCGGCCGCCACCGGCAGGCTGCCAGGGCGGGCCGAGCTCGACGACTGCCGCGCCGCCGGTGCGCTGGCCGCCGAGCGGGGCGTGTCCGTGCGGGCACTGGTCGAGGCCGCGCTGGCGACGGCCGAGTCGGTGACCCCCACCCCGCTCCCGGCCCTGCGGCGTACGGTCTCCGCCCTGATGGAAGGGTACGAGAACGCCCAGCGGGCGGCGTTGCGCCGGGAGGAGACGGCGCGCAGGAAGTTCGTCGACGACCTGCTCCAGGGCCGTGCCGACAGGCTCGCCGAACAGGCCGAGCACTTCGGGCTCCGCATGGCGGAGACGTACGTGGTCGCCGTCGCCCGCCCTGCCACCGGAGCCGCCGCGGCCGTCGCTTCGGGGGACGGCGGGTTCGAGGGGCGCGGAGGGTTCGAGGGGCACGGAGGGGAAGAGGAGGTCCGCGGGCTCGCGGGCGAGGCCGAGGGGACGGCCAGGAGGATCGAGGAGGCGCTGGTCGCCAGGTTCGGCTCGCACAACGTGCTGGTCACGGTACGCGACGGGATGCTCGTGTGCGTGGCGCCGGGCAGCCTCGGCGTCGTGAACGGAGAGTTCACCCATCACGTGCGCCAGATGTTCGCGCCCGGCTGGCGGGTCGGGCTCGGCAGAGCGCACCGGGGCCCCGGCGGGGTGGTCACCTCCTATCGGGAGGGGATCAACGCCATCGGGTTCGGCGACAGGCTGGGGCTGCGCGCCCCGGTGCTCAAGGCCGCCGACCTGCTGGTCTTCCCGGTACTGCTGCGGGACCGAGCGGCGATCGAGGACCTGGTGACGAGCGTGCTCAGCCCGCTGCTCGAGGCGCGGGGCGGCCCCGAGCCGCTGCTCGCCACGCTGGAGGCCGTCTTCGCCTCCCAGGGCAACCAGACCGCCGCCGCGCGCAGGCTCGACATCAGCACCCGGGCGGTGACCTACCGGCTGGAGCGGATCCGCCGCCTCACCGGGTTCTCGCCGGACGATCCCACCCAGCGTTTCACCCTGGAGACGGCGGTCCTGGGCGCCCGGCTCCTGGACTGGCCCGCCCAGCCGGCGCACTGACCGGACCTCCGCGCCGTTACGGGATCAGGAGCAGCTTGCCGGTCGTACGGCGGGCTTCGAGGTCCTCGTGGGCGCGGGCGGCCTCGGCGAGGGGGTAGCGCTCGGAGACGTGCACCCGCAGCTGCCCGGAGGCGACCCAGCCGTAGAGGTCGGAGGCGCGCCAGGCGAGCTCGTCGCGGGTGGCGATGTAGGAGCCGAGCGTCGGACGGGCGAGGAAGAGGGAGCCGTTCCTGGCGAGGATCTGCGGGTCGAACGGCGGGACCGGGCCGCTGGCCTGGCCGTACAGCGCCATCATGCCGCGCGGTCGCAGCGAGGCGATGCTCTCGTCGAAGGTGGCCGCGCCCACGCCGTCGTAGACGACGTGCACGCCGGAGCCGGTCAGCTCGCGGACCGCGTCGGCGAAGCCCTTGTAGCGGAACACCTCGTCGGCGCCCGCCCGGCGGGCCAGGGTCTCCTTCTCCTCGGTGGAGACCGTGCCGATGACCCGGGCGCCGCGCAGCTTGGCGATCTGGGTGAGCAGCAGGCCCATCCCCCCGGCGGCGGCGTGCACCAGGACGTCGTCGCCCGCCTTCACCTCGTACGTGGAGTGCGTCAGGTAGTGGGCGGTCAGTCCCTGGAGGGTGACGGCCGCCGCGGCCTCGGCCGTCACCCCCTCGGGTACGGCGAGCACCTTGGAGGCGGGCACCACGATCCTGGAGGCGTAGCTGCCCGGCACGTTCGCCCACGCCACGGTGTCGCCGACGGCGACGTCGCGCACGTCCTCGCCGACGGCGACGACGGTGCCCCCGCCCTCCTCGCCGGGAACGAAGGGCAGGGAGAGCGGGTAGCGGCCCATCCGGTGGTAGACGTCGATGAAGTTCACCCCGGAGGCGGTGACGTCCACCAGGACGTCACCGGGGTTCATCTCGGGGTCCGGGTGATCGTCGGTGTAGGTGAGAACCTCGGGTCCACCGGTGGCGGAGACGACTATGGCGCGCATCGTGCTGAACTCCTTTGGTCGGTCGGATGCCCCGTTCCCCGCAGGGTGCGGATCACTCGCCGTCAGGGCTGTGTGGCGGGTGCGGGGCCGTGCAGGGTGAAGTTGTCGAACGCGGTCCGCAGGACGGCGTCACTGCTCTCGCCCACCCGGGCGATCACGCCGACGAGCCCGTTGGGCAGCGGGTTGGTGTCGAGGAACGACTGGGTCTGCTCGTCGTTGACCCACATGGTGAGCCGCACACCGCCCTCGACGCCTGCGCACTCCGCCGTGAGCCGGACGGCCTCGCCCTTGGGCAGGTCGACCTTGACGGGCTTGGTGAGCTCGCCCCCCGCGCTCTTGACGGTCTTGCGGATGCGGGCGTTGCCCGAGGTGTCGAGCAGAAACTCGTACCGCGTCGCCTTGTTGTCGTCCTCGCCCCGGCAGAACAGCCCGTACTCGCCCATACCGACGGTGCCGGAGCGGATCGTGATGTCGGAGCCGAGCAGGATTCGGCTCGGAGTGATCGGTATGGGGCTCGCCGTGGGGTCGGGGGTGGCCGGGGGAGCGGAGACGAAGGGGATCGGGGCCTGCTCCCGCCTGATGGGGGAGTAACCGCTGACGTCGACGGCGTAGTAACCGTTGGGGGAGTAGCCGTACGTGCCGGTCAACGGGCTGTAGGTGCCGCCGCTCCAGCCGGTGCCGCTCTGGGTGAAGTCGTCCTGGTAGAGCAGGGGGAGGTCCTCGGGGGGGCCGCCGGGAGCGAGGGTGAGGCGCAGCCCGATCCCCGCTGCCGCCACCAGCAGGGCCGCCACCGCCACCCCGACGGCGAGGTTGCGCCGCCCGCCCGCGAGGCCGCGCGGGAAAGGCCAGGTGCCGCCCTCCGGCGGCCCGGGGAGGGTGTGGCCGGGGCCGTCGTGGGAGGCGCCGGGCGAGGAGTGGCCGCCGCCCGGCGGCGAGGCGCCGGAGTCGGCGTGACCGCCCCGGGCGGACTGCGCGGTGTGAGCCGCGTCCCCCTGGGCGGGGTCGGGATTTCGTCCCGGTTCGTTCCAGCCGGGGTCGAGGTTTTGTCCCGGGTGGCTCCAGGCGGAGTCGGGGCCCTGTCCCGGGTGGCTCCGGGCGGGGTCGGGATTCTGCTCGGGGTGGCTTCGGCCGGGGACGGAAGGCGTACCCGCGGGACCGGCGGGACCTGTGCCGCTCCAGGGGGCGCCGTCCGGCGTCTCCCCGGGGCCCTGCCAGGAGGCCTGGACCGAGTGGGCGGCCTGTTCCGGCGCGGCGGAGCGGCCCACCAGGTGGTCGAGGAGCTGCTGTGAGGTGGGCCGGTTGCGCGGGTCCTTGGTCAGGGCGTAGGTGACGAGCTCGCGCAGCGCGGGTTCCATGCCCTCCAGAGAGGGTTCGGTGTTGAGCACCTGGTACAGCACGGCGGGGAGCGCCTCGCCGCCGAACGGCGCCCGCCCGCTCGCGGCGAAGGCCATCAGGCAGCCCCACGAGAACACGTCGCAGGCGGCGGAGACCGGCTCACCGCGCAGCACCTCGGGCGCCATGTATCGGGGGGTGCCGAGGATCTCGCCGGTCCCGGTCATCCCGCCGAGGGTGTCCAGCGCGCGGGCGATACCGAAGTCGATCACGCGGGGGCCGATGGGGGAGAGCAGCACGTTGGAAGGCTTGAGGTCGCGGTGCACGACTCCGGCGCCGTGGATGGCGGTCAGCGCGGTCGCCACCCCGACGGCGAGCGCGTCGAGGCTGGAGCCGCGGAGCGGCCCGTCCGCGTCGACGGCCTCCTCAAGGTTGGGGCCGGTGACGTACTCGGTGACGACGTAGAGCTGGTCGCCGTCGAGCGCGGCCTCGACGACCGCGGCCGTGCAGAACCTGCGGACCCGCTGCGCCGCGTCGGCCTCCCTGCGGAAGCGCATCCGGAACCGTTCGTGCCTGCTGTACTCCGGATTGATGACCTTGATGGCGACCTGCTGCCCGTCAGGGGACTCGCCGAGATAGACCGTGCCCATCCCGCCCCTGCCCAGCTGGCTGAGCACGCGGTATCGGCCTATCTGCAGGGGTTCGTCGGGACTGAGGTCGCTCACCTTTGTGCCTAACCGCCTACGCCGTCACATGGGTGTTTCAGCCTATCGATCTTCTGCCGCTCACCAGCAGACGCAACAGCGGCACGCCGACTTTTTCCAGGCCGTCCACGGTCAGCACGTCCTCGGGCGCCGGACCGCCGGAGACCGACACCACCAGGCACCCCGCCGCGCGGGCCGCGGCGAGCCCGGTCGGGCTGTCCTCCACGGCCACGCAGTCGGCGGGGTCGAGGCCCAGCACGGAGGCAGCCCGCAGGTACGGGTCGGGCAGCGGCTTGCCGCGAACGGTGTCCTCGGCGGCCACGACCAGGGCGAAGCGCTCCGCCCCGACGGTGCGCAGCACCATCTCCACGATGAGTCGTGGTGAGGCGCTGACCAGCGCCGCGGGCACGCCTTCCTCCCTCAGCTCGTCCAGCAGCCGGATCGCGCCGGGCAGCGGTGTCACCCCGCCGGAGATCCGCCCGGCGAAGGCCTCGGTGAGCCGAACCCCGATCCGTTCCACGCCGGGCGGGGACGGTGCGCGCCGCGCGAGGTAGCCGGCCACGTCCTCGACCATGCGGCCCAGGACGTGGCCGGCGTCGGCCCCCGTCAGCTCCAGGTTCAGCTCGGCGGCGACCGCCACGCACGCCTGCCACCACATTCCCTCGGTGTCGACGAGCGTGCCGTCCATGTCGAACAGGACGGCTTTGAGCTCACCCGACACCCGCGACGTCCTCGGACTCTGATGCCCCGGACGACCCGGAGGGCGTCGCGGAGTCCGGCGACCCCGGGGACTCAGGGGAGTCCTCAGGGGTGAGGGCGGGGGCGGTGCGCGCGGCGACGAGCACGGGCCGCTGCACGAGGGAGACGTTCACCCGCGTGCCCGGCGCCAGGCGTACCGCGTCGTGTCCCGGCACGTCGCTGAGGACCTCCAGCTCGCCCACCCGCACCCGCAGCCGCGCGGTGGAGCCACGGAAGGACGACGCCACGACCGTGGCGTTCCCTTCCGGGGAGGGCGTGACCAGCACGGCCTCCGGCCGTACCAGCACGTCGACCTCGGGCGAGGACGGCACGGAGCCGTCCACCGGCATGAGTTTCCCCATCACGGTCACCTCCCGGCCGGACAGGTGGCCGGGGACGTGGTTCATCGCGCCGACGAACTCCGCCACGAACGGGGTGGCGGGCCGGTCGTAGACCTCGGCCGGTGGGCCGCACTGCTCCAGCCGTCCGGCACGCAGCACCGCGACCTTGTCGGCGACCGAGAGGGCCTCCTCCTGGTCGTGGGTGACGAAGATGGTGGTGATGCCCAGTTCGAGCTGGAGGCGCCGGATCTCCTCGCGCAGCGAGACGCGGACCTTGGCGTCCAGCGCGGACAGCGGCTCGTCGAGCAGCAGTACGCGTGGTTCCAGCGCCAGTGCCCTGGCCAGGGCGACACGCTGCTGCTGGCCGCCCGACAGCTCGTGCGGGTAGCGCTGGGCGTGCGTCGGCAGGCCGACCAGTTCCAGCAGCTCATCCGCCCGTGCGTGCCGTTTCGCGGTCGGCACCTTGCGCACCCGCAGCCCGAAGGCCACGTTGTCCCGCGCGTTGAGGTTGGGGAACAGGCTGTAGGACTGGAAGACCATGCCCGCGTCCCGCCGGTTGGCGGGCACCCGGGTGATGTCCTTGCCGTCCACGAGCACCGCTCCGGCGTCGGGGTGCTCGAAACCGGCGACGCAGCGCAGCGCGGTGGTCTTCCCGCAGCCGGAAGGGCCGAGCAGGGCCATCAGCTCGCCCTGCTCGACGGTGAGGTCCAGGCCGTCCAGGGCCACCGTGCGGCCGAACGCGCGACGCAGCCCCCGGAACTCGACGGTCATCGGCGTTTCCTTCCCGCACCCGAGAGGGTGAGCAGCAGCAGCCAGATGAGGAGCAGGCTGATGATCGACAGGGCGACGGAGAGTTGTCCGTCGTTCCCGGAGATGGTGACGATCCAGACGGGGAACGTCTGGTAGCCGAGCAGGGCGGCGACGGTGTACTCGCCGAGCACCAGCGCGAGGGCGAGAAAGGAGGCGCTCGCGATGGAGGAGCGGATGTTGGGGATGATCACGCGGAACAGCACGTAAGGCCACGAGGCACCCAGGTTGCGTGCCGCCTCCACCAGCGTCCGCACGTCGATCGCGCGCAGCCCGGCGTCCAGCGACCGGTAGACGAACGGCAGCGTCAGCATCACGTACGCGAGCACGAGGACGAAGGGGAACCTCTGGTCCTGGATGGCGATGAGCGTCGCCCAGAACGGTGTGGCGGCCAGCGCCTCGACGCCGTCACGCAGCGCCGTGCTGATGCCGACCACGTAGGTGATCGGCGGTACGACCAGCGGGAGCGTGGAGAGCACCTCCAGCACGGGGCGCAGCCGGGGCGCGCCGAGCCGCACGGCGAGCATGGCGGGGAGGGTGAGCAGCAGCACCGCGACGATGGTCGCCGCGGCCAGCGCCAGGGAGAGCAGCAGGCTGGGAACGAAGCCGGGCGCCGACAGGATCCGCCCGTAGGCGGCGAGTGAGAAGCCCTGGCCCTCGGAGTAGACGGTGAACCAGAAGGACACCGCCATCGGTACGACGAAGTAGACCGCCGCGACGACCAGCACGATCCCGCGCCAGGCCCGCCGAGCTCCGGGACGGGCGGTGGCGGCGGGACCCGGAGTGACGTCGGGCAGGGTCGCTACCGCAACCATCGGGAGCTCCTCTTCTGCAGCGGCAGGTAGACCGCCATCACCAGCAGCGCGACGACGATCATGTCGAGGCTCAGGGCGAGCGCGACGTTCTCGTACCCGATGAGGACGTCCCCGGTGAGTGCCTCGGCGATCTGCAGGGTGACCAGGGGGACCGTGCTGCCGACCATGGCGTAGGCGGTGGCGTAGGCGGCGAAGGCGCCGCCGAACAGCAGGACGACGCCGCCGAGCAGGGCCGGGGTGAGCACCGGGATGCCGACGTAGCGCCAGAACTGCCAGGTGGTGGCGCCGTTGTTCTGTGCCGCCTCCCGCCACTGCGGGCGCAGGCCGTCCAGCGCCGGGGTCACGACGAGCACCATCAGCGGCACCGAGAAGTACATGTAGACCAGGGCGAGGCCCCAGAAGTTGTACAGCACTCCGGGGCCGAGGCCCAGCGCGGTGGTGATCACTCCCGAGTTGCCCAGGGTGGCGATCCAGATGAAGGCGAGTGGCACGCCGCCGAAGTTGGCCAGCACGCCGGAGAAGGTGAGCACGGCCTCGCGCAGGGCCGTGAACCGGGAGGTGACGACGGCCTGGGCCAGGAACGTCCCGGCGACCGCGGCGGCGACCGCCACCACGGCCGACAGCTGAACGCTGCTGATCAGGGCGTTGAGGTAGGGGCCCTGCAGGCTTCTGGACAGGTTGGCGGTGCCGAGGGAGGAGACCTTGGTCACCGGGTCCTTGACGGTGAACGCGCCGACCAGCAGCGTGAGCGCCGGGATCCCGAAGGCCACCGCCGTCACGACGAGCAGCGGCAGGGCTCCCACCCAGTTCTTGGAGCGAGGACGGCCGCCGCGCGGGGCGGCGGCCGTGACAGCCGGGACCGTCATCCCGAGACCGCGGCGCCCCAGCCGTCGGCCAGGACCTCCTTGGCCTTGTTGACCTGGGCCTCCGTCGGGAAGGTGGGGTCACCCTCGACCGGCGGGAGGTTGGCCTCCGCCGTCGCGTCGACCGTGCCGTCGGCCTTCATCGCGGGCAGCAGCACCGGGCGGGCGAAGCCGCCGAGGTAGAGGTTCTGGCCCTCGGTGCTGTAGAGGAACTCCTGCCACAGGCGCGCGGCGGCCGGGTGCGGGGCGTCCTTGTTGATGGCCTGGGCGTAAAGCTGGAAGTACTTGCCGTCGCCGGGGATGACGGTCTTCCAGTCGATGCCCTTCTCGGCCATCTTGGGGGCGTAGGCGGCGTTGTTGTAGTCCCAGTCGATGCTGATCTGGGTCTCGCCCTTCTCGATGGTGGCCGGGGTGGTCTCCACCGGGTTGAAGTTCCCCGTCTCCTTCAGCTTCTTGAAGAAGTCGAGGCCGGGCTTGATGTCGTCGAAGGAGCCGCCGTTGGCGAGGGCCGCCGCGTACACGCCCGCGAACGCCGAGCCCGACTTGGTGGGGTTGCCGTTCAGTGCGACCTTGCCCTTGTACTCGGGCTTTAGTAGGTCGGCGTAGGTCTCCGGGCACTTGTCGATCTTCTTGGCGTCGCAGCCGATGGAGATGTAGCCGCCGTAGTCGTTGAACCAGAGGCCGCTCGGCTCCTTCTGGTTGTCGGGGATCTTGTCCCAGCTCTCGACCTTGTACGGCGCGAACAGGCCCTCGGCGGCGCCGCTGATCGCGAAGGACTGGCCGATGTCGAGCACGTCGGGGGCGCGGTCCTGGCCCTTGCGGGTCTTCACCGCGTTGATCTCGTCGGCGCTGGAGGCGTCGGGGGTCTCGCTCTCGATCTCGATGCCGTACTTCGCCTTGAAGGCTTCGATGATCTTTCCGTAGTTGGCCCAGTCGGGCGGGAGGGCGATGACGTGGAGCTTGCCCTCCTTCTTGGCGGCCTCGACGAGCTTGTCCAGCCCGCCGAAGTCGGCGGCGGAGGTGGCGGTTCTGGCGTCCACTCCGGCCGCGGAGCCGCCGTCGGCGCCCGCCGAGGGGGCCGTTGTGGTGGGGGCGGCTCCGCACGCTGTGGCGCTCATCAGGAGGAATGCGGCCAGGCCTGCAAAGCGAACTCGGGATGCGATCACTGTGTCTCCCAAGGGGGTGTCGCGCAATATTTCACGAAAGTAGACGAACTTGTACAAACAAGCTAGGCCTCCTATGTCGTGAATCAGTTGCTGTTTGGTGAACGGGCCAAGTACAAGGGTGAAATGCGGGAACTTGGGCTATGTGTGGCAATAACGCTTGTTTAGGGTGGGGTTCAGTCGGACACACGGTGCGCGCAGTGAGGGATTCCGTTGACGCCTGCCGGGCCGGATGCGAGCGGGCGGCTTGAGAGGCGAGGCGAGATTGCGTGGTCACCGGGCGTGCGGGGATGCATGGGAGAGAGCCGTGGGGTTCGCGGGTGCGCCGGAAGGGGGGCGGATGTGACGGCCCGGTACATGGGCATCGCGGAGGAGCTACGCGACGCGATCATGCGAGGTGAGCACCCCGTGGGCGCCCAGCTCCCCTCGGAGTCCGAGCTGGCCACCCGCTTCGCGGCCTCGCGCGGCACGATCCGCCAGGCGGTCGCCGTACTCGCCACCGAGGGCCTGGTCGGGTCCCGCCAGGGCGCCAGGCGCATCGTGCTCGGCCGTGAGCGCAGCCAGAGCTTCGCCGAACTGCACAGCTTCGCCCAGTGGGCGCGGGTGATGGGCTATCGGGTGAGCGGGCGGGTGCTGGAGCAGCGCCGCAGGGGCGCCGGCGTCACCGAGGCCGCCAGGCTCGCGCTTCAGCCGGGCGATCCGGTGCTTTTCGTGCTGCGGCTGCGCTCCCTGGAGGGCGAGCCGGTGATGCTGGAACGCACGGTCTACGCCGGGTGGATCGCCCCGGCCGTCGAGCGCATCGAACCGGGCTGCGAGTCGGTCACCCAGGCCCTCTACGAGAGTGTCGGCCTCGTCTTCGCCTACGGCGAGCACCTCATCGACGCGGTGGCCGCGGGCGTCGAGGACTCCAGGCTGCTGGCCGTGCGCAGGGGCAGCCCGCTGCTGCGCCAGCGCCGGGTCACCACCACCCACGAGGGGCGGCCCGTCGAGTGGTCCGACGACCGCTACCGCGCGGGCAGCGTCACCTTCAGCATCCGCAACTCGGTGGACGCCAATCCGCTCGTACGGCAGGTGGGGGACTTGCGCCCGGCCCGGTAAGAACGTATGTTCGATACGCCAGGCCCGTCTTCCCCCGGGTGCTCATCGGAAAGCCGCGGGAGAAGAGCGTCTTGAGCAGACTTTACGGCGACCCCGTCGAAGTGTGGATCCGCGACGGGCAGCCCGTCCAGTTCGTCTGGGGCGATCGCCTCCACGCCGTCGGCAGGGTTCTCGACCACTGGGTCGTCGCACGCGAGTGGTGGAAGACCTCCGCCGGTGATCCCGGCGAGCGCCGGTTCTGGCGGGTCGAGGCCGCCTCGGGAGGCCGGGCCGGCACCTACGAGCTCAGGTTCGACACCGCGGGCGAGGGCTGGCTGCTGATCAGGGCATGGGAGTGACGTCCCGCCCCGGCGTGCCTCCCGCGTGCCTTCCATCGGGCGGGGCGGTGCTCGCTCACTGTCCGGCGGGATGGACCTCCTGGGGCTGCTCCTGCCCGGAGACCTCCGGCGAGGGCGCCTCGGAGAGGGAGGGCGCGGGGTCGTCCGCGAGCGGGGTCGGGACCGATCTCACCGGGTTCCGCTTCACCCGGTCCTGCTGCACCTGGTCCTGCTGCACCGAGGTCGGTTTCACCGGGACCGTCTCCGCCGCCTGCGCCGGGAGGCGGCGCTCAGGCCTGGTCCGCCGCCGGTGCCCGCCGCCCGCGGCCTGGATCCCGGTGATCTGCCGCACGGTCGTCGCGCACAGCAGGGAGGCGGTCGCGACGGCGACCAGCTCGGTCAGGCCGAACCCGGTCAGGCTCGCGCCTCCCTGGGGCGCCCCAGGCCACAACCGGGCCAGCACCAGCGCGGAGGCGACGAGCCAGCTCAGCCACCAGGCGGTGAGCAGCGCCTTCCAGCGCAGGCGGCGATCCAGCGGCGGGCGGGAGGCTCGCCACAGCCGGTCGACCAGCACGGGGGGCGCGGCCAGGTTGACCACGGGCACGAACCAGCTCACCAGGACCGGCGCCACCGCGGTCCGGTCGGCGCCCTGCCGGGCGCGAAGCAGCCAGTTCAGGTAGGCGGCGACGGCGGCGATCGCGGATGCGGCGAAGAACATGATCAGAATGGCGAAGACGGTGACCGCGCCGAAGACCGCGTCGGCTCCGGGGGCGTGGGGGTCGCCGTTGAGCTCGGATATCTCCAGGACGAGGCGCCGACCGCGGACCTGTTCGAACACCGCCAGGGCGGCGACCGCGACCACCAGTGCGGTGAGCGTGACATAGACGGCCGAGGCCGATTTTTGTAGAGATGGGATAGAGCGCATGTATATCTCCCCCCCGCCATGCGCTGAGGACCTGCCCCTTTTCCTATCCCGTCAGCGCTCCCGCTAATCAGCGCGGATGCCCTGCTCAGCCGACGATGCCGGACTCCCACGCCCAGGCGGCGATCTCCACCCGATTCCTCGCACCCAGCTTCACCTGGATGCTCCCCAGGTGCGTCTTCACGGTCGACAGTGAGACGAACAGCTCGGCGGCGACCTCCTGGTTGGTCCGCCCCCTGGCGACCAGGCGCACGACGTCCAGCTCACGCTCGGTGAGGGGCTCGCTGGGCGGGCGTACGCCACCGGCCCGAGGGTGGGAGAGGTGTTCGAGCAGGCGCACGGTCACCGAGGGCGACACCAGTGCGTCCCCGGCCGCCGCGGCCCGGATCGCCTCGATGAGCAGCGTCGGCCCGCTGTCCTTGAGCAGGAAACCGGTCGCCCCCGCGCGCAGCGCGCCGTAGACGTACTCGTCGAGGTCGAAGGTGGTGACGATCACCACCCTCATCGGGTCCGCCACCCCCGGCCCCGCGAGGATGCGGGTGGCCTCCAGGCCGTCCAGCTTGGGCATGCGGATGTCGAGCAGGCACACGTCCGGCCGTAACCGTCGTGCCAGCTCGACGGCCTCGGCCCCGTTGGCGGCCGTCGCCAGGACCTCCATGTCCTGCTGGGCGTCCAGAATCATCTGGAACCCGGTCCGCACCAGTTCCTGGTCATCGGCGATGAGCACCCGAATCGTCACCTGTTGGATTGTGCCAGCCCTGAGGCGGTCACGGATCGGGCATCCGGCCGATGTGCCGGTAAGCGACGGCGAATCGTCCTTTCGGCCGACCCCGTCCGGGGGACGTGGAGACGATCGGTCGATCTGCCGCCGTCCTCCGCACGGGAAAGTGCTCGCGTGAACGTTGTCCTTGAGGGATCCGGGCTGGTCAAGCGCTTCGGAACGACCGTGGCGCCGGGCGGTGTCAGACCGGCGATCCATGCGGGCGAGGGCGTGGAGAAGGCAGGGGCAGGCCGAGGCGGGTGGGTGGGGAAACGGGGTGCCGGATAACTTTTCTCTTCCCGGCCGGTGATCGGGGGGCCGGGAAAGGCACTCCTTGGTGTGGATGATCCAGAAGCGCGATTCACCGCGCTGTACGACCAGCACTATCGCAGCGTGCTCGGCTACACGCTGCTGCGCGCGGAGCGGCAGGCGGCCGAGGACATCGCGAGCGAGACGTTCCTGATCGCCTGGCGGCAGCTGGAGGAGCTGCCGGAGCCGTCGCTGCCCTGGCTGCTCGGCGTCGCCCGGAACCTGCTGCGCGGGCAGCGGCGTTCCGGGCTGCGACGGCGGGCACTGGTGGAACGGCTGGCGGAGCTGTCCTCGGAGGGCGACGTGACCGAGCGGGTGGCCGAGCAGGTCGCCGAGCGCGAGGCGGCTCTCGCGGCGCTCGCCGGGTTGTCCGAGCTGGACGCCGAGGCGGTGATCCTGGCCAGCTGGTACGGGCTGGCTCCGGCCGACGCCGCCAAGCTCGCCGGCTGTTCCGCCCGGGCCTTCACCGTTCGCCTGTATCGCGCCCGCCGCCGCCTGTCCCAGGTACTCGACCTCACCCCGACCACTACCCTGCAGGAGCAGCCTTGAACGACGTCAACGAACGTGTCCGCGCGCTGCGCCCGGACGCACTCACCGAGGACGCCCACCGGCGGCGCCGCGAGGCCGATCTCGCCCGTGCCTTCGCGACGGCCGTGTCCGGGCCCGATCGTGCGTCCGGTCGCGCTCCCGATTCCGTGTCCTTCCGCGTGCCCCTCGACGCCTCCCGCCCTCTGTCCCGTCTCCGCCTCACCCCCGGGATCGTGCTGACCGGCGCCCTCGTCGGGCTGGCCGCCGCCGTGACGGTGCCCGCCGTCATGACGGGGACGGTCGGGCTGCGGGGGCCGGGCGGGGGCCGGACCGCGGCGATCGCCTCCCCGGACCCGGCCTCGGGCACCTCCCCGGTACGGCACCCCGAGGCCCAGGTGCCGCCCTCCGAGACCTCCGGCTCGCTCCCGGTCGCGACCCCCGGCACGCGGGTGGTCACGCTCGACGCCCGGTCGTTCCTGCTGACGGGTGCGGAGACGGCGGCGCGCACGACCTCCCCGGAAGGCCGGTACTGGTTCGAGCGCACCAGGACCTTCGAACCCGCCGGGTCCGGCGCGACCGTCGCCCACACTGACGAGTCCTGGTATGACGGCCGGGCCGGGCGGATCGTGTCTAACCAGGATGTAAATATCACTTTCGCCACTGAAGCCGCGAAGGCGGCATGGAGGGCGAAAGGGGCCCCGGCACTGTGGCCCAGGCCGCGTACCGAGGACTTCTCCCGGCTCTCGCTGCGATGGCGGGTCGGGAGCGAGACGCTGACCATGGACGAGGTGCGGGACCTGCCCGGTGACGCCGAAGAGCTGGAGCGGTGGCTCCGCTCGGCCCACCGGGACGGGCCGTTCCCGGCCTTCGTCTTCGACGCCGCGCGGTACCTGCTCGCCTCACCCGCGAGCCCGGCCACACGTGCCGCGACGTTGCGCGTCCTCGCGGCCCAGCCCGGGATCGTCCTGAAGAAGGACGTCCTCGACCCGCTCGGGCGCACCGGCTTCGCCGTCATCACGGCCGAAGGCCACCACACCCTGGTCGTCGACGAGTCGGGGGCGCGCCTGCTGGCCTTCGTCTACACGGGCCCGGACGAGAGCCCCCGTACCGGTGACCGTTCCGCGCACCTCCCCTTCCGCAAGGGCCTCAGGATCGCCTACGAGGAGTCCGGCTGGGTGGGGGAGGTCGGCGTTCGGAGGTGACGTCCGCCCCGCCGCACGGCGAGACCGGCGGGCGGCGGGGCGGTCCTCGCGCGAGGAGGAGCGGCGTCGCCCGGGACGGGTCAGCCCAGGACGAGGTCCCTGATGGTCTTCAGGGAGGCCTCGTCGCGAGGGCCCATCACCAGGAGGTTGCTCACCGGGCTGTTACGCCACAGCTCAAGGCGTTCGCGGATGCGGCCCGCGGGGCCGACCAGGGAGATGCCGTCGGCCAGCTCGTCGGGGATCGCGTTGAACGCCTCGTCCCTGCGTCCGGCCAGGTAGAGGGCCTGGATCTCCTCGGCGGCCTCGGCGTAGCCCATCCTGCCGATGATGTCGGCGTGGAAGTTGCGGCCCTTGGCCCCCATGCCGCCGATGTAGAGGGTGAGCATCATCTTCACCCCGTCCAGCGCCGCTCGGACGTCGTCGGTGATGAGGGTCATGACCATGGCGGCGATGTCGAAGCCGGGGTCGGCGCCGGCGAGCGAGGGGCCGTACATCCGCTCGATCTTCTCGGGGAACACGAACAGCGGCAGCCAGCCGTCGGCGATCTCGGCGGCGAGCGCGACGTTCTTCGGCCCCTCCGCACCCAGGTAGAGAGGGATCTCGGCGCGCAGCGGGTGGGTGATCAGCTTCAGCGGCTTGCCGAGGTTCGCGCCTCCCGGGTAGGGGAGGGGATAGTGCTCACCGTCGCTGGTCACCGGCTCCTCGCGGCGCCACACCTTGCGCATGATCTCGACGTACTCGCGGGTGCGGGCGAGCGGCCTGGGGAACGGGTTTCCGTACCAGCCCTCGACGACCTGGGGCCCCGACGCGCCGATGCCGAGCAGCAGCCGCCCGCCGGTGAGATGATCCAGGGTCATCGCGGTCATCGCGGTCGCCGCCGGGGTTCTGGCGGAGATCTGCACCACGGATGTGCCTAGTTTGATCCGGGATGTCTGCGCGCCGTACCAGGCCAGGGGGGTGAAGGCGTCGCTACCGTAGGCTTCCGCGGTCCAGACGGACTCATAACCCAATCGCTCCGCGGTCTGGACGAGTTCGGTGGCGTCGTCGGCGTTCCGTTGCCAGTAGCCGAGGTTCAGGCCGAGCTTCAGGTCGGTGCTCACGGGGTTCTCCTCGCGACGCGGCGCCGGACGGATCCCGCAATTAGAACACGTTCTATATTGGTCGGTCGAGTGTGAGGTGTCGAGATTCTGTCTTTCGGGAAGCGTGTTTCTGTGCTCAACGCCGCTCGCAAACTCCTCTCCCTGGTGTCGCTGCTCGCCCTCGCCGCCATGGGAACGATCCCGGCCGTGGCGCACGCGCAGGGACGGCCCAACATCGTGTTTGTCCTCGTCGACGACCTGGAGGCGGGTGATCTGCGGAGATTTCCCAACATCTGGAATCTCCTCGCGCAGGGCGGCACCGGCTTCGACAGGTTCTTCGTGCCGAACTCCTGGTGCTGTCCCTCACGTGCGTCGATCATGCGCTGCCAGTACGTGCACAGCCACGGCGTGCTGACCAACACCGCCCCCGAAGGGGGGTTCACCAAGTACTACACATCCGGCCTGGAACGCTCCAACATCGCGACCTGGATGAAGTCGGCCGGATACCGCACCGGGCTGATGGGCAAATACCTCAACCACTATCCCGGCGGCGCCACCTCCGCCACCCACGTGCCTCCCGGCTGGGACGAGTGGGACGTGCCGGTGCGCAGGCTGTACGAGGAGTACGGCTACACGCTCAACGAGAACGGCATGCTGCGGAAATACGGCTTCGCGCCGCAGGACTATCTGACCGACGTGCTCAGCGCGAAGGCGAGGGCGTTCGTCTCCCAGCCGAGCCAGGATCCGTTCTTCCTGTATCTCGCCCCGGTCGCCCCGCACAACCCGGCCAACCACGCCCCCCGGCACGAGGCCGCCTTCGCCGGGGTGGTGGCCCCGCGCACCCCGTCCTTCGACCAGGCGGATGTCAGTGCCGAGCCGCTCTGGCTCAGGTCGCTCCCGCCGTTCGACGCTGCGAGGATCCGCAAGATCGACCGGCACTACCGGGACCGGCTCCGGGCGATGCTCGGCGTGGACGACATGGTGGGCGCCCTCGTCGAATCGCTCAGGGTCTCCGGCAAGCTCGATGAAACGTATATCTTTTTCTCCTCCGATAACGGGTTCCACCTGGGCCAGCACCGGCTCGGCCAGGGCAAGACCACGCCCTTCGATGAGTCGATCAAGGTGCCGCTGCTGGTGAGGGGACCCGGTGTGCAGGCGGGCCGCGTCGTCGGCGACATGGCCGCGAGCGTGGACCTCGCCCCGACGTTCGCGCAGCTCGCCGGGGTCACGCTCCCCGACTTCGCCGAGGGGCGCTCCCTGCTGCCGCTCCTGCGGGGTGAGACACCGCCCTCGTGGCGCCAGAACGTGCTGCTGGAGTTCTACCGCCCGACCAGCCCGGATTCGGCCCGCCAGACCCCGGTCCCCGCCTACCAGGGGATGCGGACCGCCCAGAGCACCTTCGTCCGCTACTCCACCGGCGAGTACCAGATCTACGACGTCGTCAGGGATCCCTACCAGCTTCACAACCTCGCCGCGGAGATCCCGCTCCCCGTGATCGCCGAGTTCAACCGGCAACTCGACGCCCTGGTCTCCTGCTCGGGCGCCTCCTGCCGCTCAGCCGACTCGGTCAGGCCGCCCCTGTTGCCCTTCAAGCCCCTCATCATCCTCAGCCCGTGGGGGACGTGAGATGCCGGGGTAGGCCCGTCGCAGGTGGTCCTCGACGGCGGACGAGGCCTCCGCCGCGTCCCCGGCGGCGATGGCCCGGTGGATCCGGCGGTGGTCGGCCATGAGCCCCGCGGTGTCGCCCAGGCGCTCGACCGCCTCGACCGCGTAGCGGCGGAGCGAGTCGCGCAGGGAGAGCATCATCGCGGTGGTCAGCCTGTTGCCCGAGGCCTCGGCGATGGCGACGTGGAAGTCCGTGTCGTGCTCGACGAACTCCTCGGCCGTCGTCGTGGCGTCCATGCGCTCCAGTGCGGCGGTCAGGGCGGACAGGTCGGCCCCGTGGACGGCGGCGTGCGAGACCGACCACTTCTCGATCATCAACCGGGCGTCGACGACCTCCTCCAACGACAGGTTCGCCAGCCCGAGGTGGAGCCTGAGCAGGTCGCTCAGGGCCTCGGCGGGCCTGGAGATGAGGAGGGCCCCCGCGTCGGGACCTCGTCCGACCTGCGAGGAGACCACTCCCAGCGTCTCCAGCACCCGCATCGCCTCGCGTACCGACGACCGGCTCACCCGTAGCTGCTCGGCGAGTTGCCGCTCGCCGGGCAGGCGATCCCCGACCCTGAGGCCGTCGTCCGCGATGCGGCGCTCGATCTGGGCGATCACCTCCTCGAACGTCCGGGTGCGCCGGACCGGCTGCCAACCGCTCAAGGGGACCTCCTCTTGTGGAGAAATATGGTCAGACCATACTGTGGTCAGGCCATTGAAAGGAAGGAGCGCCGTGCGCGTCGCCCTCTTCGTCACCTGCGTGAACGACACCCTGTTTCCCGGCACCGGGCGGGCGGTCGTCACGCTGCTGCGCCGCCTCGGATGCGACGTCGACTTCCCCACCGCCCAGACCTGCTGCGGCCAGATGCACGTCAACACGGGATATCCCGAGGAGGGCAGGAGGCTCGCGCGGCACTTCGTGGACGTCTTCGCCCCCTACGACGCGGTCGTCGCGCCGTCGGGATCGTGCGCCGCGATGGTCCGCGAGCAGTACCCCCGGCTCGCCCGCACCGCCGCCGCCCCCGCCCAGGTCAGGGCCGGGTCCCCCGGGGGGCTGATCACCGGGACCGTCGGGGCCTCGGCGCCCCGGACGGCTCCGCCGAGAGGCTCGGGCCCCGCTCCGGCGCCTCTCGCGGGCGAGCCGGAATCGCCTGCTCCGCCGAAGGACCCGCGCCCCGGTCCGGCGTCCCGAGCGGACGAGTCCGGATCCTTCGCCGCCGAGGTGGCCGAGCTGGTGCCCAGGGTCTACGACCTCTCCGAGTTCCTCGTCGACGTCCTCGGCGTCACCGACGTGGGCGCCTACTTCCCGCACCGGGTGACCTACCACCCGACCTGCCACTCGATGCGGATCCTGCGCGTGGGAGATCGGCCCACCCGGCTGCTGGAGCAGGTCAGGGGGCTGGAGCTGGTCCCGCTACCCGGTGCCGACGAGTGCTGCGGCTTCGGCGGCACCTTCGCGGTGAAGAACCCGGCGATCTCCGCGGCGATGTGCGCCGACAAGGTGCACAACGTCGCGACCACCGGCGCCGAGGTGCTGTGCGCCGCCGACAACTCCTGCCTGATGCACATCGGCGGCACCCTGAAACGCCAGCGCACCGGTGTGCGGATCATGCACCTCGCCGAGATCCTCGCCGCCACGGAGACCACCTGATGAGCGGCCCGGCCGTCGGTGAAAGAGCCGCAGGGGAGAGAGCCGTCGGCGAGAGGGGCGTCGGTGGGAGGGGCGTTGACGAGAAGAGCGTCGATGAGAGGACTCACGTGAGGGAGGCCCACCGGTGAGCGGCACGTTCCTGGGCATGCCCGCCTTCCCGGCGAACGCCGCGGTCGCCGTGCGGGACTCGCAGCTCAGATACAACCTCCGCAGGGCCACCCGCACGATCCGCGGCAAGCGGGCCCTCGTGGTCGACGAGCTGCCCGACTGGGCCGAGCTCCGCCGGGCGGGCAAGGAGATCAAGGACCACACCCTGCGCAACCTGGAGCACTACCTGCTCCGCATGGAGGAGGCCGTCACCGCCGCGGGCGGCCACGTCCACTGGGCGGCCGACGCCGAGGAGGCGAACAGGATCGTCACCGACCTGGTCAAGGCCACCGGCGAGACCACCGTGGTCAAGGTCAAGTCGATGGCCACCCAGGAGATCGGCCTCAACGAGGCACTCCTGGCAGAAGGCATCACCGCCTACGAGACCGACCTGGCCGAGTTGATCGTCCAGCTCGGTGACGACTGGCCCTCGCACATCCTGGTCCCGGCGATCCACCGCAACCGTTCGGAGATCCGCGAGATCTTCCAGGAGAAGATGGCCGACTGGGGCCGCGCGGCGCCCGAGAACCTGACCGACGAGCCCCGCGCTCTCGCCGAGGCCGCCAGGCTCCACCTGCGCGAACGTTTCCTGTCGACCAGGGTCGCCGTCTCCGGCGCCAACTTCATGATCGCCGAGACCGGCACGCTGGTGGTGCTGGAGTCCGAGGGCAACGGGCGGATGTGTCTCACCCTGCCCGAGACGCTGATCAGCGTGGTCGGCATCGAGAAACTGCTGCCGAGCTGGCAGGACCTGGAGGTCTTCCTCCAGCTGCTGCCCAGGAGCTCCACCGGCGAGCGGATGAACCCCTACACCTCCACCTGGACGGGCGCGACCGAGGGCCAGGAGTTCCACCTGGTGCTGCTCGACAACGGCCGCACGAACGTGCTCGCCGACGAGGTGGGCCGCCAGGCGTTGCGTTGCATCCGCTGCTCCGCCTGCCTCAACGTCTGCCCGGTCTACGAGCGCGCCGGAGGCCACGCGTACGGATCGGTCTATCCGGGACCGATCGGTGCGATCCTCACCCCGCAGTTGCGCGGGACCGCCTCGGAGCTGGACGCGTCGCTGCCGTACGCCTCGACTCTCTGCGGCGCCTGCTTCGACGCCTGTCCGGTCGCGATCGACATCCCCGAGGTCCTGGTCCACCTGCGCGGCAAGGTCCGCCACGCGCGCGCCGAGCGCCTGGGCATGCGCGCCGCCGGGTGGGTGTTCGACCGCCCCACGCGGCTGGCACGCGCCCAGCGGTTCGGCGGACGCCTGCGCAGGTTCGTCCCCGGCCGCCTGCCAGGGCCGCTCTCCGCCTGGACCGACACCCGCGACATTCCCGACATCCCCGCCGAGTCCTTCCGCGACTGGTGGAACCGTACCGACGGAGGTGCCCGATGACCGCCGGAGCAGCATCCCCCGCGCCCGGTCCCGGGCGCCCGTCCGGTGCCTCCTCGGGTGCGGGCGACCTCCCCCACAAGAGCGGTTCCTCGGCTGCGGGTGGTCTTTCCGGTACGGGCGGCTCCTCGGGTACGGACGACCTCTCCGGTACGGGGGCCAAGGAGCGGATCCTGGCGAGGATCCGCTCCGCCGTGGCCGGAGCTCCCGACGTCGAGATCACCCGCGCCTACCGCACGTCACCGGGGCCGGCGGCCCCGGAGGGCGCGGTGGAGCTGTTCGCCGAGCGTGTGGCCGACTACCGGGCCGTCGTCCACGTGGTGGACGAGGCGGAGGTCGCCGCGACGATCGCGGCGGCGCTGGCCCGGCGGGGCGCCGCCCGGCTGGTCGTCCCTGAGGGACTGCCGCCGGAGTGGGCGCCGGACGATCCGGTCACCGACGACCCTCCGCTGAGCGCGGTGGAACTGGACGGGGTGGACGGGGTCGTCACCGGATGCGCGGTCGCGATCGCGGTGACCGGCACCATCGTGCTGGACGCCGGACCCGGCCAGGGGCGGCGGGCACTCACCCTGGTCCCCGACTACCACCTGTGCGTGGTGCGGGCCGGGCAGATCGTGGCAGGAGTCCCAGAGGCCGTCGGCAGGCTCGACCCCACCAGGCCGCTGACCTGGATCAGCGGCCCCTCCGCGACCAGCGACATCGAGCTGAACCGGGTGGAGGGCGTGCACGGCCCACGCACGCTGGAGGTCGTCATCGTCCGCTGAGCCGTCACACCTCCAGCCGGTTCGGCGGGGACGATCCTCGCCGACGGAGGTCGTCGTCCGCTGAGCCGCACCCCGAGCCGGCCCGGTCTGGATGATCACCACCGACTCGTCGTCCGTTGAGCCGTTCCCTTCGGATGCCGATCCGGCCCGTCCGGGCAGGATCGGGATCTTGCGCGGGCGGGTCCCGCCGAGGTGAGGTTGGGACCACACATCCCCCGGCAAGGAGGGCGCGTGACCGCCTTCGTACCCGATCCGCCGATCCTGACCGGCCGGCTCGTGATCCGGCCCTTCCGCCCGGGTGACGCCCCTCGCGTCCGCTCGGTGATCAGGGCGCGTGACAGGTTCCTGCCGCCAGGCGCCCCCGGGCACCCGTCGGGCATCTCCCAGTGGCTCTCCCACGGCGTGCACGAGTTGCACCGCTCCGGCCAGGGCGTGCACCTGGCGATGGAGGCCGACGGGCTGATCGTGGGCGCGATCAGCCTCTTCAGGACCCTCTGGGGTGCGGGGACCACCGAGGTCGGGTACGGGGTGCATCCGCTGCACCGGGACCGGGGTTACGCCACCGAGGCCCTGCTCGGTGTGGCGCGCTGGGTGTTCGAGACCACGGAGATGCGCAGGATCGAGCTTCGCGCCGCCCTGGACAACACGGCCTCCCTGCGGGTCGCGGAGAAGGCCGGTTTCGTCAGGGAGGGCGTACTTCGCGCCGCCGACCTGGGGGAGGACGGCCCGCGCGACATCGTGGTGTTGGGAATGCTCAGAAGCGATCTGTCCTGATCCACGCGGGATTCTCGTGTCGCGGGCGGCGCGATGGACGTCATGCCTGGTCGGGAGGGGGGAACGGGCGGGGAGGGTACGCGGGATGTGGAACGGCGGCGTGGCCGTGCCGGACGTCTCCCGCGAGCCTGGTTGACGCGCCAGGGCGTGTGATCCACATGGGCCGACCCGCTGGGGAGCGTCGCCCGCCGCGGTCGATCCGATCTTCGTCATCCGCGGGATCAACGGGAAGAAAAGATAGAATTTACCGATCCGTTACCTGTTCATGCGGTGCCGAAATCGGATATGGTCGCGATTCGCTACTGCGTAGTCCCAGGTCAAGGTCATTGGAGTCCTGTTCCATGATATTTAGCGAGGGGACTGCCGGATTTACCCGGCAGGTGAATTGCTTCCCTGCTATGGTTCCGATGTCTGAAGCGGTCAGGGCTTGGCCGTCGCCTACCTCCGTCGAGGGAAGCGAGAAGCCGCTCCCCTCAGGGGGCGGAGGAGTCACGAAACCGCCGCTGCTGCTCATCGGGCAGGGCTCGCACGACGACAATGGATCCGCTGAATTCGGCAGGTTCATCCATCGGCTCCGCTGCCGCCTGGATCAGACGGCAGTGGACGTCTCCGGTGGTTACATCGCCAGGGCCAGACCGCGCCTCAGCGACTCCGTCGCCTCGCTGGTCGCTCGCGGGCACCACCGGATGGTGGCCCAGCCGATGAGCCTCGCCGGAGACGTGTGGCTCGGCGCGGACATCCCTTCGGCGATGGCCCGCGAGCAGGAGAGGCACCCCATGCTGACCTGCGACTACGGCCGTCCCCTCGGCTCGGACCCGCGCATCCTCGCGCTGCTCGCCGAGCGTCTGGCCGACGCGGCGGCCGAGGTCGCCAGCCTCCGGCTCGTCCCGGCCGCCGCCGGGGTGTTCGACGACGAGCCCGAGCACATCGAGATCGGTGAGACCGCCGTGGTCCTGGTCGGCGACGGCTCCACCAGTCCCGAGACGAACGCCGACGTGCACCGGGTCTCCCGCCTCTTCTGGGAGACCCACGCCCACGAGTACATGACCGTGGAGACGGCCTTCGTCTCCCTCACCCCGCCCGGCGTACCCGGCGGCATCGAGCGCTGCCGCCGCCTCGGCGCCAAGCGCGTGATCGTCGTCCCCTACCTGCTGTTCGCCGGTGGCCTGCTCGACCGCGTCTGGGCACAGGCGATGGCCTACGCGGCCGGACACCCGAATCTGGACGTCCGCTGCGCCGACGTCATCGGCGACTGCGAGGGCCTGGCCGACGTGGTCATCGAGCGTTACGAGGAGGCGCTCAGCGGCATCGCCTGGTGATCCGTCGATCCCCGGCAGCTTGGTATGACTTTTCGGTATTTTCCCGAAAATCCGTATTCAAGGGAGAATGATCATATGACCACCCTTGAGGAGACCATCGCGGCGATCCGTCCCGCGGACCCGGCGGCCGTCGCCGAAGCCCGCGCCCACCAGGACCGCCTGACCAAGCCCCGTGGCGCGCTGGGCGCCCTGGAGGACGTGGCGGTACGACTGGCGGGAGCCGCGGCGGTGAGCCCTCCGCCCCTCCCCGCCCCCGCGGCTCTGGCGATCTTCGCGGCCGACCACGGCGTCCACGCCAGGGGCGTGAGCCCGTGGCCGAGGGAGGTCACCCTGCAGATGGTCGGCAACTTCCTCGCGGGCGGCGCCGTGGCCAACGCCTTCGCCGTCCAGGCCGGCGTCTCGGTGACGGTCGTCGACGTCGGTGTGGCCGCCGACCTCGACCCCGCGCCCGGCCTGACGATCAGCAAGGTCGCGTACGGCACCGCGGACCTGTCCGCCGGACCCGCGATGACCCCGGAGCAGGCGGTCGCGGCACTGGAGGCCGGCATCGCCGTGGCCCGCGACCTCGTCGAGGGAGGCGCCCGCTGCCTGATCACCGGCGACATGGGCATCGCCAACACCACCGCCTCGGCCGCACTGATCTGCGCGTTCACCGGGCACGACGCGGCCGTGGTGACCGGCAGGGGCACCGGTGTCGACGACGAGACCCTCGCGCGCAAGGTCGAGGTGGTCCGCGAGGCCCTGCGGGCGAACGGCCTGGAGCTCGAACGGGACAGTGCCTCGGAGATGTCCGCGCTGCGGACGCTGGCCGCGGTCGGCGGCCTGGAGCACGCCGCGATCGCCGGATTCGTCCTCGCCGGGGCGGCTCTTCGCGTACCGGTCATCCTGGACGGTGTCATCGCCGGGGCGGCGGCGCTGGCGGCGGCGGCCCTCGCCCCCGACGTCGTCGACCACTGTGTGGCGGGGCACCGTTCGGCCGAACCCGGCCACGCCGTCGCCCTGGATCACCTCGGCCTGCGGCCCCTGGTCGAGCTGGAACTCCGGCTCGGCGAGGGTACGGGTGGCCTGCTCGCCCACCCCATCGTCTGTGCGGCCGTCAGGGTGATGCACGAGGTCGCGACCTTCGATTCCGCCGGTGTGACGGACAAGGAAACCTGATCCAACCGTCACGGTCGCGGCTTGTCCGCAGATCAGCCGCGGGAATCCTCCGGCTTCGGTCGCGGGGAGGAAGTCAAGTACGGAAGTCTTGGGGCGGCAGGTTGACAGCGGTCAGCCCTGTCTTGACAGCTGTTAACACGGGCGCAGTGAAGCGGGCGCCATTAGCCGGTAGGTTTACCTCCTAGCACGCCATGCTTCGCAATTCCTCGTGAATGGGAGATCGGTCGCCATGTCGCCGTACCTGCTTGGCTTGCGCCTCTCCGGGCGGCGAGTGCTCGTCGTGGGCGGAGGGCGCGTCGCCCAGCGGCGGGTGCCGGCGCTGCTCGACGCGGGCGCCCTGGTCACCGTCGTCTCGACGAGCGTCACGCACGCCCTCGACGACCTCATCGCCACGGGTCGCGTGACCTGGGAGGCGAGGCGCTACCAGGTCGGCGACGTCGACGGGGCCTGGCTGGTGCAGGCCTGCACGAACGACCGCGCGGTGAACGCCGCGGTGGCCGCGGAGGCGGAGGCCAAGCGCATCTGGTGCGTACGCGCCGACGACAAGGACGCCTCGGCGGCCTGGACCCCGGCCAGCGGCAAGGTGGACGAGATCAGCGTGGCGATCACCGCCGGAGGCGACCCCCGCCGCGCCGCCGGGATCAGGGACGCCGTCGTCGGAGCCCTCAGGGACGGCACGGTCGACGCCAGGCGCAACCGTACCAAGCCGGTCGGCGTCGCCCTGGTCGGCGGAGGGCCCGGCGACCCCGGCCTGATCACGGTCCGCGGGCGGCAGCTGCTGGCCCAGGCCGACGTGGTCGTCGCCGACCGCCTCGCCCCGCAACCTCTGCTCGACGAGCTCTCGCCGGACGTCGAGCTGATCGACGCCGCCAAGATCCCCTATGGTCGTTACATGGCCCAGGAGCGGATCAACGAACTGCTGATCGAGCACGCCAAACAGGGCAAGTTCGTGGTCAGGCTCAAGGGCGGCGACCCGTTCGTCTTCGGTCGCGGCGGCGAGGAGATGCTCGCCTGCGCCCGCGAGGGCATCCCGGTCACCGTGGTTCCCGGCATCACCAGCCCGATCGCGGTGCCCGCCGCGGCGAACGTCCCCGTGACCCATCGCGGCGTGAGCCAGGAATTTCACGTGATTTCCGTACATGTTCCGCCGGGTGATGAGAGATCCACCGTCGACTGGCCTAATCTGGCAAGATCCGGCGGAACACTGGTGCTTATGATGGCGGTCGAACGAATCGGCGCGATAACCGAAGCGCTGATTCGTGATGGCCGTTCGCCGGAAACTCCCGTAATGGTGGTACAGGACGGTACCCTTCCCACCCAACGCGCTCTTTACGCCACGCTGTCCACCGTGGCGGAGCGTGTGAGCGCGGCTGGGATTCGACCACCTGCGATCGTGATCGTCGGCGATGTCGTGAAGGTCGGCCAGGAGGTCGAGATGGTTCGAGCGGAGCGAGTACCGTGAAATCGGCGTCCAACAGGCCCCCTCAACCGGGTGGTGGCCGTGACCCTCGCCTCGCCGGCACCCCCCAGGAGCCGCCTGACGACACCTCGTCGGACGACAAGGAATCCCCCGGCGAGCAGACGGTGACCTTCGGCGCCATCCGTGCCGACGACGACGCGGCCTCCATCCGCGCCCGCACCCGACCTCCGGGTGCCCAGCCACCGGGGACAGCCGTTCCCAGGGCGGCCACCGGCCCCGCCGTGCCCCGGGGCCGGACACCGGGTCCCGCGACCCAGGCCGGAGGGGGCGGCTCCACCGCGCCCTCGGGCAGGACGGCGGGTCCGGCGGGAGGCGGTCCCGCGACCTCCGCCGAGGCGAGCGACCCCGCGGCCCCGCCCGCCTCCAAGGAGACGATGGAGGCCTTCCACGCCGCGGCCGCCGCCGCACAGGCCAAGATCGAAGCCATCACCGCCTCCCGTGCCCGCGAAGCGGCCGCCAAGCCCGCCTCCCCGGGCACCCAGGGCAACCGCCCGGCGAATCCCTCCCGAGGCGGCCCCGCCACGGCCCCCGGTCAGGGCGGTCCCGCTTCCCCCGGTGTCCCTCGCGGAGGCACTCCCTCCGCGCCCGGCGCGACTCCTGGTCAGGGGGTTCGTCCTTCCGCGGGTGTCCCCCGTGGAGGTGCTCCCGCCTCGCCCGGCGCGGCCCCCGGGACGCCCGCTCCCCGTGGCTTCCCCGCCTCACCGGGTGTTCCTGCTTCTCCGGGCGCTCCCCGTGGGGGCACACCCCCGACTGCTCCCCGTGGGGGCACGCCCGCGGCTCCTCAGGGTACCCCCCGAGGGCGGGGCGCCCCCGGTGGCACTCCGGGCGTCTCCCGCGGGGGTGCCGCAGCCGGCTCTCCCGGCGCCGCCTTCCGCCCGGGTGCACCCGTTCCTCCGAGCGCTCCGGGCGGTGCCGACGCCGCTCCCGGTGCGGCCTTCCGCCCGGGTGCTCCGGTGCCTCCGAGCGCGCCTGCTGGTGCGGACGTCGCCCCCGATGCGGCCTTCCGTCCCGGTGCTCCTGTCCCTCCATCCGCACCCGCTGGTGCGGATGCCGCTCCCGGTGCGCTTTTCCGTCCGGGTGCACCCGTTCCTCCGAACGTCCCTCGCACCGGTGGCCCCGCCAGGCCCTCGTCCGGTGCTCCCGCACCTCAGACCTCCGGGGCTCCAGCCTCCCCGGCCGAACCCGGCGCGATCTTCCGTCCGGGTGCTCCGGTGCCTCCGAGCGCGCCTGCCGGTGCGGATGCCGCTCCCGGTGCGCTTTTCCGTCCGGGTGCACCCGTTCCTCCGACGAACGTCCCTCGTACCGCCGACCCCGCCACCTCCCCGTCCGGAACCGGCGCCGAGGCCTCCGTCTCCGAGGAAGTCCCGGACCCCGCGCCGGAGACGGGATCTTCTGCCTCCGGCACCGCTGTAGAGGAAGCCCCCTCCCGGTCCGAGGGCGACGCCCCCGACAGCGAGTCCGGCACCGGAGGCGCTCCGTCCCTCCGCGCGAGCCGGGCGGAGGAGAAGCAGGAACGGTCCGACAAGGACGCGGAGCCGGACGAGGTCGTTCTCGGCACGATCTCGCAGGAACGTCGGAACGACTCCGAGGACGACGCGGAGAGCGACGGCAGCACACCGGACACCGGCCACGCCGAGGACGACGAGGCCAAGAGCGGCGAGGTTCGGAGCGACGCCACGGTCGCCACCGCCGACACCGGCATCGCCGACGAAACCGCGAGTGACGCCGAGCCCTCCGCGGCCGCCGACGAGACGCCAGGCGAGAACGAGGACGGGGGCGACGACGCGGCCGGTGACGATGTCCGGGACGAGGCCGGAACCGTCGACGGCGACGAGGAGAGCAAGAACGAGGAGGCCCAGGGCGAGGAAACCCAGGGCGAGAACGACGAACGCCGAAGTGAGGACGACGAACGCCGAAGTGAGGACGAGGAAAGCCGGAGCGAGGGCGAGGATGGAGCGCCGGATGGGATGCGGGAGACCCCGCTTCCCGAGGCCGTCTCCGAGGCGCTGAGCAACGCGCTCACCGCCGTACGCACCGGCGTCACCGACCTCACCTTCGGCCTGGACCTCCCCGGCGCGGAGGAGGCGAGGCGGGTCCAGAGCGAGATCCTCGCCCAGCTCGACGACTACGTGATCCCGCGCGTCCACACGAGCACCGCGCCCGCGCTCGTCGTGGTGGCGGGTTCCACCGGCGCGGGCAAGTCCACGCTTCTCAACACCCTGGCCAACGCCAAGATCAGCGCGACCGGAGTACGTCGCCCGACGACCGGCACGCCCATTCTGGCCTGCCACCCCGACGACCATGAGTGGTTCGCCGAGAGCGACCTGCTCGGCAGCCTGCGGCGGCTCGGCGAGCCCGACCCCGAGGCCGCCTCGGGGAGCCTCGTGCTCGTCTCCACCGAGCATCTCCCCTCCGGTGTCGCCCTGCTCGACACCCCCGACATCGACTCGGTCGTCGAGGAGCACCACGAGATCGCCCACCGCATGCTCGACGCGGCCGATCTGTGGATCTTCGTCACCACCGCCGCCCGGTACGCCGACGCCCCGGCCTGGCGGCTGCTGCGCCTGGCCAAGGAGCGTGGAGCCCGGCTGGCCATCGTGCTCTCCCGGGTGCCGCCCAGGTCCCGAGAAGTGATCACCAAGCACTTCGTCAGGATGCTCACCGAGTACGGCCTCGGCGAGGTCGAGCGGTTCGTCATCAACGAGAGCAGGGTCACCGACGGGATGCTCCCCGACACCGAGGTGAGCGAGCTGCGTCAGTGGCTCACGGATCTCTCGGTCGACGACCGGCGCCGCGCGCAGGCCGTACGGGCGACCCTGGACGGGGTGCTGAACAGCTTCCGCACCCGTGTCCCCGCCCTGGCCAAGCACCTGGAGATCCAGGTCGCCTTCCGGAGGGACCTTCGCGGCGACGTGGACGGCGCCTACGCCCGCGCGATGGCCGACATCGACAAGAGCACCGAGGACGGTTCGCTGCTCAGGGGTGAGGTGCTCGCCCGCTGGCAGGACTTCGCCGGGTCCGGCGACCTCATGCGTACTCTCCACCTGCGCAGGCCGAGCCGCTTCGGCGGCAAGGCGAACCAGCAGGCGCCCGAGCGGATCAGCGCGCTGAAGTCCGCGCTGCGGGCGGGGCTGGAGTCGGTGGTCGTCTCGGCGGCGCAGCGGGCCTCGGAGGAGGCCGCCTCGCGCTGGCTGAACCGCCCCGGCGCGCAGGAGGCCCTGGCCGCGACCCCCGATCTCGGCCGCCCGTCCGACGACTTCGCGCGCAGGACCGGCCGGGCCGTCGCGGCCTGGCAGGAGCACATCGTCGAGCTGATACGCACCGAGGGGGTGACCAAACGGGCGGTGGCGAGGGTGATCTCGTTCGACGACGAGTCCCTCTCGCTGATCCTGACCATCGGGCTGCTCGGTTTCGGTTCCTCGGACGAGCGGAACGGCGCCGGGGCCCTGCCGCAACGGCTGGTGCACGCGCTGCTCGGCGCGGAGTCGCTGCGCAACCTCGGCGTGAAGGCCCGGAGCGATCTCCGAGCCCGGATCGGCATGCTCTTCGACGACGAGATGGCGCGTTACGCCCAGGCTCTCGACGGTGCGGGCATACCTGACGAATCCGCCGCCACCCGCCTTTACCAGGCAACGTACAACCTTGAGGTCGCCCGATGAGTGTTGGCACCACCCAGTCAGGCCAGGGTCTCGGCAGCCGGCTCGCCGCGCTGGCTCGGATCGTGGAGCTGGGGCCGGGCAAGGTCGAGCCCAAGCTCCTCACCGAGTCGGGTCAGCTGCTGCTGCGCGCCGGTGACAGGCTGAAGCTCTCCTCCGAGCACACCGTGGTCGCGCTCGCGGGAGGTACGGGCAGCGGCAAGTCGACGCTCTTCAACTCGGTCTCCGGCCTGGAACTGTCGCCGACAGGGGTGCGCCGCCCGACCACGGCCCGCACGCACGCCTGCGTCTGGGGCCTGGACGGGGCGGGTCCGCTGCTCGACTGGCTGCAGATCCAGTGGCGGCACCGCTTCGCGAGGGCCAGCGCCCTGGACAAGGACGAGGGCCAGCTTCACGGGCTGATCCTGCTCGACCTGCCCGACCACGACTCCATCCGGGCGCTGACCGACACCGAGGCCGACCGGCTCATCCAGATCGCCGACCTCGTCGTCTGGGTGCTCGACCCGCAGAAGTACGCCGACGCCTCCACACACCGGCGCTACGTGACCGATCTGGCCGGGCACGAGGCCGTGACGATCTTCGTACTCAACCAGGCCGACAAGCTCGACCAGGAGGAACTCGCCGAGTGCGTCGAGGACCTGGACGGCATGCTCCGCCGTGAGGGGGTCGAGAACCCCGTGATCGTCACCACCTCGGCGATCATGGGCAGAGGCGTCGACGAGCTCAAGGCCGTCCTCGCCGAGACCGTCTCCAAGCGCAGGGCCGCGACCCAGCGGCTGGAGGCCGACCTCGACCGGCTGACGCTCCGCCTCGCGAAGGTCATGCCCGCCGACGGTGCCTCCCCACCCTCCTCCATCGACGACGCCCGCAGGATCGGTCTCACCGACGCGCTCTGCGACGCGGTCGGCGTCCCCGCGGTCGGCGAGGCGATGGAGAACGTGTACGCCGCGCGGTCCGGTGAGTGGGTCGGCTGGCCCTACACCCGCTGGGCCGCCAAGCTTCGCCCCGACCCGCTGAAAAGCCTGCGCCTGGGCAAACTGCGAGACGAGATCCATGGCCTGACCGGCGGTTCGGTCAGCGCGCAGCCCGCCGAGGTGGACACCGCCGTCCAGGCGCTCACCGACGGCCTGACCTCGGGCATGCACGAGGCGTGGCAGAACGGGATCAGGGACGCCGCGCGCTCCCGCTCCGCGCAGCTGCCCGAGGTGCTCTCCGAGGAACTGTCGGAGGTCGCGCCGAGACTGGACAGGGTTCCCGGCTGGTGGCGACTGCTTCTGGCCTGGCAGTACTTCCTGGTCCTGCTCTTCGTCGTGGGCCTGGCCTGGGTCGGTACGGCCCTCGCCTACGGCGTTTTCGGTCTGGGAACCCCGCCACAAGGGCTGGAGATGTTCGCCGACGCGGCCTCACTGCCGTGGGTCGGATTGATGATCTTCTCTGTCCTGGGGCTCGGTGTGCTCACCGCGACGGCGAGCCGCAACTTCGTCGTGCTCGGCGCGGGCAACGAGCGTGACGCGCTGGAGCGCGAGATGCGCCGCAGGGTCGCCGGGATCGCCGAGAACATGGTGATCGAGCCGGTGGAGCGGGAGCTGGCCCGTTATAGCGAGTTCAACTCGGCGATGCGGGGCCTGCGGGACTGACCCCTCCCCGCCGGGTTGTTCACGGCCTTCTCACGCGTGTCGTGAAGCTGTTTTCAGCGGGGGCGAAGTCGACAGACCTGGTTGTCCACAGCTTTCCCACGCATGTCGTGAACCTGCTTTCAGCGGGGATGAGGTCGGCGGGTCCGGTTGTCCACAGCCTCCTCGCGCACCCCGGGCTTTTCCACAGAGCGTGATTCGGTAATCCGTGCGAGGGGCGGACGGAGCGATCGTGTCCTTCATGCCGCCGGCGCTCGGCCGGCTCTCATGGGAGGCACGATGAACGACATCTACGTCACGCTGACCGGTAACGTCGCGGCTCCGCCGCGCCAGCACACCTTCCCCGACGGCTCCCGGGTGACCTCACTCAAGATCGCCTCGACGAGTCGTTACTACGACCGGGAGAACCAGCAGTGGCGCAACGGCGAGACGACCTACTTCGGCGTCCGCTGCTTTCGCGGGCTCGCCGACAACGTCGCCCAGTCGGTCCAGATGGGCCAGCCGGTCGTGGTCCAGGGGAGGCTGCGGATCCGCGAGTTCGCCCATGAGGGAGAGCGCCGGTTCATGCCCGAGGTGGAGGCGAACTCGCTCGGTCACGACCTGCGCTGGGGGCTCGGGAGCTTTTCCAAGCCGCAGCGCGGCGGGCCGGTCGCGGCTTTGGGCAGCGCGGAGCGGATCGAGCTTGACCGCGAGACCTCCGACTGGGCCATGAGCGGCGGCGCCCCCGTCGCGGCCGGGGCCCTCGGCGCCACGTCTCCGCTGAAGACCGGCTCCGACGCCGAGCCCTCCACGCCGCGCGAGGTGGAGATCACGCCGGACGGTGAGGCGACCGAGGCCGGCGCGATCTCCGCTGGCTCCACCGCTCACCCGGAGACCACCGGCCCCCAGGACACCACTCATGTCTGGGAGGCCGTCGAGGCCCCGCCGCGCCCGGCGGACCACGAGCTCACCGGGCAGGGCCACGGTCCCGCCAGGGAGGAAACGGCGGAGGGACAGGCCGTGACCGGGAGGACGAAGGCGGCGAGAAGCACGACGACGAGGCGGCGAGGCACGACGGGGGCGCGAGGCCCGAGCGTGGGGGAGGCGCCCGTCGGGAGCGGGCCGGGCACGATGAGGATCCACCCGGATACGAGCGACGAGACGCCCTGGCCGACCCGGGCACCCATCGCGGCCTGAGCCGCTTCAGGCGGAGAGGTCTGGGCTGCGGACCTTCCAGTCGACCGGGAACTCAAGGCCGGAGCGCGGACTGGAAGAGGTACAGGGTGGGGAGGCCGGCGTCACGGACGGGGATGGGATCGGGTCCGTGGACGCCGGCCTCCGGGTGCGGTCCACGCCCGGTGTGGGGGAGTGGTGGGCGTGGGCCGGCTCCGGGGCCAGGGGGATCGGGGGACGATCCTGGCTGCCCGGAGGTTGGGGGAGTTCAGGGGTGGTGTCGTCGGGGGGTGAGGTCGAGCTGGCATTGCTCGGTCGGGAGGTCGAACCAGACGGCGGTGCCGAGTTGGCCGGTGCCGCACAGCCGGGTCCATTGGGTGCCGCAGTGGCCGTGGGTGAGTTCGGTGACGATGCGCAGACCTCGGCCGCCGGGTTCGAGGTCGTCGAGGTGTTCGGGGACGGCCGGTGGGCGGCGTAGGAGGTGGTCGATGAGGGTGGTTCCTGCTCCGGCGTCGACGACCTCGGCGCGGACGGGCAGGTTGTGGTCGTGCAGGAGGCGTAGTTCGTAGGGGGCGGGGGCGTAACGGGTGGCGTTGGTGACGAGTTCGGAGACGACGATCTCCAGGTCGTCGAGCACGTCGGGGTCCGGGAGCTGTTTGGCCAGCTGGTCGCGGAACAGCTCCCGGGCACGGCGGGCGGCGTTGCCGAGAGGCAGGCACCAGGCGGTCATCCGGAAGCGGTTGTGGAGTCTGCCGTGCCCGTCGGGGTCCGGGACGGGCACGTGCTCGATGAGCATCGTCGCTCCTAACGGGTGGGAAATGGAGACGTTTCGCCGGCGGACGGAAACCGGTTTTGGGAAAGTCGCCTATGGCGGGATGGGGCGCTGTTCATTAGGGCTTTCGTGAAATTCCTGCCCTAATTATCCGTTGTGATGAGACGATTTCGGAGCGTAGTGTTGCGGGGGCGGAACGAACCGAACGGCCTCAAGAAAACCTGCTCGCACCCCTCTCGAACAGGGAGATCTCGTCGTCCGGGGTTGTCCCCTCTTCAGGGAAGCCTCTCGTGGCCTGTCCGGGTGGATTAATCAGATTTACAGTCGGAGAAAGGGGAGTGGCGAATGTCCGGACCAGTCTCTATGCAGCCCGGAGAGGTCTTCGTCCATCCGTTGAGTTATGTCCGCGCCGAGCGCGGCTGGACCTACCAGGACCTGGTGACCGTCATCGCCCGACGCGTCGGGAACATGGCGCGAAGGAGGGAGAAGGCGTGGCGCTGGGAGCACTGGGGGGTCGTGCCCGACCGGGATACCCAACTCGCTCTCGCCGCCGAGCTCGGTGTCTCCCCGGAGACTGTCCACGCCCGGCCCTGGCCCGGCTGGCTGCCGGTCGGCGACCCCATCCGAGTCGACTTCTCCTGGGACCAGACGGGCAGTCGGCTCGCTCTCAACCACGCATTGGAGAAGGCGATGATGGACCGGCGAGGTTTCGTGCGGCTGACCGGGATGAGCCTGACCGCGTTCGCGACCGACTGGCTCAACGTCGAACCGGCCCGGCTCACCTCTGTGCTGGGCGGGGGCCAGATCGGTGAGGAGTTCGTTGAGCAGATCGAGGCGAGCCTGCCTCGCCTGTACACCCTGCAGGGCAGCCACGGCGGGCAGTACGTTCGCAAACTGCTCGATGCCGAGCTCGGCATGGTCACCGGGGTGCTGGAGAAGTCCTCCTACAGCGAGGCCATCGCCCGGCGTCTTCACACACTGGCCGCAGAACTCGGGCAGATAGCAGGGTTCGCCTCATTCGACACGGGCCTGCATTCCGCGGCTCAGCGATACTGGGTCGCCGCAGTCCATTCCGCGCACGCGGCCGGTGACCGCGCTTTGGGGGCGGACATCCTCAAGTCGATGGCGCTGCAATGCAAGGACGTAGGGGACTTTCCCGGTTCCTTGACCCTTGCCCGTGCCGCCTACGGAAGCGCCGGAGAGGTCACGCCGCGCACCGCCAGCGTGCTGGCCGTGCGTCTGGCCGGTGCTCACGCGAGTGTCGGTGACAAGGCCGAGGCTCATCGCTTCCTGGGCATCGCCGACACCCAGTTCGGGCGTGGCGCTCGCGCGGACGACCCCCGATGGGTCCGGTGGTTCGACGAGGGGGCCTTCCACAGCCATGTCGGCGCCTGTCACCTCGATCTGGACGACCTGCGACGCGCGGACCTCCACCTGGAAAAGGCCAGGAACGGGTACGCCCCGACCCGGCGCAGAGACTATGCCACCTACCTGATCAGGCGTGCCCGCGTCCAGAACGACCTCGGCAACGCCGACCAGGCCGGTGACCTGCTGCACCAGGCGGTTCCGCTGATCGAGCAGGCCCCCTCCAAGCGCAACGTCGGCAAGTTGCTCGCCGTTCGCGATCGCCTACCCGACGACACCCGCAGGAGCGACCTCGACCAGAGGCTGTCCACCCTGACCGGGTGACCGTGCCCGAACCTCGACGCGTCGCCGGAGCCGGTCTCCGCGGCCCTGGCGGAGTCATCGCCGTGGAACCGGCCGAACGTGCTCTCGGAGATGACTCTCTTGACGGCTCTTCGATGTTGAGAGGGAGGTGCCCTCTTGGCGTCCTCCCCCTACCTGGTTCGTTTTCGATCCCACGACCTGTGCCCGGGTGTCGGATGACGATGCCGGACGTCGAACGGCCGTGATCGGGCCACGAGGCCCTGAAAAGGCAGGGGAGAGGAAGCGCTGGAGGATTCGACGAGGGGAGAGGGGAGATCCAGGGGGTTCGAGTGAGCAGGGTGTCTGGTGGGGGGGGGCAGCAGGCTCGCATGGAACACGGCGAGAGCCTGGGTGCGGGCGAGGTGAGGGGGCACCGGCCGGGCGCGGTCGGGGTCTCGCCGTGACTGCGCGGTGACGCCGAGATAACCGGCCGATGGTCTTGCCCGTGTCAGATGCCGAGACACCTGTTAGGTCCAGGTCACGCCCCGCAGCATGGCTTGCTCCTTTCCCACCACGGCCCGCTCGCGAGCGAGCGGTTTCCAAGTCGTGAGCCGGCCGGTGGGCTGACTCACTCCGCCAAAGGTAGCGGTTGCCATCGCGCGTCGCACACTCCGCAACTATTGTGTTACACATCGTTAGTCGGAGAGGGGGACGACATGGTGGCTCCCAGTCACTCACCGGTCAAACCACGCGACGGCATGACACCTTTGGTCGATCGATGGCCCCTGCTGGGGCAGCGTCGTCCGCTGGTCGGCTACCTGTGCGGGATAGTAGCGCTGGATCTCGTCGCGATCGTGTTCTTCTCGATTTCCGGTGTTTTCCGCTGGTCCGATGTGCTGACGTTCGCGGCGTTGATGATGTGCGGAGCCGTGTGCATCGAGGCGACCCGGAGGCTCGGCATGCCCGCGGGCGTCTACCGTGATCTGCTGTCCGCCTGGTGGTTACCCGCAGCTCTGCTCCTCCCGCCGATCTACGCACTCCTGGCGCCCATCCCGCTCCAGTTCCTGCTGCAGAAGCGGGTGCGTGCGACGGTGGTCTACCGGCGGGTCGTCAGCTCGGCGGCGATCGGACTGGCCGGATGCGCGGCCTCGCTGCTCTTCCACGCCGTGGTCGGCGACCTGGGGGCGCTGACCAGGGGGGAAGGATGGCCGATCCTCGTCGCCATCGGCTGCGCGATCTTATTCACAGTGATCAACACCGCGCTGATCGCCATCGCCGCGCACACCGCCGACCCCGAAAGCCGCTGGCGGGAGGTCCTGTGGAACCGGGAGAACCTGCTCCTCGACTTCGTCGAGCTCTGTCTCGGCGTCCTCGTCTCCATCACCTGCGGGCTCAACCTGGCCCTGCTGGTCCTCGCGCTGCCCCCGGTCGTGCTGCTCCAGCGCAGCCTGCTCCACGCCCAGCTCCAGGCGGCGGCCCGCACCGATCTCAAGACCGGTCTGCTGAACGCCGCGGCCTGGCAGCGGGAGGCCGACACCGAGATCGTCAGGGCGCGGCGCACCGGGGAGACGCTCGCGTTGCTGATCGTCGACATCGACCACTTCAAGAAGGTGAACGACACCTACGGTCACCTGATCGGAGATCAGGTCCTCGTCGGGGTGGCCGACACCATCCGCAGCCAGCTGCGCGACTACGACGTGGTGGGCCGCTTCGGCGGTGAGGAGTTCGTCGTCCTGCTGCCCAGGGCCGATGTGACCGAGGCGCGCAGGGTCGCGGAGCGACTGCGCTCACGGGTGGGGCGGATGGCCGTCCCGGCCGACGACAACATGATCACTGTGACCATCTCGGTCGGTGTCGCGATCATGAGTGTGCACGGGGACGACCTGATCGAGCTGCTCGCGGCGGCCGACCTCGCTCTTTACCGGGCCAAGGAGCTCGGCCGCGACCAGATCTGCCTGTCGGCCACCATTGTGCCCCCGGCCCGCAGGCCCGGATCCGAGGCCGCTCCCGGCTGAACCGCGCCCTATCCGGGGCCGCCCATAGCTGAACTCCCCAGGCCCTAAACTAAGGGCATGCCGGAGTACATCTACACGCTGCAGCGCGTGCGCAAGGCGCACGGTGACAAGGTCGTCCTCGACGACGTGACGCTGTCGTTCCTGCCGGGCGCCAAGATCGGTGTCCTGGGCCCCAACGGCACCGGGAAGTCGACGCTGCTGAAGATGATGGCGGGCCTGGAGCAGCCGTCCAACGGCGACGCCCGGCTCATGCCCGGCTTCACCGTCGGCATGCTTCAGCAGGAGCCCCCCCTCAACGAATCCAAGACCGTCCTCGGCAACGTCGAAGAGGGTGTCGCCGAGACCAAGGCGATGCTCGACCGCTTCAACGAGATCGCCGAGCTGATGGCCACCGACTACAGCGACGAGCTGCTCAACGAGATGGGCAAGCTTCAGGACGCCCTCGATCACCGCAACGGCTGGGATCTCGACAGCCAGCTGGAGCAGGCGATGGACGCCCTTCGCTGTCCTCCGCCGGACGCCGAGGTCACCCAGCTCTCCGGTGGAGAGCGCCGCAGGGTCGCCCTGTGCAAGCTGCTTCTGGAGCAGCCCGACCTGCTGCTGCTCGACGAGCCCACCAACCACCTCGACGCCGAGAGTGTCCAGTGGCTCGAATCCCACCTGGAGAAATACCCGGGCACCGTCCTGGCCGTCACCCACGACCGCTACTTCCTGGACAACGTGGCCACCTGGATCCTGGAGCTCGACCGGGGCCGCTGCCACCCCTACGAGGGCAACTACTCCACCTACCTGGAGGCGAAGGCGGCGCGGCTCAAGCTTGAGGGCCAAAAAGACGCCAAGCGCAAGAAGCGCCTGGAGGAGGAGCTGGAGTGGGTCCGCTCCAACGCCAGGGCCCGCCAGACCAAGAGCCGGGCGCGTCTGCAGCGCTACGAGGAGATGGCCGCCGAGGCCGACAAGCACCGCAAGCTCGACTTCGAAGAGATCCAGATCCCGCCGGGCCCGCGCCTGGGGACCACGGTGATCCGGGCCGAGAAGCTCACCAAGGGCTTCGAGGAGCGGGTCCTGATGGAGAGCCTCTCCTTCGACCTCCCGCGTAACGGCATCGTCGGCATCATCGGCCCGAACGGTGTGGGAAAGACCACCCTGTTCCGGATGATCACCGGCAGCGAGACGCCCGACAGCGGCGAGATCGTCATCGGCGACACGGTCAAGATCTCCTACGCCGACCAGAGCAGAGGAGGGATCGACCCTTCCAAGAACGTCTGGGAGGTCGTCTCCGACGGGCTCGACTACATCAAGGTCGGTCAGGTCGAGATGCCGTCCCGCGCCTACATCGCGGCGTTCGGGTTCAAGGGTCCTGACCAGCAGAAGAAGTCGGGCATCCTGTCCGGCGGAGAGCGCAACCGGCTCAACCTGGCGCTCACCCTCAAGCAGGGCGGCAACGTGCTGCTGCTCGACGAGCCCACCAACGACCTCGACACCGAGACGCTCTCCAGCCTGGAGAACGCGTTGCTGGAATTCCCCGGCTGCGCGGTCATCACCTCGCACGACCGGTGGTTCCTGGACCGCATCGCGACCCACATCCTCGCCTGGGAAGAGGGCTCGAACTGGTTCTGGTTCGAGGGCAACTACGCCGACTACGAGAAGAACAAGGTCGAGCGCCTGGGTGCCGACGCGGCCAGGCCGCACCGGGTCACCTACCGCAAGCTCACCCGCGACTGATCCCCTGATCCCCCTTTCCGGAGACCGGCCCGGAGATCGGCCGGGTCTTCGGGCAGGGGTGTCGCATCTGGCGCGGGACTGTCCGCGACGGGTGCGGTGTCGTCGCGCCGACGGGCTTCCGACGTACCGCCGTACGGCGGCGCGTCGGGGCCCGCTACGGTTTTGGGTGTGTTTGGACAGAGCATCGTGGACGGCGTCGGCCGTGGCCACCGGCATGTGTTCCCCAGGGCCGTGAGGTTCGCCGACATCGACTCACTGGGACACGTCAACAACGTGCGGTTTCTCGACTACCTGGAGGACGCGCGGCTCGCGCTGTTCCATGTCGATCCTCGGCGTGAGGGCAACGAGCCCTTCCAGGGGCTCGTGATCGCCAGACACGAGATCGACTATGTGCGGCCCCTCACCTTCCGACCCGATCCGGTCCGGGTGGAGTCATGGGTGACGGAGATCCGGCCGGTGCGGTTCACCCTCGTGTACGAGATCCGCGACGACGAGGAGATCTTCGTCAGGGCTCGCTCGGTGATCGTGGCCTACGACGTGGAGAAGGCCTCCCCTCGACGGCTGAACCAGGACGAGCTCGCCTACCTGGACAGGTTCGTCACGGGCTGAGGGCGCCTGCCACCAGATATACGCCGGTGGCAGGCGGTCTGTCAGGCCTCAGGAATGTGCAGCCACGCCGCGGTGTCCGGCAGGAGAAGGTGACCTTCCACCGGGGCGCTGCCGATCAGGACACGGTCGTGCGGCGGCAGTCGCACCGGCTCGGAACCGCAGTTGATGACGCAGGTGAGCGGACCCCGGCTGAAGATGAGGGCGTCCTCGGGGGCGTCCAGCCAGATGATCTCGTCCGGCAGCGTGCCGCGGAGCTCGCGGCGGGCGCGCAGAGCCTCCTGGTAGAAGCCGAGCGTCGAGCCCGGGTCGTTCGACTGGCGCTCGGCGGAGAGCGCGGCCCACTCGACCGGCTGTGGCAGCCAGGGCCGTGTTCCCTCGGGCGAGAAGCCGTAGGGCTCGGCCGCACCGGACCAGGGGATGGGGACCCGGCAGCCGTCGCGGCCGGCCAGCTCTCCCTTGGAGCGGGCGAAGATCGGGTCCTGGCGGGCCTCCGGGGGAAGATCCTTCACCTCGGGGAGGCCGAGTTCCTCCCCCTGGTAGAGGTATGCCGACCCCGGCAGGGCGAGCATCGCGAGCAGGGCCGCGCGGGCACGGGCGAGACCCGTCGTGGAGTTGGTGAGGCCGTCGCCGTACCGGGTCACGTGGCGGATCACGTCGTGGTTTGAAAGGACCCAGGTGGGGGCGGTTACGGCGGCGAGCGTGTCATCGATGATCTTCTTGAACGCGGGCCCTGACCAGGGCGCTTCCAACCAGGCGAAGTTGAAGCTCTGGTGCAGCTCGTCGGGGCGGACGTACAGGGCGAGATCCTCGGCGGAGTCGGTCCAGACCTCGCCGATCGCCATCCGCTCGCCCTCGTAGGAGTCGAGCACCTTGCGCCAGTCGCGGTAGACCTCGTGCACCTCGGGCCGCCCCCAGATCGGCGACTCGGCCTTGAACGCCTGGTCCTCCGGCGGGGTGTCCGGCAGCCCTTCGGCCTTGTAGAGGCCCATCGCGACGTCGATCCTGAACCCGTCCACCCCGCGGTCGAGCCAGAACCGCAGCACGTCGAGAAACTCGGAGTGGACCTCGGGATTGCGCCAGTTGAAGTCGGGCTGTTCGGGGGCGAAGAGGTGGAGATACCACTGCCCGTCGGGAGTCTTGCTCCAGGCGGGGCCGCTGAAGGTCGACTGCCAGTTGTTGGGAGGGGACTCCCCGCCGTCCTGGAAGATGTAGCGGTCGCGCCCCTCGCCTCGCAGGGCGGCCTGGAACCACTCGTGGGCGGAGGAGCTGTGGTTCGGGACGATGTCGACGATCACCCGCAGCCCGAGCCGGTGCGCCTCGGCGACGAGTTCGTCGAAGTCGGAGAGCGTGCCGAAGAGCGGGTCGACGTCGCGGTAGTCGGCCACGTCGTAACCGCCGTCGGCCATGGGGGAGCGGTAGAAGGGGGTCAACCAGATCGCGTCCACGCCGAGCTCGGCAAGATACGGCAGGCGCTGCCGGATGCCGGGCAGATCGCCGACGCCGTCTCCGGAGGCGTCGGCGAAGCTGCGAACGTAGATCTCGTAGACGACGGCATCACGCCACCAGGGGGTTTCCATGAGCATGGGTTGCCCCAGGCCGGTGGGGTTTATGCGTGGCAGACCCCGGCCTTACCGTGGTTTATGCGTCGGGGGTGTTTACCATGCTGTGCGCCGCGTACACGAGATAGTCCCAGAGGCGTTTCTCCAGCTCGTCGGGGAGCTGCAGGGAGGTCACCGCGTCGTGCATGTGGCGGAGCCAGGCGTCGCGCTCGGCCGAGCGGATGACGAACGGGTTGTGCCGCATCCGCAGCCGGGGGTGGCCCCGCTGCATGCCGTAGGTGTTGGGACCGCCCCAATATTGGATGAGGAAGAGCCTGAGCCGCTCCTCGGCGCCTTCGAGGTCTTCCTCGGGATACAGCGGCAGGAGGATCGGGTCGGTGACCACTCCCTGGTAGAAGCGGTGCACCAGACGCCTGAAGGCCTCCTCGCCGCCAACGGCGTCGTAGAAGGACTGGGATTCCTCGGGGGTAGCGGACACGTCATCCAGCCTAATTGACGTCAGGAGGCGATCGTGATGCCGGCGCGGTCGAGGGCGAACTTGATCCGCAGGCGGAGCTCGCGGGCGACCTCGCCCTGCCGGGAGGGGAGGGTCTTGGCGCTGACCCGGAAGATGACCGCGGTGTCGGAGATCTGCTCGATGCCCCAGACCTGGGGCTCCTCGACGATGACGCTGTCGCGGAAGGCGGGCTCGTTCCACATCTCGTCGGCGACCTCCTTGAGGAGGTCGCGGACCACGGGGATCTCCGAGGCGTACGCCACGGGCACGTCGACCGTGGCGCGTGCCCAGCCCTGGGACTCGTTGCCGACGCGGGTGATCGTGCCGTTGCGGATGTACCAGACGCGGCCGTCGCTGTCGCGCAGGCGGGTGATGCGCAGGGTGACCGCCTCCACGGTGCCGATCGCGGTGCCCGTGTCGATCACGTCACCCACGCCGTACTGGTCCTCCAGGAGCATGAACATGCCGGCGATGAAGTCCTTGACGAGCTCCTGGGCGCCGAAGCCGATCGCGACGCCCAGAATGCCGACGCTGGTCAGCAGGGGGGCGATGGGGATGGAGAGGCGTTCGAGGATGGTGAGCGCGGCGGTGCCCAGGATGATGATCGAGGCGACGTGCCTGAGCACCGAGCCGATGGTCTCGGCCCGCTGCCTGCGCCGTTCGGCCACGATCGCGTCGAGGCCCTCGGGGGCGACCGTCTCCCTGCCGCGCAGCCGTCCCGCCAGGGAGGTGCGCTCGGCGGACGCCCGGCGCACGATCCGGCCGATCAACCGGTGCGACAGGTTGCGCAGGATGAGCGCGATGGCCACGACCAGTGTGATGGCGATCAGCCACGCGATCACGGGGGCCACCCAGTCGACGGACGTGGGGATGAGCATCTTCACGAAGTCGCAGATTACTCCCCCACCGTCTCCGCACCCTTTTGTCAGGCCCGCACTCGCGTCGAGGAGGTCCTCGACGACGGCTTCCGCCCCGGATGTCGGGGTGACGCTGGGAGTGGGGGTGACACTGGGGATGGGAGTAGGGATGGGTGTGGGGGAGAGCAGGAACACGGAGTGGATCCCTTTCGGATCGGATCGACAGGCTGACTGGGTGAGTCATGGGACCCACCCATCTTGCCGATCAAACCGGCCTCCGTCACATCACGCCGGGGAAGACGGGGACATCCTGGTCTGGAGCCGCGGAGGCGGACCCGGATGCCCCTGGTGACGGGGTGACCCGGCACGGGGCACGCACCCGGAAGCGTGTCCCGTGCCGTTCCCGAAAGGGATCCCTCCTACTCACCGCCCGGACGAGAGACCGGACGGCAGCCTGTGCTTTGCAGCGGTTCGTGGGCTTCGGCTCGCGGGGAGCCTCAGCGCTTTTCGTGGAACGGCGGCCCGCGGGTGCGGGCCTGACGATTCGGAGCCGGCGGGGTGCCCAGCGTCCGAAGACGCTCCGCACCGGATCACCCCGCCGGCTCCGTCGGGCCGCGGTAGGCGCGGCACACCGGGCGAATGAGCGCCCGTTGTGCCGCTCACCTCACTCTCCTACCGCGGCTAGCACGCGTGCGACCTTGGTCGCGGCACCGGCGGGGTCCTCCACCGTGTGCATTCGTTCGCCCCAGGACCACCAGTAGTACCAGTCCCGATGGCTGGGGGTGGCCTGCGCCCTGCAGGTGACGTTCTCCGCCAGGCTGGTCGCCTTCGGATTGATCACACGCACGAACGCACGGCCCGAGTGGGTCCGCACCACGCGGGCGTGCAGCCCGCGACAGTCAAGCTCCGTTACCAGCCGCTCAAGGTGCTGGAAATCGTCTTCACCCACCTCGTCCCTCCTCGTGCTCTCGGATTGCCGGCACCGAATCGTGTTCGTCCGATCACGCTTCCGATGCTGCCCGCCAAAGATGACTCACAGCGGCCCTACGGGTCAATTCAGGGAAAACCCAGTTCAGGGTGGGCGATGTGCCAAGTGGGTTGAAAGAAACAGTCCTTCGGAGGACGATTCTTAGCCAGCGGCTTTATTGGCGTGTTCCGGATGAGTCAAACGTGGTCCATCATTCTCGGTAGGCGCAGTGCGACCGAAAGATCACACTGCGTCAAGGGAGATGGGGATCCGGTCGGGAGCCAGTGTGCCAGCCAGCCCAGCTGGTCACGAGAGAGGGGCCGGTATGTCCGGCAGGCAGCACAGGGAGACAGAGTTAGCGAGGCAGGTTCGGGCCCGTGGCCTGGCAGCCGGGAAGTCCTCGGCGCAGATAGCCGAGGAAATATATGAAAAGTGTAGTTCGCAATTCGGGACCACTCGGATAAAAGGTCACCGCCTCGCGCATGGTGTCGCTCTCGCGGACGTCATCGAACAGATACGGGCGCTGTTCGAACGCGACGGCAAGGCGCCCCCCGGCATCGGGGAGACGCTCCTTTCCGCGTACGAGAGCGGGCTGAAGCGGCCCGGCCCCGAATACCTGCACTACCTGTGCTCCGCCTACCGGGTCGAGCCCGCCTCCCTCGGGTACGACGGCCCGTGCATCTGTGGCCACGGCCACAAGATGCCCGGTGCCGTTCGAGGTGATCTCCAGGATGGAAGACCCGACATTTCCCCTGGTCCGCGTGAGCTGCTGATCCAGCCGATCGGCGCCGACCCTCCCGCGGACGGGGGTGAGGAGGACGAGAACGTGCTACGGAGGACGCTCTTACAGCTCCTGGCCGGCGGCGGCATCGCGCTGGACGGGCAGGTGCTCGGATCGGTGGAAAGCATGCGCAGGCGGATGGACGACACGCTGGTTTCGGCCACCGTCTCACCCGCGATGCTCGATCAGTGGGAGGAATCCACCATCGGCTTCGGCCGCCAGTACATGAACACCCCCCCGCTCAGGCTGCTGTGCGACGTGATGCTCGAATTCGCCGCGGTGCGCAAGGCCATGGAGCGGCACCAACCGGTCGACCTGCAAGAACGGCTGTGCCGCATGGCGGCGAAACTCGCCGGTCTGAGCGGCATGATCATGATCAATCTCGGCGACCACAGGCTCGCGCGGTCCTTCTTCAGGACCGGCAGGACCGCGGCGGACGAGACCGGCGACCGGGCGCTGAGGGCGTGGGTCACGGCGAGGGAGGCTCTGGTCCCCCTCTACTACGGCGACCCGCGTGAGGCTCTCAACCTCGCCAGGAAGAGCAGGGACCTGGCCGGGCAGACGCCCTGTGCGGCCCAGGTCATGGCCCCGGTGGTCGAGGCCCGCGCGCTGGCGATGATGTCGGGCTCGGGCAAGAAGGACGTGGTCGACCAGGCGAAGCGGGCGCTGTCGAGGGCGAGGGCCGCCTTCTCCCAGATGTCCGCCACGGACCAGGACGACTCGACCTTCGGCTACACCGAGCGCCAGCTCTACTTCCACCAGGGAGACGCGCTCGTCAAGCTCGGGCAGGCGATGGAGGCCGATCTCATCCTGGAGCAGGCGCTCACCAAGTACGGCCCGACCGACTGGCTCGACCCGACCTTCATCAAGTTCGACCGGGCCCAGTGCAAGATCCTTGAGGGTGATGTGGACGAGGCGCTGGAGATCGCCCACCGTACGGTCCTGGGCCTTGACGAGAGTTGCCGGCCCGACATCCTCATGCAGCGCGCCCACGAGGTGGGCAAGCAGGTCGAGGTGAAGGTCCCCGGCCATCCCAAGCTCAAGACCTACATGGAGTCGCTGCGCAGCCGCGGCACGTCGACGGAGGATCCGGTGACCGACAGGAGTGGCACTTGAAGCCGAGGCTTCGGCGTTATCGCTGGTCCGACCTGGAGTCCGTATGGGCGCTTCACCAGATCTGCCTCGCGCAGGTCGGTCTCGCGCCGGGGGACGGCGTCTACTACGAGGACGACTTCCCGAGGATCCACGAGATCTATCTCGCCGACCGGGGTGAGTTCCTCGTGGGCGAGACGCCCGAGGGGCGCGTCATCACGATGGGCGGTCTGCGCCGTGTCGACGACCAGACCGCCGAGATGTGCCGCATGCGGGTCCATCCGGAGTTCCAGCGTCGCGGATTCGGTGCCCAGATGGTGCTCGCGCTGGAGATGCGGGCCACCGAACTCGGTTATGTACGTCTTCGCGGTGACACCACCATGAATCAGCTCGCGGCGATGGAGCTCTATCGTAAGTTCGGCTGGCACGAGGTCCGCCGGGAAGAACGAGGGGGGTGTGTGGTGATTTACGGAGAAAAAGACCTAATAGCCGCTATGTCCTCTTTAACTAAGTGATCTATATTTATGGATATCTTTCGGTTTGGTATTGCCTATTTCGGAAATATCCGAATAATTATTTTCATACCTACCGCCATTCCCTGGTGAGTGCGATGAAAAAGATCATTGTCAACAAAGTCGGCGTGTCGAGACTGGGTGGCGCTGCCGGCACCATCCACAAGGGATGAGATTCTTCCCCGTCGAGAGAATCCTCCTCCAACGGTCGCGGCCCTCGATCCGAGAGATCGAGGGCCGCGCAAGCTTTTCTTGTCCGCCTGTTCGTGCACTTTTCTGGCCGATGGCCGGTTCATCCCAGCACTCTGAGGCGGGAGACGACCTCCGGCAGGTCAGGAGGCTCCAGGGAGCCGGGGAGATCGACCATCTCCGCCGGTGAGAACCAGTCGCATCCGAGGTAGGTGATGTGCTCCTCGGCGGTGAACGCTCCGGTGCTCACCTCGGGGGTGCCCTCGAACCTCGCCAGATAGAACCGCTCCGTCTTGGCGTAGTCGACCCCGATCCAGCGGAACTCCCTGCGTACCGGCACCCACAGGTTCAGCACCGCCTCGCCCGGCAGTCCCGTCTCCTCGGTGAGTTCGCGCCGCGCGGCCTGCAGGGGGGTCTCGCCCGGGTCGATCCCGCCGCCCGGCGGTTCCCAGAGGGTCTGGCCGCCGACGGGGTCGCGCCAGTGCATGAGAAGCACCCGGCCTGCCCCGTCCACACAGATCACCCGGGCCGCGGGCCTGTCGCTCGGCTGAGGGTTGTCCGCGGTGTCTGGGGTCTCCACAGGGCGGGGGTCCATAGGGTGGGAGTCCATAGAGCAAGGGACGATAGCACCGCTGTCCGCCCATCGGATCAGCGCCTCGGACGGTTCCGGGGACTTCCTTGACTCCCGATACCGGCCGGTCCCGGGTGCTCCGACGGTCAGGGCGAGACCGAGTGGTTGTGGTGGTTCCGGGTGTCTGTGGTGGCCTTGAGGTCTCGTGGCCCGCCACGTGCCGGACGGCCGGATGCGGCGGCGGGATTCGCTGTACCCTGCCCAGGTCAGGTGCGAGCACCGTACGATCCGACCTCTCAAGCTCAAGGGTGAAGGCATGAGTTCCAGGGCCGAGTTTGTGTTGACGCTGTCCTGCCCGGACCGTCCAGGAGTAGTGGCCGCGGTCTCCGGTCTCCTCGCCGGGCGGGGATGCAACATCATCGAGAGCCAGCAGTTCGGTGACGCCGTGGCCGAACGGTTCTTCATGCGGGTGCAGTTCGCCTCTCCGCTGTCCGACGGGGAGCTGCGCGAGGCCTTCGCCGCGCTCGCCCCCGAGTTCGGCATGGATTTCAAGCTGCGCGACGTCTCGGTCAAGCCGCGCGTGCTGGTGATGGTGAGCAAGTTCGGCCACTGCCTGAACGATCTTCTGTACCGGATGCGTTCGGGCCTGCTCGACATCGAGATCGTCGCGGTCGTCTCCAACCACCCGGACCTGCGGCCGCTGACCCAGTCGTACGGCATCGACTACCACCACCTGCCGGTCACCCCCGAGACCAAGCCCAGACAGGAGGCGGAGGTCCTCACCCTGGTCGACCACTACCGGGCCGACCTGGTGGTGCTCGCCCGCTACATGCAGGTGCTGTCGGAAGACCTCTGCGTCAAGCTCGCGGGCAATGTGATCAACATTCACCACTCGTTCCTGCCGTCGTTCAAGGGCGCCAAGCCCTACCACCAGGCGCACTCCCGCGGTGTGAAGCTGATCGGCGCGACCGCGCACTACGTGACCGCCGACCTTGACGAGGGCCCGATCATCGAGCAGGAGGTCGCCCGGGTCAACCACACCCACTCCGCGGACGACCTCGCCGCCATCGGCCGTGACGTCGAGTGCCAGGCTCTGGCGCGGGCCGTCCGCTGGCACACCCAGCAGCGCATCCTGCTCGACGGCCACAAGACGATCGTTTTCCCACGCTGACCGCGTTTTCCGTACGTACCGCCGCATCGCGGGTCAACGGCCATATCCGATCCGGTGCGGCGGGTGATCATCCAGGGCCGATCGGGGGGACGTGTGGAACGCGGGGTCGGCGAGGCGACCGATCACCGCGTCCGGTGGCCGGGTTTCCGAGGGCTGACGCCGGTGACGTCCTCGGGGTGGGAGACGCCGTAGGGGCGTCCCCTCTCGTCGACGCCGGTCTTCTCGCGACCCTTCTCCTTCCTCCGGGAGGCGATCTTCTCGGCACCGCGGTTCTCGCTGGTGCCGACGCCGAGGGGTGACCGGGCCTTGGTGTCGGTGGAGGGAACGCCCTTGCGCTCCACCTTGGACACCACGCGGGGCGGCCCCTTGTCATCCGGAGGGGTGCCGAAGGCCAGGTTGCCCGACCTCACGACCTCCTCGCTCGCATGGCCCACGTCGCGGGAGTGGCCGCCCTTCTCGCCCTTACCATTCCGGCCCTTTTCTCCGTATTTGCGTTTGTCGTTCATGTCCGGCACCTCTGGATTTGTTCGGTGGTCAGCAGATTCTCGGTAGCGGGTCGCCGACCAGCAGGTCGACGATGCGGGTGCCGCCGAAGGAGGTTCTGAGCAGGACCAGTCCCGGCGGGTCGTCGGCGATCCGCCCGATGATCGCCGCGTCGGAGCCGAGCGGGTGGGAACGGAGTGCGGCCAGGGCCACCTCGGCGGAATCCCCGGCCACCACCGCGACCATCCGGCCCTCGCAGGCGACGTAGAGCGGGTCGATCCCCAGCAGCTCGCACGCCCCCCGTACGGCGGGACGGACCGGCACCGCGTCCTCGTCGAGGACGACGGCGACCCGCGAGGCCTCCGCTATCTCGTTGACGATCGTCGCCACCCCGCCCCGGGTCGCGTCACGCAGGCAGCGCACCGTGCCGCCGCCGCCGTCCTCAGCGCCGCAGGCGTCCAGCAGCAGGTCGACGAGGGCGTTGAGCGGAGCGGTGTCGGAGCACAGGTCGGCCTCGATGTCGAGTTCTCCCCGGGCGAGCATGATGGTGATCCCGTGCTCGCCGATCGGCCCGGACACGATGACCGCGTCCCCCGGCCGCGCGGAGGCGGCACTCAGCCGGACGGGCCGGTCGAGCATCCCGACGCCGGAGGTGGTGACGTAGCAGCCGTCCGCCTTGCCCCTCTCCACGACCTTGGTGTCACCGGTGACGATCCACACGCCCGCCACCCGCGCCGCCTCGGCCATCGAGGCGGTGACGCGCCGCAGGTCGGCCACCGGAAACCCCTCTTCCAGGATGAACCCCGCCGACAGGTAGCGGGGGCGGGCCCCGCACATGGCCAGGTCGTTGACGGTGCCGTTGACCGCGAGGTCGCCGATGTCGCCGCCGGGGAAGAACAGCGGAGTGACCACGAACGCGTCGGTGGTGAGGGCGAGCCCGTCGATGACCGCGCCGTCCTCCAGGGGCTCCAGCATCGGGTTGCGGAACGACTCCAGGAACACCGCCTCGATCAGGGTCCTGGTGGCCTTGCCTCCCGCGCCGTGCGCCAGGGTGACGAGGTCCTCCCGCACGCGCGCCCCGCGTCGCCGTACCCGCTCGATCCGGTCCAGCACCCGCTGCTCCCGGACGCGCGTCTCCTCCCTCGGGTCCTTCAGGTCCGGTAGGTGTCCGCGGCCGGGTGTCTCCTCCCTCAGGCCCGGCACCTGCCACCCGTCGGGTGGTCCCGGGGGGGCCATCTCCCGTACGGCGTACTCCTCGGTCCGCCCGTCGCCGCCTTCTGCGCCGTTCACGTCCGGGTCGCCTCCCTGACGCGCTCGCGCGAGAACCGGCCGAAGTTGTAGTACGCCGCGCAGGCGCCCTCGGACGACACCATGCACGTGCCGATCGGCGTCTCCGGGGTGCACGCGGTACCGAAGACCTTGCACTCCCAGGGCTTGAGCACTCCCTTGAGCACCTCGCCGCACTGGCAGGCCTTCGGATCGGCCACCCTCCCGCCCGGAATCCGGAAGATTCGCTCGGCGTCGAAGGCGGCGTACCGCTCGGTGACCCTGAGCGCCGACTGCGAGATGAAGCCGAGCCCGCGCCATTCGAAGTACGGCCGCAACTCCATCACCTGGCCGATGACGCGCAGGGCCTTGAGGTTGCCCTCCCGCGGGACCACCCGGGAGTACTGGTTCTCCACCTCGGAACGGCCTTCCGACAGCTGCAGAAGGATGCGGTAGACCGTGTGCAGCACGTCCAACGGCTCGAAACCGGCGACCACCATGGGCTTGCCGTAGGTGCGCGCGACGAACTCGTACGGCCGGCAGCCGATCACGGTCGAGACGTGGCCCGGCCCGATGAACCCGTCAAGGCGCAGGTCGGGAGAGTCCAGGATCGCCTTGATGGCGGGGATGATCGTCACGTGGTTGCAGAAGATCGAGAAGTTCTCGATCCCCTCGGCCTCGGCGCGCAGGACCGTCATCGCCGTCGAGGGCGCGGTGGTCTCGAACCCGATGGCCATGAAGACCACGCGCCTTTCCGGGTTCTGTCGGGCGATCTTCAGGGCGTCCAGCGGGGAGTACACCATCCGGATGTCGGCCCCCCGCGCCTTGGCGTCGAGGAACGAGCCGTTCCCGCCCGGCACCCGCATCATGTCGCCGAACGACGTCATGATCACGTCCGGCTGTCCGGCGATGTGGACGGCGTCGTCCACCCTTCCCATCGGGATGACACAGACCGGGCAGCCGGGACCGTGCACCAGGGTGACGGCCTCGGGCAGGTAGTCCTCCAGGCCGTGCTTGTAGATCGTGTGGGTGTGCCCACCGCACACCTCCATGAACTTGTAGTCCCGGCCCGGCTCGCACAGCGCGGCGATCCGCGCGGCGAGCATCCGGGCCTTCTCGGCGTCGCGGTACTCGTCGACGAAACGCATCGGCCCTCACCCCTCTTCGATCGTGGATTCTCGGAGGGCCGCGATCTCGTCCTCGTACGCCTGGCCGATGCTTTCGAGGAAGTCGAGCGCGGCCCTCGCCTCCACCTCGTCGATCTTCGACAGCGCGAACCCGACGTGGATGAGGATCCAGTCGCCGGGCGCGACGCGCTCGTCCTCAAGCAGGCCGATGTTGATCGCGCGCTTGACGCCGCAGACGTCGACCATGGCCAGATCAGGACGGTCCGACAGGATTTCCACGATCTCGCCGGGAATTCCCAGGCACATGAGAGGCCTCCGCCATCTGGATGGATTCGAGAACGAGGTCGTCGCCGCCCTCGGTGTCGATATCGGTGTCGCCGCACCCCGCGCAGAGGGCGAAGGGCTCGACGGAGGTGGACGTGCTCCCGCAGGAACGGCAGGTCATCCTCACCGGGACGATGACCAGTTCCACGTGGGCGCCCTCGGCCACGGAACCCTCGGAGATCGAGGAGAACGCCAGGTTGACCGCCGGTTCCGTGAGGCGGAGCAGGGCGCCGGCGCGGACTCGTGCGCCTCGCACCCGCCTGCCGTCCGCCCGTTTCTCCACCGCGGTGAGGATCGCCTCGGCGATCCCGAACTCGTGCATGATCGTTTCCTCTCATTCTGACGCGAGCGTGCCCTGACCCTCCTGGTTTTGCCGTCAGGTCGGGACACGCTCCGGTAGTGTGTTCGAGTCGCCGCTGGACGGGCGGAGACGTTAAACGCCTGCGGAGCTGAGGTAAGACCTGGACTCGTCCAGGCTCCTGGCTGTGAAACAGGAACCCACCAAGATGTCGCGTGAGCGACATGGCAGGAATCTTCGGCGTTCACGCCGAGGAGGACGTCACATGTTCCGCATCCTCAGGTAGCGCTTGATGTCGGGGAGCGACTGGTAGACCAGTACGGCCACTCCCACCAGCACCGCTCCGGCCAGAAGGCGCTTCAGCACGTCCGTTCCTCCTCGTGGCCCGCGGTGGCGAGCGCCATCGCGATCTGTTGCCCCGCGAGCTCGACGACCAGATCCGCCGCCCTGGCGACGGCGTCCGCGACCGGGGGACTGAGGTCCATGCCCGGCGAGGTGTCGGCGGGCTGGCAGCCGACGAGCAGGACGCGACCGGCCCTGCCGCCGAGCACGCCCACCAGCGAGAGCACGGTCCCCGGCGTCATCGAATGCGCGTCGGCGAAGGATCGCGGTACGTCGCCCGCCGACGGTTCGAGGACGTACAGGGTGCCGGGCGGCCCGTCGCGGGAGACCGCGTCGACCAGGATCGTGACGTCGTACCCGCCGCCGGTCAGCTCGTACGCCAGGTGGACGCCCCGGATGCCGAAGTCTTTGACCTCGACCTCGCCGGGCAGGTCGGCGCGGGCCAGGCGTCCGGCCACCGCGACCCCGAAGCCGTCGTCGCCGAGGAAGACGTTTCCCACACCGGCCACCAGGATCCTCACGCGCCCACCTCCCCGCCGCCGGGCGGGAGATCGCACCGTGGACCTCCGGCCGAGTCCTCCGCCGCCGACCTCCCGGTCGCCGATCGCGTCGCGGATCCCGTCGCCGGGCCCGTAGGTGAGTCGTCCGTGAGCGGCTCGACCTCGTCGGGGGCGAAGTAGAGGAAGCGGCCGTGCGATCGGTGCAGGTCGGCGCCCGGGTCCTCCTCCAGGGTGACGGCCAGGTGGTGGGCACCGTCGAGATCGAGGAGCACGGCCTCGACGTGGGCGGTCCTACCGGCGAGGAACATGTCGTGCGCGTCGGCGCGTCGTCGGCCGGGAACCAGCCTGACCCTGCTGCCCCTGGAGACGGCCACCCCGGAAACGATCACGCTTTCTGTCTCCGGGGAGACCGTGGCCTCGGCCGCCGGACGGACCGCGCCGTGGAGTCGTTCCAGCAGCTCCGGTGGCGTGCTGCCGACCATGTCGATGAGCTCGGCCACCCGGGGGTCGGTCTCCCGGGCCTCCCGCGCCTCCGAGTCGGTGAGGGTGAGGGTGCGCAGGTGGAGCATCTCGTCGATCTCCGTGGAGTCGAACAGGGGTCCGGGGCTCTCCGGCGCGATGTCCGGGTGGTCGTAGAGGATGATCGGAGAGGACAGCACCACGTCCCGATGGCCCGGTTCGCCCACGAGCACCGGCCAGGTGTGCTCGTTGCGGCAGGTCTCCACGGCGGGCCGGGCCCAGTTCGGCGGGTCGAGCAGGGAGACGAAGGCCCCGGCGGTCACCGCGATGAGCAGGTGCGCCGAGATCAGCGAGTGCCGCAGCGCCTGCTCGCGCGGCGCGCCCAGCGGTTTCCATGGGTCGGTGTTCTCCACCCGGACGCGCAGCTTGACGAGGTCGTAGGGGCCCGGCACCAACTCGGCGGAGACCCTGAGCGCCGCGTTCAGCGGCAGGTGCTCGGAGACGAGGCGCCCTATCACCTCTTCGGACGGCGCCACGATCGGCTCGACCACGCGGTCCCCGGGAATCCGTACCTCGATCACCCGCTCGGGGGCGTCGAGCAGGCCGGCGATGGGAAGTGTCACCTCCGACTCCCGCTCGGTCGCCTCGTCGAAGGCGAGGTAGGTCCGGTGGCCGTTCCGCAACTGCTGGACCGGCCAGTAGCCGTCGTCCTCGGCGCGCTCGACGCCGCGCGTCCTTACGTGCAGGAAGCGCAGGTTCAGGTGCGCGACGGCGTACGCGGCCCCTTCGAGGAGGCATTCGGTCACGCTGTACGGATACTCGGCGGTCGCGGTGAACCCCGGGGGGACGAGCACCCCGAACTGCCAGCGCACCTGGTTCTTGGTCGCCGAGGCGCGGTAAGGGTAGAGAAGGTAGCCCTCGTAAAGCACCGCGTCCGCCACCCGCCGCGCGATGTCCATCGGAACGCTCATCGCCGCGTCTCCTTGAGCAGTAGTTCCAGGGTCTCGTCCCAGGTCGCCAGGGCGCGCCCGGACTTGAACCTGCTGAGTTCCCGCAGCGTGCCGCGGCGCAGCCGCAGCCACCCCGAGTCCGGGAAGTAGCGGTCCATCAGCTCCCGCCACACCGCCACCGGCAACCGGCAGCGGGCCTCGCGATGCCACGGCACCTGGCTCACCGAGAAGCCGTCTCGTGCCCTGGCGAACACCGTGCCGTGGAAAAGCATGAGCATCGGGATCTCGCCGTCCTCCAGGGCGGCGAAATACCGGCCCGCCGACACCTCCAGGTCGTAGCCGCACGGCACCGGTACGTCGATCTCGGTGCTTCCGGTGAACGCCGGGACCATGACGGAGACGTCGGCGAACCGCAGGGGCTTCAGCGTGTCGCCCCAGCGCGCCGGGTCACCGAACAGGTCGCCGAGCAACTCCGCCTCGCCGGCGCCGTGGCGCCGCAGGTGGGGCTCCACCCGGATCTGGCAGCCCAGCGCGACGGTGTGCACCCCCGAAGGGGAGGGGGCGGTGACGCGCAACCGGAAGACGAGCGTCGGGAAGGCCGCGTACGCCTCCGCCCGCACACCCACGCAGTCGAACGTGATCTCATCCACCGCCCTCACCACCTCGGACCGGTGGTACGGTGCGGCTGCGTCCGCGCAGGTCGGCGAAGAAACCGTCGATCGCCTCCCGCGCCTCCTCACCGCCGTCGAAGCCTTTCCAGTGCAGCCGCACCAGGCCGACCAGCTCGTAGCAGGCGTCGATCGGCACCAGATGGCAGGCGAAACCGCCGTCGGGACGGCGGTCCACCAGGAGCGCCTCCACGTCGGGCCGGACGTCGGCCATCTCCGGGTTGTTCGCCAGGACGCGCCGCCACGTCTCCAGCGGCAGCAGCGACTCGGTGGCCCCGGCCGGGCTCGGGTAGAACGCCACGGTCCGGTCCATCGCGGAGTTGTGGAAGAAGAAGGCCGTGCGGACCGGGATCTGCATCTCGTCCCAGTCGGCCGCGCCCAGCAGGAAACGCGGGGCGTGAAGGTAGCGTCGCGGGACGGCACAGTAGCGTGCCCGGCCGCCCGTGTCACGGGTGAACAGCAGGTAGCAGGCCCGGCAGGCGCACAGCAGCCCCCGGCTCTCGACATTCACGACGTGGCCGTGCTCCTCGCCCGCGGGGGCCGCGCACAACTCGCACAGCGTCGTCTGTGTCGCTGGTGTCTTTGGCGTCGTCGGCGACCCGGCGGACCGGTCCGTCCGGGGCGGCTCGCGGAACCTGCGCAGCCCGGTGGCCGTCACGACACCGGCTCCGGCTTCGCCGTCTGCGGTGACCCCGATCCTGGCTCCCGCCCCGGATCAGGGGCCGGTCCCGGCCCTGACCTCGGCGCCGCTCCCGGTCCTCGCGCCGCTCCCGGGGCCGACCCGGAGCCCGGAGCCCGCTCCGGAACCGGGCACGGGCCGGGCGCGCGGCGCTGGATCTGCAGCAGCCCCTGCCGCCCGTCGCTCACCCCCTCGACCTCCACCCCCGACACCTCGGGCGCCGCCTGGGTGACGGCTCGTTCGATGGCGTCGGTCACTGTGACCAGCGAGGACGGGCAGCCGTGGCAGGCGCCCTCCAGACGGAGCCGCACGATCCCGTCCTCGCCCACGCCGAGCAGTTCCACACCGCCCTCGTGCGACCCCAGGTGGGGCCGTACGCTCTCCAGCGCGTCGCGGACGCGTTCGGCCGTGCTCAGCGGGTGCAGGTCGTGCAGCACCAGCAGCCCGGACACGAGCGGGTCGCCGACCATGCGGCCCAGCACCTCGGCGGCTTCGGCATCGGTGACGATCTCGACGACGCGTTCCAGGCCGGCGCCGTACAGCTCGACGAGGGCACGTACGAGGTCCTCGGCCTTGGCGCGTGTCACGGCGTCGCTCAGCGCGCCGAGGTCGGCGATGAGCGCCTCGACACGATTGCCCGTCGCCTGGACGTCATGTGTTCGCGGCATCTGCCAGGGCCCCCTTTCCTGCGCCGGGAAGCGGTCGGTTCACTGGGTGTCGAAGGCGTGGGGGGTGTGCACCCTGCGAAGCTCCTCGCCGCCGCCGAGGTACATGTGCACCCCGCACGGCAGGCACGGATCGAAGCTCCGCACGGTGCGCATGATGTCGATGCCCTTGAAGTCCTCGGGCGGGTTCTCCTCGAAGATCGGCGTGTTCTGCACCGCGTCCTCGTACGGCCCCGGCGTGCCGTGCACGTCGCGGACGCTGGCGTTCCAGGGCGTCGGCGGGTACGGGTGGTAGTTGGCGATCTTCCCGTTCCTGATCACCATGTGGTGGGAGAGCACGCCCCGCACGGCCTCGGTGAAACCGCAACTGATCGTCTCGTCGGGAACCGTGAACGGCTCCCAGGTCTGGGTACGGCCCGCCCGTACCTCGGCCAGGCCCTGCTCGACGAAGTAGAGCGCGCACGCCGCCGCGTAGGCCTGGAAGTAGGTGCGGGCACGGTTGCGCTCCAGGGCGTTGGACAGCGGCTGCCCATTGAACTCGGGGATCTTCCACTCGAACGTCTTCTCCGGCCTCAGCGCCGTCCGAGGCAGATTGATTTGCACGCTGTGGCCGGTCGCCCTGACGTAGCCGATGTCGACCTTGCCGGACAGCGCCGTCGACCAGAGCCTGGCGATGGGCCCGCCGCCGGTGTCGAGCGCGAGCGCGTCCTCCCCGTCGAACCAGCGGGGCGACATGACCCAGCTGTACCTGTCGCTGAAGTCGCGTTTCTGCGGGTGTGGGATGGTGTGCTGGTTCCACGGGTGCCGGATGTCGACCGGGTTGCCCAGCGGGTCGTGGGTGACGAACGGCTCCTGGTCCTGCCAGTCGTCGTAGTAGGAGCTGCCCAGCAGGATCCGGATGCCGAGGTTGATGTCGACCAGGTCGTTGGTGACCAGCCTGCCGTCGACGATCACCCCCGGCGTGACGTACATCTCGCGACCCCAGCCGCTCATGTTCCGGTAGGTGAAGTCGCAGTGCTCGGGGTTCTGGAAGCTTCCCCAGCAGCCGAGCAGCACCCGCCTGCGGCCGACCTCCTCGTAGCCGGGCAGCGCCTGGTAGAAGAAGTCGAACAGGTCGTCGTGCATGGGCACGACCCGTTTCATGAACTCGACGTAGCGCATCAGCCGGGTCAGGTAGTCGGTGAACAGCTGCACCGTCGCGACCGTGCCCACCCCGCCCGGATAGAGCGTCGAAGGGTGTACGTGCCTGCCCTCCATGAGGCAGAACATCTCGCGGGTGAGGCGGCTCACCGCGAGCGCCTCGCGGTAGAACTCGCCCTCCAACGGGTTCAGCGAACGCATGATGTCGGCGATGGTCCGGTAACCGTGGTCGCCCGCGTGCGGGGCCTCGGTGCGCTCGGCCATCGCCAGCACCCCGGGATTGGTCTCGCGGACCATCTTCTCGCAGTAGTCGACCCCTACCAGGTTCTCCTGGTAGAGGTTGTGGTCGAACATGTACTCGGCGGCCTCGCCGAGGTTGACGATCCACTCGGCCAGGGCCGGAGGCCGCACCCCGTACGCCATGTTCTGCGCGTAGACCGAGCAGGTGGCGTGGTTGTCGCCGCAGATCCCGCAGATGCGGCTGGTGATGAAGTGGGCGTCGCGCGGATCCTTGCCCTTCATGAAGATGCTGTAGCCGCGGAAGATCGACGAGGTGCTGTGACACTCGGCGATCCGCCGGTTCTTGAAATCGATCTTGCAGTAGATGCCGAGACTCCCGACGATCCTGGTGATGGGATCCCAGGCCATCTCCACGAGGTCGGGGTTCTGCTCCGAGGTTGTCATGTCAGCTCCAGGGCGCCTTGTAGCCGGTCAGTAGCTCGCGCCCCTTGTGGCGCCATCTGGGTTCCTTGTCGACGGTCCGCAGGGTGACGCCGCGCAGCGCGCGGACGACGGTCCCGTACGCGCCGCTCACCGTCGAGGAGATGTGGGCGCCGGGCGGCTCGTCCATGAAGGGCATGAACTTGTCGGGGAAGCCCGGCATCGTGCAGGCGATGCAGATGCCCCCGACGTTCGGGCAGCCGCCGATCCCGTTCATCCAGCCGCGCTTGGGGACGTTGCACCGGACGACCGGTCCCCAGCAGCCGATCTTGACCAGACACTTCGGGGAGCCGTACTCAGTGGTGAACTGGCCCTGCTCGTAGTAGCCGGCCCGGTCGCATCCCTCGTGGACGGTCTGGGTGAACAGCCAGGTGGGGCGCAGCGCCTCGTCGAGCGGGATCATCGGTGCCTGCCCGGCGACCTGGTAGAGCAGGTAGAGGAGCGTCTCGGAGAGGTTGTCCGGCTGCACCGGGCAGCCCGGCACGTTGACGATCGGCAGTCCCGCCTTGGACTTCCAGTCCCAGCCCAGATAGTCGGCGACGCCCATGGCCCCGGTCGGGTTCCCCGCCATGGCGTGGATGCCGCCGTAGGCCGAGCAGGTGCCCGCGCACACGATCGCGGTCGCCTTGGGCGCGAGCAGGTCCAGCCACTCGCTGGTCGTCATGGGCTGGCCGGTCTCGGGGTTGTTGCCGAACCCGGACCAGTAACCCTCCTGCTTGATCGTCTCGTTCGGGATCGAGCCCTCGACAACCAGAACGAACGGGTCCAGCTCGCCACGTTTGGCCTTGAAGAACCACTCGATGAAGACATCGGCGCCCTGCATCGGCCCGGACTCGAAGTCGATGAGCGGCCAGTGCACGGCCACCTTGGGAAGCCCGGGAAGCGCGCCGAGCACGATCTCCTCGATGCTCGGCTGGGTCGCCGCGGTGAGCGAGACGGAGTCACCGTCGCAGCTCAGCCCGGCGTTGATCCACAGTATGTGGACGACGGGCTCCTCCCGCCCCTGAGCTCTGCCGTTCGCTGTGTCCGTCGGCGCTGCCATGACGCCTCCCACTCCTCGTGATGTCTGCGGAACGTGAAGGGGGAGGGGGTTCTCCTCACCCGGGCTGTGCGCCCGGGCTGCCGGGCTCACCCCGGGCTGTGCGCTCGCGGTATCGGCGCCGATCCGAGCGCGTGCCAGGTCAGTTCCCGAAGGACGTGGTAGAGGGTGGTCTGCGCCTCCTGGATCCGGTGCACCGAGGAGGAGGGGACGACGAACAGGTGGGCCAGGACGCCCCGCTCGGACAGTTCGGCCAGCCTGCCGCCCCCGCCGCCGGCCAGCCCGACGGTGAGCATGCCCCGGTGGGCCGCCTCCTCGAACGCCCGGACGACGTTGGCCGAACCGCCGCTCGTGGACAGCCCGACGGCGATGTCCCCCGGACGGCCCAGCGCCGCGAGCTGCCTGGCGAAGACCACCTCGAAGCCGACGTCGTTGGAGAGCGCGGTAACCACGGCGACGTCACCGGTCAGGCAGAGGGCGGGCAGGGCCGGGCCGCCGCAGGGGTGCAGGAAGGCGGTGGCGACCTCCTGGGCGTCGGTGCTGCTCCCGCCGTTGCCGAAGCTGAACAGCCGCCCGCCCGCGACGAACCGTGCGGCCATCTCCCCGGCGCACGCCGCCAGCTCCGCCGCCGACTCCTCGCCCATCCGCTCGCGCAGCCGTACGATCTCGCCGGTCTTCTCCACGGCCGACCGCGTCGCCTCCGCCTCCACCTCGGCCGTTCCGAAATCGGCCTGGCCGAGGTGCTCGTCGTGCTCGGGGTGGGCGTAAAGGAAGGGGTACAGATCGCGCACGCCCTCCGCGGGCGTTTCGTCAAGCGCGCTCATCGCCGTCCTCCTCCTTGGCGTCGTCGTCGCTTTCCTCGTCGCTCTTCTTGTCGCTTCCGCGCGCGACGACGGCGATGGCCTCCCTGGCGTGGACGAGGACGGTATCGCCCACCGCGGGGTCGACCAGTGCCACGCTCACCTCTTCGAGGACCCCGCCCGCGTCGACGATCGCCAGGTCCCCCTCAAGGAGCCTGACCACGCTCATCGGCAGTGCCTGGTCGGAACAGGTGACGCAGACACCGTCGGTGCAGTCTTCTGGCCCGTTCATCGGCCCGCCTCTCGCGCGGGCGGACCGAGCCGGTCGAGGAACACATGAACCAGCTCCCACAGCAGGTGGTAGGTGGTGACGTGGATTTCCTTGACCACGGCCGGCTCGTCGGACGCGGCGACCAGGACATGGTCGGCCGGAAGGCGACCGGCCAAGGCGCCGGTCAGGGCGATGGTCAGCAGGCCGAGCTCCCCGGCGGTCTCCAGACCTCGCAGGACGCTCGGACACCGGCCGTCGCGGAAGATCCCCAGGGCTGTGTCGGCGGGGTCCGCCCAGTGGCGCACCTGGTGGGCGAAGACCTCGTCGCCGCCCCCGCCTTTCCGGCTGTCCCCGCTCTGCCGGTGGTTTCCGTTCTTTCCGCCTCCGGTCCCGCCTTTTCTGCGGTCCCCGTCGCTCTCGCGGCACTCATCGTTCATCCGGTCGGCCGTCGCGGCGTCGCTGCTCAGCGCCACCGCGGGGAGCGCCCTCTTGCCCACGACGACCGGGTGCATGAACTCGACCGCGATGTGCGCGGCGTCCGCGCTCGCGTCGCCGAACACGATCAGCTTGCCGCCGAGACGAAACCTCGCGGCCATGGCGCGGGCGGCACACGCGACACGCTCGACCTCACCCGTCAGAGCGCGCCCGGCGTGATCCCGTCGCGCGAAGGCGGCGATCACCGTCGACTCGGTGACCGGTATGACCACCGGTGGTGAGAGAGGCATCGTTCGCGTACTCGGTGTGCCAGGCATGTTGACGCTCCGTATTTCTCACGGTAGTCGCCACATTACGATTGGCCGTTTCAGCCCCGACACCCCCGGCTCGACAACCAACGGCAAAGCTCTGATCATCCACGTAACCTTCCCGTCCAGATCATGCGAGCCCCGGAGGCATTCCCGTGGGGACGGGAAGGATGGCGGGATGGGCGCGGGGCGGGGAGCACGGATCAGGGTCAGGATCAGGGTCGAGGGAATCGTGCAGGGGGTGGGATTTCGCCCCCACGTCCACGTCCTCGCCCGGCGCCTGAGTCTGTCCGGGTGGGTGGGCAACGACGACCGGGGCGTGTTCATCGAGGCTGAGGGGGAGCCCGGTGACCTCGCGCGCTTCCGGAAGGGCCTGCGGGACCAGGCCCCGCCGCTGGCGGCGATCCACCGCCTGACGGCCACCGAGATACCGGTACGCGGGGACCGGGGGTTTCGCGTCGTGGCCAGCCGAGAGGGGAACCACCGGTTCACCCTTGTCTCATCTGATGTCGCGACATGTGATGACTGTCTGTCCGAACTGTTCGACCCCGCCGACCGGCGTCACCGCCACCCCTTCGTCAACTGCACCAACTGCGGGCCGAGGTTCACCATCATCCGGGACGTCCCCTACGACAGGACCGCCACCACGATGGCCGGGTTCGCCATGTGCGGGGAGTGCGAGAGGGAGTACCTCGACCCGTCGGACCGCCGTTTCCACGCCCAGCCGATCTGCTGCCCGGCCTGCGGCCCGGTCCTCCGCCTCCTGGAGGGCGGCTCGCATGTTCAAGGACCTCTCACCGGGCATCCCGGTGAGAGGCTGGACGGTGGCGCCGATCCGATCGTGGCGGCGACACGGGTGCTGCGAGCGGGAGGCGTCCTGGCCGTCAAAGGGCTAGGCGGGTATCACCTGGCGGTCGACGCCACCGACGAGGAGGCCATCCGGATCCTGCGCTCCCGTAAGCGCCGCGAGGAGAGGCCGTTCGCGGTCATGGTCCCCGACCTGCGTACCGCGCGGGCGCTGTGCGAGCTGGACGCCGAGGGCGAGCGGCTGCTCACCGGCTCCCGGCGCCCGATCGTGCTGCTGCCCCGCCGCCCAGGAGCCGCGGTGGCCGAAGCGGTCGCGCCGGGCGACCGCCGCCTCGGTCTCATGCTGCCGTACACGCCGGTACACCACCTGCTCGCCGCGGAACTCGCCCGACCGTACGTTCTCACCAGCGGAAACCTCTCCGACGAGCCCATCGCCTACCGCGACGGCGACGCGCTCGCCCGGCTCGCCGGGGTCGCGGACGCCTTCCTCACCCACGACCGGCCGATCCACGCCCGCGCCGACGACTCGGTGCTCCTCGCCGTAGGAGGGGGCGCGATGCCGCTGCGCAGGTCCCGGGGGTACGCCCCGGAGCCCTTGTGGCTCTCACCGCCCGCCCGCCGGGCCGTACTCGCCTGTGGCGCCGAGCTGAAAAGCACGTTCTGCCTCGCGCGGCAGGAGCACGCCTTCGTCTCCCACCACCTCGGCGACCTGGAGAACTACGAGACGCTGTGCTCCTTCACCGAGGGGATCGAGCACCTCCGGCGCCTGCTCGGCATCACCCCGGCGCTCGTCGCCCACGACCTGCACCCCGAGTACCTGTCCACGAAGTACGCCCTCGATCTGGAGGTGCCCGGGTCGGTGGACCTGACCGGTGTCCAGCACCACCACGCGCACATCGCCTCCTGCCTGGCCGACAACCGGGAGTGCGGCCCGGTCATCGGGGTGGCCTTCGACGGTCTCGGCTACGGCACCGACGGCACCATCTGGGGCGGTGAGTTCCTGGTGGCAGACCTGGCGGGCTTCACCCGTGCAGGGCGCCTGGCGCCGGTGCCGATGCCCGGTGGCACCGCGGCGATCAGGCAGCCCTGGCGGATGGCGGCCGCGCACCTGCACGCGGCCTATGGTGACGCGCTCCCCGAGGACCTGCCGGTCAGGGTTCGCCACGGCCCGCGCTGGGACGAGGTGGTCGCGGTGGCCGAGTCCGGGACGAACTCCCCCCTCACCTCCAGCGCCGGACGCCTGTTCGACGCGGTGGCGGCGATCCTCGGGCTCCGCGACACCGCCGGATACGAGGGGCAGGCCGCGATCGCCCTGGAGCAGTGCGCCGACCCCGTGGAGAAGGGCGCCTATCGAGCCCGGATCGTCGACGATGGGCAGCTCCTGACGATCCGGGCCGCGGACCTCGTCCGCGCGGTCGTCGAGGACACACGTGCCGGTGCGGTTCCGGCGCTGGTCGCGGCCCGTTTCCACAACGGCCTCGCCGCCGCTGCCGCACGGGTGTGCGCGCGGCTGTGCGAGGACACCGGCCTCGGCACGGTCGCCCTGTCGGGCGGGGTCTTCCAGAACCGGCTGCTACTCGACGGTCTCGTGACCGCCCTCCGGCTACACGGGCTGCGGGTTCTGACCCACCGCGCCGTCCCTCCGAACGACGGCGGCATCAGCTTCGGCCAGGCCGCCGTGGCCGCGGCCCGCGACACCCTCGGCCTTCCCTGAGCGGGCACGCTGCTACCGGGCCTGGACCACCGGGCATGCGGTCGCCGCGCCGGGACCGCCGTATCAGGGCCGGTACGTGCCGAAGTACCAGATGTTGCCCTCCAGATCCTTGCAGGCGTAATCGCGGGAGCCGTACTCCTTGTCGGCCAACTCCATGGTGACCTCCGCCCCGGCCGCGACGGCCCTGGCGTGGTGGGCGTCGGGGTCGTCCACGGCGACGTAGACTCCCGGCCCTCCAGGTTCGCCCGGACCGGTCATGATCATTCCGGTGCCGACGATCAGCTCCCCGTGACCGATGCTCCCGTCGGGAGTCGTGGTGAGCTCGTGGACCTCGAAACCGAACGCCTGGACCAGCCAGTCGACGGCCTTGCCCGCGTCGCGGTAATGGACCAGTGGATACACCGTTCGCATGTTCTCTCCTCCCTTGTAGTGATCACCACGATGTCACCGGTGGGAGCGTCAGGGCTTGGAAAAATCTGACCTGTGGACTTCCTCCCCACGGAGGTCCGCGCCCAAGATTTTCGATCACCCGATGGCACGAGGGAGAGACGCCAGAGCACGGGGAGTGACGCCCGCCATGGCCCTGAACTCGCGGTTCATGTGGGCCTGGTCGTAGTAGCCGCAGACGGCGGCGGTGTCGGCCGGCGACATGCCGGACCTCAGGCGGCCGGTGGCGTGCTCGAAGCGCAGCACCCTGGCCACGGCCTTCGGCGCCAGCCCGATCTGGTCGTGGAAGCGGGAGACGAGATGCCGGTGGCTCCATCCCAGCTCAGCGGCGATCGAGGCCACGGACACGGTGCCGCGGGTGGCGACCAGCCGCTGCCACGCCCAGCCGACGCGGCGGTCGGGCGCCGGTGCGTCGCCGATGCGCGCGCTGAGCGCCTCGTCCAGCAGGGCGATTCTGGCGGCCCCACCGGGGGCCTCCACCAGCCGCTCGACCGTTTCCGCGGCCCACCCCCCGAGCACCTCCTCCAGCGGGACCACCCGGTTGGCCAGCTCCCGCAGGGGCATCCCGAGCAGCCGCCTGGCCCCGAGCGGTGTGAGGTTGACCTGCACCCCCTCGGCGATCCCGGTCGTGGTGGTGTCGACGTAGGTGTCATGCAGGCCACCGGCGAACGAGGCCAGCCGCTGGGCGCCCTCGGGGCCGTTCAGCGTCAGCGGCGCGCCGAACCCGAAGATCATGACGACCCCGGCGAACGGCGGCTGCCGCCGGGGCATGGGATCGGCGTAACGCTCGGTGTAGGCCGACAGGTGCGTGACGTAGGGCCGCAGGAAGGCTCCCGGCTCACTCTCGGTGAAGGTCAGGCCCTCGGACGTCGCCGCGTCGTTCACGCCCCGACCATAGCCGCCGCCCCAGACAGTCCGGCAGCCCCGACCGTGCCGCGACCATGGCCACAGCCCTCGACGGTCCGGCCGTCGCGGACGTGGAGAGGGCGCCCCCGGACTCCCGGACGCGCCCTTTTCGACCGGTGGCTCTCAGGCCCGCACCCTCAGGGGGTCAGGCCGGTGTGGTAGGCGAGGAAGCTGAGCTGGTCGGCGGCGAGCTCGACGGTCTTGCTCACCGCGCGGGCCCCGTGACCGGCCTCCGCCTCGTTGCGGAGCAGGATCGGCCGCTCCGAGGTTTGCGCGTGCTGCAGGGCGGCGCACATCTTCCAGGCGTGCAGCGGATGGACCCGGGTGTCGGACTGGAAGACGGTGAACAGCGTCGCCGGGTAGGCCACGCCCTCCCGAACGCGGTGATAGGGGGAGTAGGAGTGCAGCCAGGCGAACTCGTCGGGCTTCTCGGCGGAGCCGTACTCGACGTTCCACGTCGCGCCCAGGCCGAACAGCTCGTAGCGGATCATGTCGAGCAGCGGCGCCGAGCAGACCACCGCGGCGTAAAGCTCTGGGCGCTGGGTCAGGGCCGCGCCGACCAGCAGGCCGCCGTTCGAACCACCGGAGATGGCCAGCTGCGAGGACGTGGTCACACCGGTGTCGATGAGGTGCTCGGCTGCCGCGTGCAGGTCGTCGAACACGTTCTGCTTGTTGGCGAGCATCCCGGCCCTGTGCCACTCCTCGCCCTGCTCTCCGCCGCCGCGCAACTGGGCGATGGCGTACGTGCCCCCCGCCTCGACCCAGCTCAGGACGGACGCAGAGTAGCCGGGGGTCATCGAGATGCCGAAGCCGCCGTAGCCGTACAGGAGGGTGGGGCGCGGGCCCTCGACGCCGGGAGGGGAGATCACCAGCATGTGGACCTCGCTGCCGTCCGCCGAGAGGTAGGTCACCTGCTCGGTGGTGATGGCGGGCACCTCGATGGCGCCGGGGGAGGACGCCCAGAGCGTCGTCTCGCCGGTGCGGGCGTCGTAGCGCTGGATGCTCGGCGGCGTGGTGTTGTCGGTGTAGCCGAACCAGGCCTCGTGGCCGCCTTCGGGGCGCTCGCTGATGCCGCCGATGGTGCCGAGCCCCGGGGTCGGCACCTCGCCGACGCGCTCGCCGCTGACCAGGTCGTGGACCGAGATCTCGCTGATCGCGTGACGGGTCCAGCCCACCAGCATCACCGGCCGGTCGAGGTCGTCGAGGATCGCGAAGTCGCTGAGCACGGCTTCGGGATCCTGCGGGATCAGGTCGCGCCAGTTCTCGAACCGGGGATCGGACGGATCGGTCACGCAGACGCGGGCGCGCGGGGCCTCCCGGTCGGTGAAGACGTACAGGCGGCCGTCACGGCCGAAGTGCAGGGCGCTCTGGGCGTCGACCCCCTCCTGGACGACGACCAGCTCGGGTGAGGAGGGCGAGGACGCCTGGAGGTCGGCCACCCACAGGTCGTTGCGTGGCGCCGTGCCCCTGGAGGCGGAGATCTGCAGCCAGCGGCCGTCGCGGGAGACCGCCACCCCGTAGTAGTTGGTCTTCTCCAGACCCTCACCGAAGATCAGGACGTCCTTCTCGGTGGAGGTGCCGACCCTGTGCAGGTAGACCCGGCGGTGGAACTGCTCCTCGCCCTCGGGCACCTCGGTGGAGGGCAGCCTGCGCACGTAGTAGAAGGCCTCACCGCCCGGCAGCCACGCCACGGGGGAGTAGCGGCAACGGTCGATCGGCCCCTCGATCCGGTCGCCGTACGCGATGTCCATCAGGTAGAGGCTCGATTCCTCGTCACCGCCCACCGAGACCTGGTAGGCGAGCAGGCGGCCCTCCTTGTCGGGCTGCCAGGAGTCGAGGGTCGTCAGCCCGGTCGGGTCGAGCGCCATCGGGTCGAGCAGCGCCCGCTCGGCACCACCGGGGTCCACGGTGTAGAGGACGGCGTGCTCCTGCCCGGGGGTGCGCCGCATGAAGAACCGCCGCTCCCCGCGCCACGTCGGTGCGCCGATCGACCCGGAGCCGAGCAACTCGGCGATCCGGGCCTTGAAGCCCTCACGTCCGGGAAGGGCGTCCAGCTCGGTCTCCAGCAGTCTCTCCTGCCCCACCAGCCAGTCCTTCGTCGCCGGATCGTCCGGGTCCTCAAGCCACCGGTAGGGGTCGGGAACAGGAACACCGTGGAGCTCGTCGACGAGCTCAAGACGGCTGGCTGGAGGATACGGCTGTCTCGTCATGGCTGGAACCCTACGACCTAAAGGCCACGAGACGCGGCCATTGCGCGGGCGGCGTATCTGATCTGCGGCAGGAGGAGTTAAGAACTGGTAATGGGGGCATAAAACGTATCAGGTGTCTCTCCAGTCATTTATGGGTGGCGAGAACCAGGTAGCAGCAGCCAAACTTGGTGAAGGACGGTGCCGTGGTGAGCATCCGCTGGGCCGTCCGGCGGAGGTCCTCGTGACGGAAGCGCCCGGGCCCCAGGAGGGGCCGCCAGCCGGGGCACGCAGTGGCGTGCCCCCTCATGTGACACGTCGTGCGGCGGGAGAGGCCCGCTGATGCGCCAGGTCCTGCTCTTGAACGCCACCTACGAACCCCTGACCACCCTCTCCCTGCACCGGGCCGTCGTGCTCGTGCTCAGGGAGAAGGCCGATGTCGTGCACCGTGACGGGCGGGGCGCCGTGTTCCGCTCGGCGAGCCGTACGCTCGACGTCCCCTCGGTGATCAGGCTTCGGAGATATGTCCGGATCCCATATCGGTCGCGGATCCCGCTGACCCGGACCGCGCTGATGCGCCGGGACGACTACCGGTGCGCCTACTGCGGTCAGCGGGCCGAGACCATCGACCATGTCATCCCGCGCTCGCGAGGCGGCCCCCACACGTGGGAGAACTGTGTCGCCTCGTGCACGACGTGCAACCACCGCAAGGCCGACCGCATGTTGGAGGAGCTGGGGTGGACGCTCAACGTCGCCCCGGTGGTGCCACGCGGCGTCCACTGGCGGTTGATCGGCGCGCACATCGTCGGCGATCCCCAGTGGGCGCCCTATCTCGCGGAGAGCGCGGCCTGAGGGCCGGCACCCGATGACGAGGCCGCCGCGCCACCTGGTGGAGCGCGGCGGTCCTTGTCATGCCCGTGAGCCGGACTTTATCCGCTGGCATGGAAGATCCCCGATGGGCACAATCACCTCATGACGTGGATCTTCACCTCCGATGTCGAGGCGTACACGGGCGTGGCGGAGCCGTGGCTGCTGCGGGATCCGGTTCGCAACACCGTCCTTCTCACGGTCCTGCGTGCCATACGCAACGGCCTGTGGGGTGACGACCCGCTGCTGGGGCGGCTGGAGCGTGACGGCCGGGTCGTGGCCACGGCGATCCAGACGCCGCCCCACGCCCTTCTGCTCCCCGCGATCCCCGCCGACACCGTGCCCGAGCTCGCCGCCCGCCTGATCGAGACCGAGAGGGCGATCTCCGGTGTGAGCGGTCCTCTCTCGCCGGCCGAGACGTTCGCCGCCTCCTGGTGGCGGCCCGAGGAGAGTCGCCGCGCCGAGCGCCTCTACCGGCTCGACGCGCTCGTCCCCCCGAAATCCCACGCGGCAGGGGCCTCACGGGTCGCCGTCGCGGCCGATCTCGGCCTCCTGGTCCGGTGGAGCGAGGAGTTTCAGGCCGAGGCGAAAGGCATCGACCATGTCGACCTGACCGCGCTGGTGGCGAGCAGGATCGCGAGACGGGAGCTGGTCGTGTGGGAGGCGGGCGGGCGGCCCGTCGCGTTCGCCGGGGTCTCCGCGCCTATCGGCGGGATGAGCCGGGTCGGCCCGGTCTACACGCCCTCCGAGTTTCGCGGGAAGGGCTACGGCACCGCGGTCTCCCATGCGGCTAGTGCGAAGGTGAGGGCCGAGGGCGCCACGGAGGTGTTGCTCTTCACCGACCTGTCCAACCTCACGTCCAACTCGATCTATCAGACGATCGGCTATCGGCCGGTGAGCGACCATGTCTCCATCACCTTCGCGTGAGCGAGCCCGGCGAGCTGGGTAACCTTGGTGCCATGCCCAGATACGACTTCCGCTGCCGCGCCTGCGGGTCCACCTTCGAGATCTCCCGCCCGATGGCCCGCTCCGACGATCCGGCGCGCTGCCCCGAGGGACATGACGACACCGTCAAGCTGCTCTCCACTGTCGCCGTGACCGGAGGCTCCGCGGGTTCCGCCGCCGCGCCCCGCCCTTCCGGAGGCGGCGGTGGGTGTTGCGGAGGCGGCTGCTGCGGTTAGGAGCCGAGGTCCGCGCGGTGTGGAGCCGGAGCCGCCACGGCAAAGCTCCCGCCGAGGGCTGTCACCCGGATCGGCTCGCGCCTCCGGGTGACAGCTCGAGTCGAAACGGCCGCTCCGCGCCCGGCAGCGTGCGACCGGACCGTGGGTTATGCGGCGCGCTTGCCCTGGAAGGGCAGGAACGCCTCGGCCCGGTGCGGGCGGGCCGGCACGAAGGTGGGCTCGGTGGCGATGATCCGGTCGAACCTGAACGCCCGGATCGCGCCGCGCAGGCGGCACATCCCGACGAGATACCAGTGTTCGCGGTGAACCATGCAGGTCACCGGGTCGACGTCGCGGACGGTGACCCGTCCGGAGACGTCCTGGTAGTGGAGACGGATGACGAGGTTTGAGGTGATGGCGTTGGCGATCGTCCGGGCACGGTCGGCGATCTCGGCGGGCATCGGCTCGGTGAGGGTCGCCAGGGTGGTGGCGACGATGTCGTCGTCGAGCTCCATCTGCTCGAAGGCGTGACGCAGGCCGCTGCGGGCGGCATTGGCCTGCGGACCCGACCCCAGATGCGCCATCGACAGGGCGAGTGCGGCGATCTCGGCAGTCGTGAGCGGGGCGGTGAGCTTCATGACGTTAGTCATACCCAGATAATACGTCCGAGCACTGACATTTTTTCGAACTTCCTGTCGGGTAAGGCATCTCTACCCGACAGGAAGCCCAGGTCAGCGGGACAGCTGCGACAGGTCGCGCGAGGCGCCGGTGGAGGCCGAGGTGGTGAGCGCGGCGTACGCCTGCAGGGCGGCGCTCACCTGGCGCCGGCGGTCGCGCGGCCGGTAGCCGCCCAGGTCGGCCAGGAGCCTCTCGCGGCGGGCGGCCAGCTCCTCCTCGGGGACCTTCAGGTCGATCGAACGTGCGGGGATGTCGATCGCGACGAGATCGCCGTCCTCGACGAGGGCGATGGTGCCGCCCTCGGCGGCCTCGGGGGAGGCGTGACCGATGGACAGCCCGCTCGTGCCGCCGGAGAAGCGACCGTCGGTGACCAGCGCGCAGTCCTTGCCCAGCCCCTTGCCCTTGAGGAACGAGGTGGGGTAGAGCATCTCCTGCATGCCGGGTCCGCCCTTGGGGCCCTCGTAGCGGATCACCACGACGTCGCCGGCCTTGACCTTGTTGTTGAGGATGCCCTCGACCGCGTCGTCCTGCGACTCGAAGACGACGGCCGGACCCTCGAACCTCCAGATCGACTCGTCGACCCCGGCGGTCTTGACGATGCAGCCCTCGGTGGCGATGTTGCCGTACAGGACGGCGAGGCCACCGTCGCGGGTGTAGGCGTGCTCGGCGTCGCGGACGCAGCCCTCGGAGCGGTCGAGGTCCAGCTCCTCCCAGCGGGCGCCCTGGGAGAAGGGCTTGACGGTGCGGGCGTTGCCGGGGGCCGCGTGCCACAGCTCCAGTGCCTCGGGCAGCACCTGTGGTGACTGAGGGTCCCAGCCGTCGAGGTAGTCGCCCAGGGTGCCGCCGTTGACGGTGTAGGCATCGCGGTGGAGCAGGCCGGCCCGGTCGAGCTCGCCCAGGATCGCCGGGATGCCACCCGCGCGGTGGACGTCCTCGACGTGGTACTTCGCCGTGGCGGGGGCGACCTTGCACAGGCAGGGAACCCGCAGCGAGATCTCGTTGATCTCCTTCAGGCCGAAGTCGACCTGGGCCTCGCGGGCCGCTGCGAGGATGTGCAGGATCGTGTTGGTCGAGCCGCCCATCGCGACGTCCAGCGCCATGGCGTTCTCGAACGCGTTCTTGGTCGCGATGGCGCGCGGCAGGACCGTCTCGTCGTCCTGCTCGTAGTAGCGGCGGGTGATCTCCACCAGCTGGCGCCCGGCATCCTCGAACAGCTTCCTGCGCGCCTTGTGGGTGGCGAGGATCGTGCCGTTGCCGGGGAGCGCGAGTCCGATGGCCTCGGCGAGGCAGTTCATCGAGTTGGCGGTGAACATCCCGCTGCACGAACCGCAGGTGGGGCAGGCGTTCTCCTCCATCTCCAGCAGTTCGGCGTCGGAGACGGCGTCGTCGGCGGCGGCGATCATCGGGTCGATCAGGTCGAGCTTGCCGTTGGGGGTCTTGCCCGCCTCCATCGGCCCGCCCGAGACGAAGACGGTGGGGATGTTGAGCCTGAAGGCGGCGAGCAGCATGCCCGGAGTGATCTTGTCGCAGTTGGAGACGCAGATCAGCGCGTCGGCGCAGTGCGCGTTGACCATGTACTCGACCGCGTCCGCGATCAGCTCCCGGCTGGGCAGCGAGTAGAGCATGCCGCCGTGGCCCATCGCGATGCCGTCGTCGACCGCGATCGTGTTGAACTCGCGCGGGATCGCGCCCGCCTCGCGGATCGCGCCGGCGACGACGTCGCCGACCTCGCGGAGGTGGACGTGCCCGGGGACGAACTGGGTGAAGCTGTTGGCCACGGCGATGATCGGTTTCCCGAAATCCTCGCCGGCTACGCCCGTCGCCCGGAGAAGGGCCCGGGCCCCGGCCATGTTCCTGCCGTGAGTGACCGTACGAGACCTGAGGGCGGGCATGAGGCTTCTCCCATCATCGAAACCGTGTCTACAAATGGTACGGCTACCGCCCGGTGCGTGAGACGCCTGTCCATGCCGCGAGACATCCCGCTTCTCGCCACATTTTCTGTGAACACCGTACGAGCGTGATCGACGTACGGGGCCGGGGTGGCGAGGCGGGCGCGCTGGTCGCCGGGAGGGTTCCGGGACGACGACGGGGCACGGGATGGGCACCGAGGCGACGGCCGGCGGGCCCGATACGGGCCCAGGGTGTTCTCCGACACTACCGAAGGTCTCCGCGCCCGGCGAACCCGGGGCGAACGCCATCCGCGGAGAGGCCCTCGATCACCTGCCACGACGTCCACGCGAGAGGGAACGCGCGCTGGAGCGCGACCCGGCCCGCACTCGCGGGAACCGGGAGGGGAGGAGGACGGGAGCCGCCCGGCCGGGGCGTCGTGGCGGGGCGGACTCCCGTCGGGTCCCCGAAGGGAGAGGTGCGGTCGTGCGAGAGACGGCGGAGGTACGGGCGTGCCGGAAAGGGCTCGCGGGACAACCGGAAATCAGTTCTCCGGGTAGCGTGCGGGCAGAACCCGCTCGGCGGCCTCGAAGATCCTGTCGATCTCGGCGTCGGTGAGTGAGCGTTCCCGCTTGGTGATCCATTTACGGACACGACTGCCGTCGAATACGTCCACCTCGCGGACGTTGAGGACCTTCCAGGGGATGGCAGGGCCGTAGATCGCGAGGGATGGCACGATCGTGACCTCGTGGCCCAGCTCGGCGCCGATCAGCTCGCCGGCCTGGGACGCCTCCCAGCGGGCCTCGTCGAGGCGGGGTTTCTGGTTGAACGGGCCGTGGAACAGCTTGCGGTGCGACTGGACGCGGACCGGCAGGCGCTTGTCCCACTTCTCGGAGTCGACCGCGTAGACGCCGGTGGGGCCCACGACCAGGTGGTCGATCTGGGCCTCGCTGCCGGGGATCGCGCGAGCGTGCAGGGTGCGGTAACCCCCGCGCTCCAGCCGTTTGAGCTGCATCTCCGTGCGCCGTTCCGCGACCGAGGCACGCCGCCAGGCGGGCACGGAGGAGTTGGAGCGGGCGCGGAGCACCGTGTCGACGATCGCGGCCACCACGGCGGCGGTGAAGCCCAGCGGCCAGCTGGCCAGCAGGACGCCCGCGAGCACGCCGACGCCGACCGCGATGATGGCGCGGCGGCGCAGGTGGCGGTATTTGGGGTCGTCGAGCAGGTTGCGTAGTGAGGCGCGCTCAACAGGTGCGTACGTAGACGCTGGCGCGGCGGGTCGAGACGTCGGCCGATCTTCGGCCTGTCGGTCACTGACCCAAATCGGTGACGTAGTGTTACCGTCTTCTGGTACCTGACCGGAATCCACGTAACTCACGGTAGCTGACGTCCTCGGGGGTGCCTAGTATTGCGTATCTCATACTTTTGTGACCGCCGTCACCCGCTTGGCACTGCTATGAACCGGGTACCTTAGGGACTTTTCACTCTGGATCACCGGGTGCCGCGCGGGGTGTGGCTCACACTCGCGATCTTAACGTCCCGGGCGGTCGGCAGTCGCGGATCGAGGCCGCCGCAGGGGGTTTCCCAGGCCGGCGCGCCCCGCCACCTGGTGCCTCTCGACGGGTGATTCCGCGCCGGGTTACTTTTGAGGTGTGGACAGTGCGATCGAGGTCTTCGGCTTTCTCATCGCAGCCTCCGGCGGTCTGTTCCTGCTCATCGCCCTGCTCGTGACGATGCCGGGCAGGATGCGCGACAGGGCCGCGAGGAGCACCTCGGCGGGCGCGGTCTGGCTGGGAGGCCCGTTCGGCAGCGAGCGGGGGATCACCGACTCGGTCCTCGTGCTCACCGAGCGGCGTCCGGCGAGGGGCCCGGCGCCGGAGATCGACTGGGTCTCGCTCGCGGTGACCTCCGAGCCGGGACGGCACACCGGCGGGGCGTCGGCGGCCTGGTGAACCCGGTGGTCCGGCGGGCCGTCGGACCACCGCCAAACCGACAAAGGCGAGGTGACGAAGGATGCTCACCCTGACCTCGACACAGGGCGACGATGTCCGCGGGGCACTGCGCACCGCGGAACAGCGCACCGGGCTGCGTTTCGCCGCCTACCTCGGTCCGGCGATCGGACCGCGCCGCCACTTCTCCGAGCGGCTGCACGCCGCGCTGGGAGCCGACGCCGACAGGGCCGTGCTCGTCTTCGTGGACCAGCGGGGCAGGGCCCTGGAGATCGTCACGGGCTCCCTGGCCAGGGAGCGGCTGCCCGACGCGGAATGCCGCGTGGTCGCGACGTCGATGGCCGCGGTGCTCGGCCTGGGCGACCTGGTGGGCGGACTGGTCACCGGGGTCCTGCTGCTCGCGGACCAGGCGTCGCGGCGCAGGTGATCTCGTGGGCTGGTCACGCCGGGGTGGAAGTGATCTTCCCGAAGGTCCGTCCGGGCGGAACGAGGTCGGTTTTCCCGGATAATCGGCTCGTGCTGAGGATCACGAGGGACGCGCCGCCGGGTCACTTCGTGCTGAGGATCACGAGAGACGCGCCGCCGGGTCACTCTCGCAGGCGCCCCACGGCGGAACGGGAGCCAGACGGGATCCTCGACTACGTCCAGGCGACGCTCGCGGACGCCCGCAGGAAGGTCCGGGGGGAGGACGAGACGGCGGCCGCCCTGCTGTTCACGACGGGCGTCGCCGCCGGTGCCGTCGTCGTCGGACTGCTGAACGGCCACTGGAGGCCCGGCGAGCTGTCCGGCAAGGTCGAATGGCTCTGGTGGACGAGTGTGTTCTTCTGGCTGATGGGGATCCTCACGCTCACCGGAGCCCTCTGCGGCCGTACCTCCGGGCTCGCGGGCAGAGTCCTGGAGCGGCGCCGTTTCTACCCCGGCACCTTCGCCCTGGACGCGCCGCCGGAGCCGGACCCCCGGCTGGGGTACGGGGTGGGACGGAGTGGCCGTGGTACCGAGGTCAGGGTCGACCTGCTCGTCCTGGAGATCAGGAGACTCAACGCCGTCGGGGACGCCAAGCGGCGCTTCATCCGCCGCGGCGTCCTGCTCATGATGGTCTCCATCGCCTGCTGCGCGCTGGCGGTGTTCGTCGACGGCGGGCTCTGAGCTCCTCGGGCCGCACGATCAGTGCCGCAGAAGCCTCACCAGGTACGTGCTGGTGTCCTCCAGCAGCGTCGAGGGCTTCACCGCCACGCCCGCGACGGCGGAGAACAGGGAGGGCAACCCCGGCAGCGGGAAGCCGTCGTCACTGGAGGCCTCCCCGCCCACGCCGTTCTTGGCCAGGGTGGTCCGGCTGCGCTCCCAGGCCTCGATGACCTCCTCGGGGGAGGGCACGCCGAATCCGTGGCCCACCGGGGCGGCGTGGCGCAACCGCACCAGCGGGGTCTCGGCGAAGGCGAGGGCCACCTGGGAACGCAGCGCGAGGTCCTCGCGGAGGTCCGGATCGACCCAGTCCATCGCGGTGCAGGGGTTGCGGCAGTCGGCCACGCAGGTGGCCAGAGCCCCGGCCACCTGGCTGTGCTGGCGGTCGAAGTAGGCGCGCCATCCCTCGGGCGGCTCCCCGGCCACGCGCAGGGTCCGGTTCGCGGCCGACTGCTCGGCCCTGGTGTGGCCGCAGTCGCGGTCGCCGATCACCCCGAACCTGCTGTCCGACGCGCTGAGCCCCTCCGGCCAGCGCGCCGGGTCTCCGGCGTTGCCGAGCACCGGTTCGAAGGCGAGCAGCGGGAGATACTCGCTGGCGATGTGGAGGGCGGCGACCATGGGGCTCAGCTCGCGACGGTGCCACCTGACCGCGATGACCTCCAGCAGCAGCCCGTACGCGGGCCGCAGCGACTCCAGCGCGCCGCGCGGCTGCTCGCGGGGCGTCTGCGGCATCGTGCAGGCCCGCGCTCGCCGCCGAAGGTCGCTCGGCACGGACCGCGCCTCGACGGCGAAGTCCTCCGCGTCGAGGGAGAGCAGCCGCTGGCCGAACTCGCAGGCCGCCTCGATGTCGTCCGCGTCGCGCACGACACCTGAGGCGAGGGCTCCGATGTCACCGAAGGCGTATCTCCGGGCCAGGGAGATGAGCAGGTCACGTGCTGATTCCACGTGATTTACCCTCTCATGACCCGGAGGCGACGGGACAGGCGTCCACACGCGGCGAGACGCGGGGCACCTCTCGCGCTTACCGACATTCCTACCAGTGTTCGCCAGGAACCACTCAAAACTTCGCCATCGGTCGACCCGGGCGGTGCGGGACGGCCCCGCCCGGGTCTCTCTCGCAGCCGGGTCAGGCCGCCGAGGCGTCCTTGGCCTGGGCGCGCAGGGCGCGGCCGATGCTGTCGGCGCCCTCGAGCAGCAGGCGCTTGAGGGCGTGCGGCGGCTGGGTGGACGAGATGAGGTCCTGGGTCCTGGCGACCGTCTCGGGAGAGATGCTCAGCGCCGGGTAGCAGCCGTTCGCGAAGTTCTGGGCGCTGTCGGAACTCCAGGACGCCCAGATCCCGCCGATCTCCTCGAAGTACTTCGCCCCGTACGGCTCCAGCAGCTCCGGGTGACGCGGGTCCATGAAACCGGCGATCGTCGAACGGAGCAGCGCGCCGCTCAGCTTGCCCTCGGTGATCGCGGTCCAGGCGTTCGACTTGCCCTCGGCGGTCGGGATCGCGGCGCCGCAGAGCGCGGCGGAACGCTCGCCCGTCGCGGTGGCGTCGCGCAGCAGCTCCTGGGCGATGTCCTCCTCGCCGAGCAGGCCGCCGGAGACCAGGGCGCCGGTCAGCGTCCAGCGCAGGTCGGCGTCGACGGTGAGGCCGTCGAGCACCGTCTCCCCGTCCAGCAGCCCCTTCAGGAACGCCAGGTCCTCGGTGGAGGTGGCCACGGCCGACAGCGCGTTCAGGTAGGCGAGCTGGTGGTCGGAGCCGGGCGCGGCCTCGCCGACCAGGCGGCGCAGCGCGGAGGCGAGCCTGGCCAGGCCCTCGGAGCGCCGGGCGGGGTCGCCGTACTGCTGGACGGCGAGGCGGACCTGGCGGAGCAGGGTCTGGGCGACGGTGATGTCGGTGACCGACTCGATGTTGGAGATGACCAGGGTGAGGTAGTCGCGGGTGGACATCTCCGCGTCGCGGGTCATGTCCCAGGCGGCCGACCAGCACAGTGCGCGGGGCAGCGACTCGGTGAACCTGCCGATGCCGCCCTCCGTCAGGGTCCGCAGCGACCGCTCGTCGAGCCTGACCTTGGCGTACGTCAGGTCGTCGTCGTTGATCAGGATCAGGTCCGGCTGGACCTCGCCGACCAGCTCGGCCACGGCCGTGCGCGCGCCGACGACGTCCAGCTCGACCCGCCTGACGCGGACCAGCTTGCCGTCTCGCAGGGAGTACAGGCCGATGGCGACGCGGTGCGAGCGCAGCGTCGGGTAGTCGGCCGGGGCCTCCTGGAGAACGTCGAATTCCAGGAAACGGCCCTCGGGGTCGACGGTGAACGAGGGGCGCAGCGTGTTGACCCAGGAGGTCTCCAGCCACTCCTTCGACCAGGAGGACAGGTCGCGCCCCGAGGTGCGCTCCAGCGCGCCGAGCAGGTCCGCGAGGGTGGTGTTTTCCCAGGCGTGCTCGTTGAAGTAGTCGCGGACCCCGGCGAGGAAGTTGTCCAGGCCCACGTAGGCGACGAGCTGCTTGAGGACCGAGGCGCCCTTGGCGTACGTGATCCCGTCGAAGTTGACCTCGACCGCGTGCATGTCGACGATGTCGGCGGCGATCGGGTGGGTCGAGGGCAGCTGGTCCTGACGGTAGGCCCAGGCCTTCTCGACGTTGGCGAAGGTCGTCCAGGCCCCCTGGCCCCAGCGGGTGGCCTCGGCCTGGCAGAGCACCGAGGCGTAGGTGGCGAACGACTCGTTCAGCCACAGGTCGTCCCACCAGCGCATGGTGACCAGGTCACCGAACCACATGTGCGCCATCTCGTGCAGGATCGTCTCCGCGCGGCGCTCGATCACCGCGTCCGTGACGCGCGAGCGGAAGACGTAGTCCTCCAGGAAGGTCACGCAGCCCGCGTTCTCCATCGCCCCGGCGTTGAACTCGGGGACGAAGAGCTGGTCGTACTTCCCGAACGGGTAGCGGACACCGAAGATCCGGTGGAAGAAGTCGAAGCCCTGCCTGGTGACCTCGAAGATGTTCTCCGCGTCGAGGTGTTCGGCGAGCGAGGCCCGGCAGTACAGGCCCAGCGGGATGCCGTCGTGCTCGGAGGTCACCTTGTGGTACGGCCCGGCGCACAGCGCGGTGATGTAGGTCGACATCACGGGGGAGGGCGGGAAGTGCCAGCGCTTGGCGGCCTGGAGCGCGCCGTGCCTGCCGTGGTGCTCCGGCAGCTCATCGGCCGCGTCGGGCGCCGTGTTGGAGATGACCTCCCAGTGGGAGGGGGCGAGCACGGTCAGCTCGAAGGAGGCCTTGAGGTCGGGCTGGTCGAAGCACGCGTACATGCGGTGCGCGTCTGCCGTCTCGAACTGGCTGTACAGATAGACGCTCTTGTCCACCGGGTCGACGAAGCGGTGCAGGCCCTCGCCGGTGCGGCTGTAGGAACAGTCGGCGTCCACCCGCAGCTCGTTGGTCTCGGCCAGGCCAGGCAGCGGCAGCCGTCCGGTCTCCAGGTCGTAGCCGCTCACGTCCAGCTCGACGCCGTTCAACACCGCCGCGCGCACCTTGGCGCCGGCCAGGTCGACGAACGTCTCCGCACCCGGCCGGGTGCTGGTGAAGCGGACCGTGGTGACGCTCTCGAAGCGCTCCTCACCCTCGGTCAGGTCGAGCTCCACCGCATAGGACTGCACGCTGAGCAGCCGTGCGCGCTCGCGCGCCTCGTCACGGGTCAGATTGCCTGCCACTACCGCTCCCTCTTCACAACTTCCCCCGCTCCATTGCTAAGGGGTGACTGAATCCTGCCACGTAAGGCCGCGGGCCGCCGCTTCACCTCGGACTGCGGACTGGTACCCCAGATCCGAGAATAAAGAGGCATGTCAAGGTATTAATCCACCCGTGGAATAGGGAACTCCGCTCTCCGGGTTGTCGCTACCGAAGAAGCCTCACGACCAGGAAGCCGGAAAAGATGACTGAGCGAACCCCTGTCGATCTCTGGTTCGATCCCTTCTGCCCGTTCGCGTGGATGACCTCCCGCTGGTTGCTGGAGGTCGAGAAGGTACGGCCGATCGAGCCCCGCTGGCACATCATGAGCCTCAACGTGCTGAACGAGGACAAGGACGTCCCGGACAGCTACCGTGAGTTGATCGCCAAGGCCATCGGCCCGGTCCGGGTGGTCACCGCCGTGCAGGAGAAGTACGACTCCGAGACGGTCGGCCGCCTCTACACCGAGCTCGGCACCCGTCTCCACAACCAGGGCAGGGCCAGGCAGCTCGACACGCTCCGCGAGACGGTCGAGGAGGCACTGGAGGCCGCGGGGCTCGACCGCGACTTCGCCGACGCGATGGACTCGACGGAGTTCGACGAGGCACTGCGCGCCTCGCACAACGACGGCATCGACCGGGTCGGCCAGGAGGTCGGCACTCCGGTGATCTCCGTCGATGGCGTGGCCTTCTTCGGCCCGGTCATCTCGCCCGCCCCCAAGGGCGAGGAGGCGGGCAGGCTCTGGGACGGCGTGCGCCTGGTGGCGGGCACCGACGGTTTCTTCGAGCTCAAGCGCTCCAGGACCCGGGAACCGATCTTCGACTGATCCGCCTCTCCGGCGTTTCCGCCCGCCGTGCGCGACCGCGGCGGGCGGGCCCGCCCGTGTGGGACGCCCTGCTCCCATACCAAGGTCGTCTTTGCGCGAGGGCGCGTTTCGTGCGCCCTCGCGCAACAACGGCACGCACGCCAGGATGAGGGCATGCGTCACCTTTATCTGAATGGAGCCTGGCAGGCGTCCGCGTCGGGCGAGAGCATCGACGTGATCAACCCCGCCACCGAGGAGCGGATCGACAAGGTTCCCGCGGGGGCGCCCGCCGACGTCGAGGCCGCGGTGGCCGCCGCCCGCGCCGCCTTCCCCTCCTGGTCCGCGACGCCTCCCGCCGAGCGAGGCAGGATCCTCGCCTCGGCCGCGGACCTGATACGAGAACGCTCCGACCAGATAGCCAGGATCATCGCCACGGACATGGGCGCCCCGTACGGCGTGGCGATGAGGGTGCACACGCTGATGCCGGCCGGTGTGCTGGCCTCGTACGCCCAGCTGGCCGAGACCTACGACTTCGAGGGCGGGCAGGTCGGCAACTCCCGCGTCTTCAGGGAGCCGGTCGGGGTGGTCGCCGCGATCACCCCCTGGAACTACCCGCTCCACCAGGTCGTCTGCAAGGTGGGCGCCGCGCTCGCCGCGGGCTGCACGGTCGTGCTGAAGCCCAGCGAGGTGGCGCCGCTGGCGGCCTTCGCGCTCGCCGGGATCCTCGACGAGGTCGGACTGCCCGCCGGGGTCTTCAACATGGTCAGCGGTCACGGCCCGGTGGTGGGTGAGGCGCTGGCCGCCCATCCCGAGGTGGACATGGTGTCGTTCACCGGCTCCACCCGGGCCGGACGCCGGGTCGCCGTGCTCGCGGCCGAGACGATCAAGCGGGTGGCCCTGGAACTCGGCGGCAAGTCCGCCAGCCTGATCCTGCCGGACGCCGACCTGGCGGCGGCGGCGAAGGCGACGGTGGCCAACGCCTTCGTCAACTCCGGCCAGACCTGTTCGGCATGGACCCGCATGATCGTCCATCGCGACCGGTACGACGAGGCCGTCCGTCTCGCCGTCGAGGCCGCGGGGAGATACACCGTCGGCGACCCCTTCGACGAGGCGACCAGACTCGGTCCCCTGGTGTCGGCGGCCCAGCGCGACCGGGTCGTCCGCTACATCAACCGGGGCGAGGAGGAAGGCGCCCGGCTGGTCACGGGGGGCACCGACCGGCCCCTGGAGCGCGGCTTCTACGTCGAGCCGACGGTGTTCGCCGGGGTGGAGCCGGGGATGGTGATCGAGCAGGAGGAGATCTTCGGGCCGGTCCTCACGATCATCCCCTACACCCGGGGGGAGGACGAGGCGGTCGCGATCGCGAACGGCACGCCGTACGGCCTGGCGGGCGCGGTGTGGGCGGGCAGCGAGCAGCGCGCGGTCGAGGTCGCCAGGCGGCTGCGCACCGGCCAGGTGGCGGTCAACGGCGGCCGGTTCAACCCGCGGGCGCCCTTCGGCGGCTACAAGCAGTCGGGTATCGGCCGCGAGCTGGGCGAGTTCGGGCTCGAGGAATATCTGGAGATCAAGGCCGTCCAGCTCTGACGGCCGCCCGGCGACCACCGGGGATCGGTCCGAGGTCGCCCCCACGTGACGGCCGCCCGGCGACCACGGAGGTCAGGGAGCCTGGAGCAGGACCTTCCTGGCGGCGTCCCTGGCGAGCCTGTCCACGTAGAGCCTGCCGTCGAGGTGGTCGGTCTCGTGCTGGAAGCAGCGCGCCAGCGTGCCGCGGGCCCTGATCCGGATCGGCCGCCCCAGCCGGTCCAGGCCGCTCACGGTGACTCCCGCGGCCCGGGGCGTCCTGGCGTAGATCGGGGTGCCGGTCTCGCGGCCGGGGACGGACAGGCAGCCCTCCTCGTCGAGGACCTCGGCGTCGTCGTCCACGGTCAGTTCCGGGTTGATCACATGGCCCTTGCGGTTGCTGCAGTCGTAGACGAAGATCCGCTTCGACACGCCGATCTGCGGACCGGCCAGACCGACACCCTGAGCGGCGTACATCACGGCGAACATCTCGTCGATCATGCGCCGCAGGTCGCGGTCGAAGTCGGTGATCGGTTCGGCGGGTGTGCGCAGGACAGGGTCACCGACCACTCGGATGTCACGCATGTGGGAACTCTCTCTTGTAAGGGGCAAGGAAGTATTGCGGCTATTACTCTAGTCGGGGGCCGGGTGGAGTCGCCCGCGCACACCTGCGAAACTGTGCGGGTGCGCGTCTACATCGGTGCCGACCATGCCGGCTATGAGCTCAAGAACCACGTCGTCTCCTGGCTGAAGGAGAACGGCCACGAGGTCGAGGACTGCGGTCCCTTCGTCTACGACGCCGAGGACGACTACCCGCCGTTCGTGCTGCGCGCGGCCGAGGGCGTCGTGGGCGACCCGGGCAGCCTGGGCGTCGTCATCGGTGGCTCGGGGAACGGCGAGCAGATCGCGGCCAACAAGGTGCGCGGCGTCCGGGCCGCCCTGGCCTGGAGCGAGGAGACCGCCAGGCTCGCCCGCGAACACAACAACGCCAACGTCGTCAGCGTCGGCGCGCGGATGCACGAGCCGGAGGAGGCGATCCGGTTCGTCGAGACCTTCCTCCGCACCGCCTATTCAGGGGCCGAGCGGCACAACCGGAGGATCGCGCAGCTCGACTCGTACGAGACCATCGGCCAGCTCCCGCCGCTGCCGTAGTCCTCACCGGTGGCGCTCGCGGGGCGGTGACTCCCCGCGCGGCGCCTCCCGGCGCGACCCGCCCCGCGCGGGCTCCTTACGGGGTGGCGTCTCGTCGCGCAGGGGGCGGCGGTCCGCGGCCTCCTGCTGCTCGCGCGACGGGCGTGAGACGTCTCGCGCCCGCATCGCGGTGATCGCGGTGATCTGCAAGCTCTGCAGTGCCATGCCGGTCACCATAACCCGCCCGGGCCCACCCTCAGAAGGGCCTCAGAAGACCAGGCCGGCCCAGGGAGCGGGGCCCCACGACATGGCGGTGGACAGCTCTCGCAGGGCACCCGCACGCGACTCCCGCACCACGCCCGCCGCGAGCAGCGCCGCCAGCGGGCGCCCGCCCAGGTAGGCGGCGCCCAGTACGGAGACGGGCAGGGTCAGGTCGGCGGGGTCCTCCGAGGGGGCGCAGCGGGCGCCGGAGGTGTCGGCCGTGAGTCGCCAGCGGCGCGCGTTCCACGGGCACACGGTGTCCTCGACCTCGATCACCACATCCACCGGCGCGCTGTATCGGCGGGCGGGAAGGGCACGCTCGACGTCCACGACGCGGATCCACAGGTCATCCAGCCAGAGCGCGTGAAGTGCGCGCGGCTCGGCGAGCAGGTGGATCAGCGGGTCGTCGGAGGGCCGGCTCGGGGCGAGGACGTGAGAGACCAGGTCGCGATCCAGGACGTGGCGCCAGAGCAACGCGTAGGCGGCGGGATCGAGGCCGAACAGCTCCCTGAGCCGCAACTCGCCCGCGGGAAGGTCGTAGTCGTCGAAGGAGGCCTTGATCCGGAAGAGCGCGTAGCCGCGCGGGCCGCCGTCGTCCTCGGCGACCACGGCGCGCAGCGGACCGGCGCCGCCCTGGTCGGACTCGTGGTCGCTCAGCACCGCGTCCCAACGCGCGGTCGGGCGGTCGTACAGTCCAGGGCGCTCCTCGAACGCGGACTCGTAGATCTTCTCGAAGACGGACCTGGCGTCCGCCGGTTTGACGATGCGCAACCGCAGGGTGGGATCGACCGGGGCGTTTCTGGTGAAGGCCGCTTTCGCCGTGGGGATGCGGAAGAGCAGGCTGTCGGCGGCCCTGCCGTAGCCGTAACGACCGTAGATCGCGGCCTCGGCCGCGTAGAGCGCGGCGACGGCCTCACCTCGCTCGTGAAGATCCGACAGCTGGCGGGTCATCAGCGAGGAGAGGATGCCCCGGCGTCGGTGCGAGGGCAGCACGCCGACCGCGGTGACGCCGCCGACGGGGATCGGGCCGCCGGGCACGTTCATGCTGAAGCTGAGCGTCGCGGCGGTGCCCACGAGCAGGTCGCCGTCGAACACGCCGAGCGAGCGGTCGAACTCGGCGATGCGCCTGAAGAGCTCCTGCCGGTGTTCGGGGGTGGCGATGCCGAACGCCTCTTCGTCCAGAGTGTTCCAGGAGGACCATTCGGCTTTGCCGATCGGGCGCATGCTGAGAGTCATCTGTCAAACGGTAGTAGGGGACAAACGGGTCTGGCCATCTAATATCCCTGCTTAATGATCAAGGCGTTGGTCAAGTGGGCTGCCCAAAGGGGGGATAGCCCGATACAGTCGAGCGCATCATGAGTTCCCGTCCGGTGCCGCTGCTCCCTCCGGCGCTCCGCGCGTTCCTGGTCCGCATCCCGCTTCTCGTCCCCATCGTACGATTCCTGCGGCGCGGCCCTCTGGCACGCGACCGGAACCTGCTCATCACCCTGATTCTGCTCACCCTGCTGATCGGCGGGCTGGCCGCCAGGGTCTCCATGGAGTGGTTCTCGCCGGCGCTGATGATCCCGATCACCCTCGTGGCGGGGCTCCAGCTCCGGCTGAACAGTCTCGTCAAGCTGCTGTGCGCGGTCGCGGTCTCCCTGATCTACGTGGCCGTGGTGCGGGGGGTGGGATACATCGGCCCCGGCCTGCTGGTCACCTTCGGCTTCACCGCGGTGCTGGCCGCGCTGATGGCCCGCACCCGAGGCAAGCTCGGTGTGCAGGGCCTGCGCGGCGACGCGATGCTGCTGGAGTTGCGCGACCGTCTCAAGAGCCAGAGCGACCTGCCCCCGCTGCCCAAGGAGTGGGGCTCCAAGGTCGTTCTCAAGCAGGCCGGAGGCTCCTCCTTCGGAGGCGACTTCCTGGTCTCCATGCGCGAGGGCGACATGATGGATCTAGCCCTGGTCGACGTGTCGGGCAAGGGTGTCGACGCGGGCACCCGGGCACTGCTGCTGTCGGGCACCTTCGGCGGGCTGCTCGGCTCGGCCACCGACTTCCTGCCTGCCTGCAACACCTATCTGCACCGCCAGCGCGAGGCCGAGGGCTTCGTCACCGCGGTCCACCTCCGGCTCAACCTCGTGACGGGCGAATATGTCATCACCTCGGCCGGCCACCCCCCGGTGGTCAAGTTCGAGTCGGGGACCGGGACGTGGCGGGTCTCCACGGCCAAGGGGGTCGTCCTCGGTGTCGTGCCCGACCTGCACTGCGAGGTCGACCGGGGGATGCTGCGCAAGGGCGACGCGCTCATGCTCTACACCGACGGCCTGATCGAGCAGCCGGGGCGCGACATCGACGCCGGTCTCGACCGCCTGCTCGGAGAGGCCGAGCGCCTGATGCCCTCGGGGTTCCGCGACGGTGCCCGCAACCTGGTCGCCTCCATGTCGTCGGGCCACAACGACGACGACTGCGCCCTCATCCTCATCTGGCGCCCCTGAATCCGGCGTCGTCGGGGAAAGGTCAGAGCCACCCCGAGTCGCCGGCGATGCGTACGGCGTCGAGGCGGTTGCGCGCCTGTGTCTTGCACATGATCCGCGACAGGTGGTTGCGGACCGTTCCCACGGAGAGGAACAGCTGGTCGGCGATCTCGCCGGACCTGGCCCCCTGCGCGACCAGCCGGAGCACGTCGAGCTCCCGGCGGGTCAGGGGGTTCTCCGCCGATCTGAGGGCGGCCACCGCGAGCTCGGAGTCGACCGCGCGGCGGCCGGCCGCGACCTGGCGGACGCCGTCGGCCAGCTGCTCGGGGCCGACCTCCAGGCTCATGAACCCGAGCGCGTGGACGGCGAAGGCCCGGCGGACCTGGACCGGACTGGGAGTGCGCGACAACAGGAGGACCCGGCAGCCGGGAGCCCTCTCGTGCAGCCGGAGCGCGACGGTGAAACCACAGACGTCCGGCAGTTCGAGATCGATGACCGCCGTCTCCGGGGTGTGCCGCAGGACGGCGGGGAGCACGTCCTCCCCGGTGGAGACGTCGGCCACCACTTTCATGTCGTTCTCGTTCTCCAGCGTCGCCACCAGTCCGCGCCGGACCAGGGGAAGATGCTCGGCCACCAGGATCCCGATCAAAACGCCCCTCTCTCTCCCTCACCTTCATCAAAGAGTGTTCGTGTGATCGCTGAATGTCAACGGAGTGCGTCCAATCGGCGAAGGGCGGGCAATGGCCCCGAACGGCCCGGAGCGGCCGGGAACGCCGCGCTCCGCGTCGGCGTGGAGGGCGGATACTTGGGCTAACCTCTTATGGGGCATTGTCGGTGAAACCGCGATGGGAGTACGAACCTGTGAGCTGGCTCTCCGTGGTCGGGGTCATTGTCTTTCTCGTGGGGCTGATGGTGTCGATCGGGCTGCACGAGATCGGTCACCTGGTGCCGGCCAAGCTGTTCGGTGTCAAGGTCACCCAGTACATGGTCGGGTTCGGTCCGACGATGTGGTCGCGTCACAAGGGCGAGACCGAGTACGGCATCAAGTGGCTGCCGCTCGGCGGATACATCCGCATGATCGGCATGCTGCCGCCCCGGCCCACCGACGCCCCCGGCAAGGTGCGCTCGGTCTCCACGGGACCCTGGCAGGGCCTGATCGACAACGCCCGCGACGTCGCCCTCGAGGACGTACGACCGGGCGACGAAGACCGGGTGTTCTACCGCAAGCCCTGGTGGCAGAAGGTCATCATCATGTCCGGCGGCCCGGCGATGAACTTCGTGCTGGCGTTCATCCTGTTCGGCGTCGTGCTCATGGGGTTCGGCATTCCCACGCAGAAGACCGAGATCGCCTCGATCCCGCAGTGCGTGAAGACCGCCGCCGACTACGCCAAGAACCCCGAGTGCACCGCGGCCGACATGCCCAGCCCGGCCAGCGTGGCGGGGCTGCGGCCGGGGGACGTCATCGTGTCCGTGGCGGGTATGCCCGCCACGAGCTGGGACGTCGCGACGCGGGCCATCCGCGATCACGGCGCGGGCCCGGTCGAGATCGGTATCAGGCGGGCCGGTCAGGAGCTGACCGTCACCGCCGGCCTCATCGCGCAGGACCGTGAGTCGCTGGACGAGCCCGGCAAGATCGAAAAGGGTGTCGGCTATCTCGGGGTGAGCCCAAAGATCGTCATCGAGCAGCAGAGCTTCGGCGCCGTCGCAGAGCACATGGGGGACCTCACCTCGGCCACCGCCGCCGCGCTGCTCAGGTTCCCCGAGAAGATGGTGGGCGTCTGGCACGCCGCCTTCTCCGGCGACGAACGTGACAGGAACGGCCCGATCGGTGTCATCGGCGTGAGCCGTATCGGCGGTGAGATCGCCGCGGCCGCGATCCCGCTGGAAAACAAGATCGTCGTCTTCATCAACCTGCTGGCGGGCTTCAACCTGGCGATCGGCCTGTTCAATCTGATCCCGCTGCTTCCCCTGGACGGCGGCCACATCGCGGGCGGCCTGTGGGAGGGTCTCAAGCGCGGCTTCGCCCGCGTCGCGCGCCGTCCCACGCCCGGCCACGTCGACATCGCCAAGGCGCTTCCCCTCACCTACGCGATCGCCTTCCTGATGATCATCATGGCGGGCCTGCTGATGTACGCCGACCTGGTCAATCCGGTCCGCCTGTCCGGTTGAGCGTCTCCCGCCCAGGCGTCCCGTGCGCGCCGATCTTCCCGGCCCCGGCCCGAGACGGCGTCGTGCGCGCCGTCGCCGCAGGGCCGGGACACGCGGCACCCCCGTCCGCAGCGGCTAGGGTGGCGCCGTGAACGAGGGGACGCCTGGAGCGGTGATCGACGTGGCCCTGTTCCGGCTGCGCCGGATCTGGTCGCGGCCGTTGCGCCCGCGCAACGCCGGGGAGCCGCAGCGGCCGGTGCACATGTCGAACGTGATGGTCGTGCACGCCGTGCACAAGCTGAGCCTGGATGTGCCCGAGGTGACCGTGGGCGCCGTTGCCGAGCAGCTGGGCGTCGATCCGTCGACCGCCAGCAGACTGGTCAACGACGCGGTCGGCGCGGGGTTCGTGGAGCGTGAGGAGTCGGCCGTGGACGCCAGGCGGGCCAGGCTCGTGCTGAGCGAGCGGGGCCGCCGCGTGCTGGAGGTGGTGGTCCGTCACCGGCGCACCTACCTGGACAACCTGATGGCCGACTGGGACGAGCCTGACCGCGAGGTCTTCGCCCGGCTGCTCGGCCGTTTCGCCGAGGCAGCCGTCGCCCGTCCGGCGAACCTGGTCAACCTCGACCGGCTGATCTCCGAGGCTCTCGCGGAGACTTCCGCCCCGGGCTGACCCGGTTCTCCGCCCTCCCCGGCCCGGTGTCTTCGCGGGGCCTGTGCGGCCTCCTGGCCGCGTACGCCCCTGCCGGGCGGCGTCGGAGGTGATCGGAAGGGGGCGCCCCTCGGTATATGTGTTTAGTCATCATGTTCTACAACAAGTGAGACTTGGCCCGCTACCTGCCCCTTAACAATCCCACTGAGGGCGTATAGGCGAGTCCACGAGTAAAGTAGGCAATTCACCCTGCGATCGCTTCGATCGGCCCTTCGCGACAGCCGGGGCCGGATCAGGGAGTGTCAATATTCGCCCGGGTCGATCGGTGGATCGGTGATGAAAATCCGGCACGCGGCCAAAGGTTTGTCATTGGATCATTCGGGTCGAGTGCGGCTTTTCCCCGTTCAATCCAGATTCTTTCCTTGATCGGTCATGCTTTCCCATCGTCCCGAGGCCGATGTTCTCCGGTGCCGGGTTCGCCGCCATTCGGGGATTCGCCGGTGCTCGAATTACTGTGGAGGGGTTTCGGTGTTCGTCGTGACGGCCTCCCGCTTCGGTCGCGCCGAAAAGTGATCGAGCTGGATGGATCAGGAAAGAAGGCGTTCCCAGGTGCGCGCGAATTCAGAGAGAATACTTGTCGTCGGAGCCGGGGTAAGCGGGTTGACCAGCGCGCTGTGCCTGGCCAGGGAGGGGTTCCGCGTCACCGTCGTCGCGGAGCGATTCGCCCCCGACATCGTCTCGGTCGTCGCGGGCGCGCTGTGGGAGTGGCCACCCGCGGTGTGCGGCTACCACCACGACCAGATCTCGCTCGCCCGCTCCAAGGACTGGTGCGTCACCTCGTACGAGATGTTCGAGAGGCTGGCCAGGGCGAAGGTTCCCGGGGTGGCGATGCGAAGGTCCAACTTCTATTTCAAGCACCCCGTCGAGGAGAATCCGCACGATCTCCACAAGATGCGGGAACTCGCGGGGAAGGTGCGCGGCTTCGTCCGCGACCGGACACTCGCCGAACGCAACGGTGTCAGTCCCGACTACGGCGTGGTCGACGCGTACTCGCACATGGCGCCCATGATCGACACCGATCAGTACATGGCGTGGCTGATGCGGCAGGTCAAGATCCACGGTGTGCGGGTCGAGCGGTACCGGGTCGAGGGCCTGCTGGCCGAGCGGAAGGACGAGCTCCTCGACCGCTTCGACGCCGAGGTGATCGTCTGCTGCGCGGGTCTGGGCACCGCCGCACTCCGCGGCATCGGCATGTACCCGCTGCGCGGCGCGCTGGTGCGGGTACGCAACGACGGGCTTCGCGGACGCCGGATCCGCGAGGCCCACTGCGTCTCCCACGACGAGGAGAACAAGGACGAGCAGGACATCGTCTTCATCGTGCCGCGCAATCCGAGACTCCTCGTTCTCGGCGGGCTGGCGGAAAAGGACGAGTGGGATACCGGAATCAATCTGGAGAACCACGCTCCCGTACGGGAGATGTACGAGCGGTGCCTCGCCTTCATGCCCGCGCTGCGACACGCCAGGCTGGATCCCGACGAGCCGGTACGGGTGGGCCTGCGGCCGTTCCGGGCCGAGAACGTCTGCCTTGAGTGGGACGACGAGGAAAAGGTCGTCTACAACTTCGCGCACGGCGGGGCCGGATTCAGTTTTTCCTGGGGTTGCGCCCAGGAGGCCGTCGGCCTGGTGCGCGCGGCGATAGAGGACCGCAAGTACTCGTACTCCTTCTAGTGGACCTCGCCAGAGAGTGGATAGGCGTCAAAAATGCGGAGAACCGTCAAGTGCTTCCTGGCCGCGAACTCGGCCCTCGTGCTCACCGCGTGCCTGCCATTCGGTGTCGTGAACACCGGTGTCATGTCGTCGCGGCATTCAGGACCGCCGGCTCCCCATGAAAGCCCTTCCCCCGCGCCTCGTTCCGAGCACACCCCGCCGGCCAGGTTTCCCCTGCTTCGCGTCGGCGACAGGGGGGATCAGGTCCAGCAGATCCACCGGCGCCTCGACCGGCTGGGGTTCGGGCCGGGAGACGTCGGCGACGAGTACCGTCCCGCGCTGCGCGCGGCCGTGTGGGCCTTCCAGAAGGCGAACGGACTGCCCGCCACCGACCAGATCGACCCGCGGACCTGGCGGGCGCTCTCTCGCCCGGCGCGCCTCAAGCCGCTGGTGTCGTACGGGGAGCCCACGAGGGTGGAGATCGATCTGCGTCGCCAGTTGCTCACGGCGTGGAAGGACGGCAAGCCCGCGCTGGTCTCCCACATCTCAACCGGAAACGGCGAGCACTACTGCAAGAAGGGTCACTGCGGGGTCGCCGTCACGCCCACCGGTGACTTCCGCGCCTGGTTCCGGACGCCCGGATGGACGAGCGGGCCCCTGGGCGACCAGTTCTACACCATCTATTTCAACCAGGGCATCGGCTTCCACGGCTCGGAGCGGGTCCCGCGACACCCCGCGTCCCACGGATGCATCCGGGTGCCGCTGCACAACGCCAAGGCGCTCTACGACATGACCCCGATCGGTACTCCCGTCCACGTCCGCCGTCCCGAGGCTCCCGAGCGCTCGAAGTCCTCCGAGCGCCCTGCGTCTCCGGCGTCTCCTGCCTCTCCCGGGCGGGACACGGACCGGCCGAAGACGCTTTGAGAACGCCGTCGCACAACCCGCCCCCGGCCGTTTGGGCCGGGGGCGGACTCATGTCCGGCACCCCGGGCCCCCGGTCCGAACGACCTCCGGCACCGGGTCGAACCACCGGGGCCAGCGGGTCGCGGAAAAGATTCAAACCCCTGGCCACCAGGCAGGACAACCATATTCAAGAACTGTCAAGGGTGCCGTGAAACCGACGCGAAACCGTCGTGAAACTGCACTCGGAAAAGCTGACTCCGCCAGCAAGGAACAACCCCGAAAGGAGGTGTTTCAGATGCGGAGTGAAGTCTACGCCCCCAGCGAGGTGTACGCCCCCAGCGAGGTCTACGCGCCGAGCGAGGTGTACGCGCCGAGCGAGGTCTACTAATTCGGTGAATTGAACGCCGATATCTGGCGGGAGAGGATTGCATAAGTCTTCTCCCGCCTTTTAACCATACTTGACCATGTGATCGGCTGATCCGGAAAAGAGTGGGGCATTGGCGGGCTTGCACACGTATACGCGCGCGGACGATGTCGCGTGGGGGGATCTGGAATTCCCGCCCGTGGTCGAGTTGGACACCGTCGGACTGCGGCGCAACTGGAGCGCCTGGTTCAGGCTGACCTCCACGGTGGACGGGCCGCTCTGCGCCGAGAGCACCCCCCTGCTGCTCGCCCTGCTGCGCGACGAGAACCAGGACGAACTGCTTCCGCACTGCTCCCTGATCCTGCAGGGAGACTCGCGGTCCTGGCTGGCGAGGCAGGCGAGGCAAGACGTGTTCCTGGGGGACTCGCCGGCGGACGTGGCGGCGAACACCGGACTGGAGCCGTGGCTGTTCCTCAGCCGCCAGATCGCCGAGTGGCCGCATCAGTCCGTACCGCGGCGCGCGGTGCTCGTCAGGATCCTCACGCAGCTCGGGTTCTACCGGATCGCGGCGGAGCTGACCGTCGGTGGCGCCGAAGGCCCCCATCCCGCGGGTGACCACCTCGCCTACGAGACCGCGCGGGCGCTGCGCCAGCATCTGCGCGACTCCGCGGTGACGGACGCCTTCGCCAGGCTCGCCACAGAGGGAGAACTGCCGGTACCGCGCGTACTCTCGTGCACCCAGCTGATCTCGATCCTGTTGCGGGACAGGGGAGGCGAGCGCGGAAGCGACTACTGGATGGCGTACGGCCAGGAGCTGTTGCCCACCCTGAACGAGGTCGAGCCCTGGTCGCGCGCGCTCACGGTGAGCAGGTTCTGGCGGGCCGCGGCCTTTCACCGGATCACGGAGAAGGACGAGTACGGGGCGCGGGAGGCGATGGACGCGGCGTACGAGGCGGGTGCCGAAGCCGAGAGCCTCGCCGCCGACTCGCAGCAGTGGCACAGCGCCAGGGAGAACACCAGGCTGCTCCTGGACGTGACCGTGAAGGCGGGCACCATGCTCCACCCCGCAGAACACGTGGAACAGGCGGCCGAGCAGCTGTTGCGGCTGGATGGCAACGAGCCTTCCGCGCGCTACTTCGCGGGCGCCTGGTTCCAGCGCGAAGGCGACCTCAAGCGGGCGGCCGTGGAGTTCGAGCTCGGTGCCCGGGCGGGTGGTCTTCGGGGAGCCGGCGCGGCGTACAAGGCGGTGCTCTGCCGGCGGCGGCTGGGAGACGCGGACGGAGTCGCGCGCACCACTCGCCTGCTCTTCGAACTCGATCCCGCCGCACTGCTGCCCGAGGACTCCACCCCGGAGGGCGTAGGCGCATGACGACGAGGGAGGTCCCGGGCGGCGGGGACCTGCGGACCACGGCGGAGCCGAGGGGCTCCGGCGCGCTACCGGGCGGGCCGGGAGGACGGCGCCCGGGCTCGAAGATCTCCAGCGGCCTCGGCCGCAACTTCTGGCTGCTCTGGGGAGGCTGGTCGGTTTCGAGCGTGGGAAACGGCCTGACCGTCACCGCGCTGCCGCTGCTGGCCGCCGACCTCACCAGCGATCCGGCGACGCTCTCCCTCGTCGGGATGGCGGACAAGCTCCCCTGGCTGCTGCTCGCCCTGATGGGAGGCGCGCTCGCCGACCGCTGGGACCGGCGCCGGGCGATGTGGGTGTCGGACGCCGTCCGGTGCGCGATCCTCATCGTCCTGTTCGTCGCGGTGCTCGGCGGCTGGGCCTCGATCCCGCTCCTCATGGTGATCGCCTTCAGTATCACGTCGATCGAGACCGTCTACGACAGCTCACGCTCGGCGATCCTGCCGATGGCGGTCTCGCAGGACCGGGAGGCGCTGGAGCGGGCCAACAGCAGGCTGATGACCGCGAACACGGTCGCACTGAAGTTTCTGGGACCGGCGCTCGGCGGCGTGCTCTACACCGTGGGCCGGGCCCTGCCTGTGGGCGTGGACGCCGTCAGCTTCGCTCTGAGCTCCCTCTTCTCGTTCCTCATGCGCGGCGATTTTCGCACCGACGGTGTTCGGGCGGCGACGGCGTCCGGCGCGAAACCCCGGCGCGCGATGCGCGAGGAGATCGGCGAGGGGGTGCGCTGGCTGGCCCGCCATCGTGTGCTCCGCGTGTTCACCCTGGTCGCGGGTCTCACCAACATGTGCACGGTCGGCCAGCTGGCGATGCTGGTGCTGTACGCGCGCCAGGTCATGCTGATCAGCGACGTGGCGTACGGTCTGCTGCTCGCCTCGGTCGCGGTCGGCAGCGTGACGGCGGGCTTCACGTGCCGGATGTTCACCCGTCGGCTGGGACCGGCGAGGTCCGCGCTCGGCGGGGCGATGCTGGGCGCGCTGGGCTTCACGATCCTGGGGTTCACCAGTGAGGTCGCCCTCGTCGCCCTCGGCCTCGCCGTCACCGGCTACACGGCGATGACCTGGAACGTCACGACCGTTTCGATCCGGCAGGCGATCGTCCCGAAGGAGCTGACCGGACGGGTGAGCAGCGTGAACAGGCTGGTGGCCTTCGGGCTGATGCCGGTCGGCATATTCCTGGCCGGCCAGATCGCGACCCACGCCGACCTGGAGGCCGTTTACCGGGTGGGCGGCCTGTTCGGGGCGGCCGTGTCACTCATCGGACTACTGACGCTTTCCAACGCCGCAGTCGAGAGGGCCCTGCACGAGGCGGGAGCCAAGTAGGCGATCGACCGGTGCAACGGCTGAACCCGTGCCCTCGTCGGCACGAATCCCAAGAATGGAGAACGGTGTCATGGCACTCGAAACATCGACGGCACGTGAGATCAAGGTGAGCCGGGAGCGCGTCTGGCAGGCCTGGACCGACCCCAAGGAGGTCCGCGCCTGGCTGAACCTGCACGACGCGAGCGTCCCGGTCGAGCCGGGTGATCCGCTTCGTTGGCACTTCAACCGGGGAGGGAGGGTCGACCTCGTCTTCACGGCGACGCTGCGCGAGGTCAACCCCGGTTTCTCGTGCTCCTACGACTGGGACGTGCCGGGGAACGACGAGCCGACCTCCGTGGAGGTGGAATTCGTCCAGGTCGACGAGGACAGCACCGAGGTGAAGGTGCGCCACTCCGGTTTCAGTGACTCGGTGCGCTCCAGGGTGGAGTTCGACGCCTACGACCACCACTGGTGGCACTACCTGGAGCGGCTCGCGGCCTACCTGGAGCACCGCCCGTTCCAGTTCCACAAGACGCTGACGCCGCCCAAGACGGGCATCATCCCGCTGGGGGTCACCCCGGAGACCGGGATGGTCGTGCAGGATGTGGCGATCAACTCCGCCGCCGAGTTCGTCGGGATCCAGCCCGGCGACGAGATCCACGCCATCGACGGCGTCACGCTCAAGGAGATGGAGGACTTCCACCGTTGGCTCGACGACGCGGTACCCGGGCAGAAGGCGACGTTCACCCTCCAGGACCGCACGGTCGAACTGGTGCTGCGTCCGTTCACGGCATGACGTCCCGACGATGATCACCGTGGACGGCTTCCGGGCCGCACTCGCCCGGTTTCCCAGCGGCGTCACGGTCGTCACGGCACGGGGGGAGCGGGAAGGCTCGCACGGGCTGACCGTGAGCGCCTTCTGCTCCGTCTCCGCCGAACCTCCGCTCGTCCTGGTCTGCCTCGCGCGGTCCGCACGCACGCTGCCCGCCATACAGGAGTCGGGACGCTTCGCGGTGAGCATGCTCCGCCAGCACCACGACGACGTGGCGCGCCTGTTCGCGACGACGGCCGTGGACAAGGTCAAGGGCGGATGGGGGGCACTCACCCCGGACGGCCCGCCGGTCGTCCCCGACGCGCTCTTCTCACTGGAGTGCACCGTGCACAGCGTGCTCACCGCGGGTGACCACGAGGTCGTCATCGGCGCGGTGCAGGCGTACAGCGTGCGTGACGGTGCCCCGCTGATCTACTACAGGAGGGCCTTTCACCCTCTCGCCACCGTCTTCCCCGGAGGTCGCCCAGGCGACCCGTCCCTCCCTCGGGACGACGCGCGTCCGGGCGAGGCGGGCGAGTTCAGAGGTGGGAACGCACACCGGAGCCGCGCGTCCTGACACGTCGGCGGATCGGCGCCCACGCGACCGATCCGCCGTGCCGCGCGCGGAGCAGTATCGTGACCTTCATCTGAAAGGAGGGTCGGGAAGACGGGCTCCTCGTAGGAGGGCGCCGCATCCTGACGGCCAATGGAATATCGCCACCTCGGGCAGAGCGGCCTGATGATCAGCGAAGTCACCTTCGGAAACTGGCTCACCCACGGCGAACTGGTGGATCGGGACCAGGCCGTCGCGTGCATCCGGGCGGCACTCGACGCGGGCATCACCACCTTCGACACCGCCGACGTCTACGCGCGGGGGGCGGCCGAGGAGGTGCTGGGCGCCGCGCTCGACGGGGTGAGACGATCGTCGCTGGTCCTCGCCTCGAAGGTCTGCCTGCCCACCGGCGAGGGACCGAACGATCGTGGCCTGAGCCGCAAGCACATCGTGGAATCCTGCGAGGCGTCCCTGCGCCGGCTGCGTACCGATTACCTCGACCTGTACCAGGCGCATCGTTTCGACGAGACGACCCCGTTGGAGGAGACGCTGATCGCCTTCGACGACCTGGTACGCCAGGGCAAGGTCCTCTATCTCGGCGTCTCCGAGTGGACGGCCCCGCAGATCGCGTCGGCGGTGGCCATCGCCGGCGAGCTCGGGCTGCGCAGCCGCATCGTCTCCAATCAGCCGCAGTACAACATGTTGTGGCGGGTCGTCGAACCGGAGATAGTCCCGCTGTGCCTGCGCGAGGGCATCGGCCAGCTGGCCTTCCAGCCGCTCGCGCAGGGGGTGCTGACCGGCAAGTACCGGCCGGGCCAGGAGCCGCCGGACGGGTCGCGGGGAACGGCCGGCGGGCGGGCTCCCACCTTCATCAGGAGGGTTCTGGGCACGACGCTTCTCGAACGTGTGCAGGCCCTGCTCCCGCTCGCGGGGGAGTGCGGCCTCTCGGCGGCCCAGCTCGCGATCGCCTGGGTGCTTCGGCAGCCGGGGGTCTCCTCGGTGGTCGCCGGTGCCACCAGGCCCGAACAGGTGACCGAGAACGCCTCGGCGTCCGGCAGGACGATCGACGAGGCCGTCCTGAAGCGGGTGGACGAGGTGCTCGGGGACCTCGTCGACCGGGATCCCGCCAAGACCGCGCGGATGATGGCGGTGAAGCCGAGCTGGACGAAGGCCGCTCCGGAGAACGGCTAGCCGCGGGCGCCCGCGTGACTTCACCGCGCGGTTCGCCGAGCCGGGGCTCGGGGGGACAGCGCGCTGTCCGCCGGGAATGCCGGTAACGACATGACCTTATGAAGACATAACGTCATGTCCGTAACTCGTGCGAGATATATCCGCTTATGACAACTTTTCAGCTTGAGGTAAAAGCCACAACTGTGTCCAGCATTTACGTATAATGGCCGGAAGCAGACAAGAGGTATGGGGGCTACCGGATGGCTGTGCGTTTTCGTGTTCTCAGGCAAGTTGAAATCACCGCGGACAGGCACATGGGCGGCTTGGGGCGCCGCCGGTGCGAGCGGTCCGCGTTCATGTCGCCGCGCGTCGAGGAAGGGCACGTCACAGGGCGGCCGCGCGGGATCAGGCGGGAGAGTCGCCGGGCGAAGGCCGGTCACATCCCGCTCGTACGGGCCTTGACCGGGAGCACGGGGCGGGATCCGGCCCTCGGCTGAAGCGGCCGCGCTCGCCGGAGTGGTGTGGCCTGAGCCGCGGTTGTCGCGCCGGAGCGCGCCCGTGATGGTTTCCCCGGGATCGTACGCGCTGTCAGGGGGTTCGCAGCGGGTCCCGTCCCGTCGTCCATGAGGCGAAGGCGGTTCACCACCCCCTTTTGGGCACCCTTTCCGGGTGTTCCCATCGGGTGCGAGGCCGGCGAGGTCCGCGATCCACGTTTCCGGCCGAGCCACAGGCCACCCGTTCCGAGCGCGGCGGCACAGTTCCGCCCTGATCGAGGCGGCGCTTCGTCGAGACGTCGTACGCGCCTGTCATCGACCGACACCTCACGTTCCCGATCCGTGCGCGACCGTCGTTCCGTAACGGCATGCACGGCGGAGAAGACGACATTCCCATGAAGAGGCTGACGTCCCTTTCCCACCCGCGAAGGAAAACACATGTCGCCTAACACCCTCCCGGAGGGCGAGGTACAGTTCCGCGTTCTCGGGGATCTGGCGGTTACCGTGAACGGCGTCGAGGTGCCGATGCCGGCCCAGAAACCACGAAAGTTGTTGAGCATACTGCTCAGCAGAGCGGGGCAGTCGGTGCCCGTCGGGATCCTGTCGGACATCTTGTGGACCGAACAGCCCAAGAATCCGCGGAAGGCGATGCAGGTCTACGTGTTCCGCCTCCGGCATGTTCTCGGCCACGACCGGATCCAGCAGCGGGGTGAGGGCTATGCGCTGGTCACGCATCCCGACGAACTCGATGTCCACAGGTTCGAGGCGCTCGCCAAGCAGGCGCTGAACGCCATGCTCTCCTCCGACATAAAGGATCTGGCGCGCTGTTCGGCGGAGGCGCTCGACATGTGGCGCGGTAGACCGTACGCGGACCTGGCGGAGAGCGCCGTCGCGGACCACGAGGTCAGCCGGCTGGAGGAACTGCGAACCTCACTCCTGGAGCTTCGCATCGGCGCGGACATCGGCCTCGGGAACCACTTCGAGACCATACCCGAGCTGCGCAGCCTGATCATGCGTTTCCCGTTCCACGAACGGTTCCGCACCCTGCTGATGCTCGCCCTCTACCGGACCGGTCGCCAAGGGGAGGCGCTGGAGGTGTTCCAGGAGACCCTCGTGCTGCTCGACCGGGAGCTGGGAATCCTGCCGGGCCAGGAGATGAGCACGACGCACACGCGAATTCTGCAGTCCGACCCCTTCCTGATGTCCGTCGACGCCGTACTGGAATGTCTGGGGGAGGTCGGCCTGAAGGCCGCGCATCGGTGAACCAGGGGCCGGCGCCGTCGACGAGGAGTTCGGAGGTTTGGACGCGCCGCGATCCGGCCCGGTGCGCCGACCCGGCCGCCGCGCCCCGGTTCCGCAGACCTTTGGCGCGCCTCCGGGCGACGGGACACCTACTCCGGCGATAGTTGTGCCCCGCCCCTCGCCCCGTATCGTCCCCACCAGTGATCCCGACGGTATGAGGAAGGATCGGCATGAGCGACGACGCGGTGCGACGCGTTTTCCGGACGGTCGACTCGTTCGACCCCGACGAGTTCGTGCGGTTGCTGGCCGAGGACGCCACGTTGGTGTTCGGCAACGCGGAGCCGAGGGCGGGACGCGAGGCCATCGCCGCCGGGTTGCGGGAGTTCTTCTCCACCATCGGAGGCCTGCGGCACAGGATCGTGCGGAACTGGCAGGTGGACGCCGACGTCATCGCCGAGACCGAGGTGACCTACCGGCGGCTCGACGGCACGGACGTCAGTGTCGTGGCCGTATCGATCTGGCGCACCCGCGACGACGGCCTGATCTCGGACTACCGCATATTCGTCGACCTCGCCCCCCTCCACACGGGCGTGGACGCCGTCGAGCCCGCGTCCACGGGTGCGGCGCCCGCCTTCGCCCACGGGGGCGCCCAGGGGTGAGCCGCCGCTCACGAGACCGGACGCCGCCCCGAAGATCAGTACATCGAGATGTGCGGATGGTCGAAGTGGTTGGCCGTGATGCCGCCTCGGTTCGACATGAACCTCCAGCCGGAGCCGTGGTTGATGCGCTGGCGCCAGATCACGTACTTCACGCCGAGTTTGGCCTTGTTCTTGATGGCCCAGGCGGCGATCTCGTCGCCGAGCGCGAGGTTGGCGGCCGTGGGCATCGCGCCACCGGCGCTCATCATGAAGTCGCAGGCACGGCCCAGAGGATGCTCGCCGCCGTCGTTGACGGCCCGGTAGCAGCCGACCGAGTACGGCAGGTTGAAGCGCCTCATGACGGCGTTGCGCATGATCCGGGTGCGGTCGGTGATGTTGTCGGGGCCGGTGGGCAGCTGCGGCGCCCAGCTGCCGTCGGCGCGACGGCCGGAACCGGTGGGGGCGAGGCGGTCGAGCTTGTTCTTCATGTCGCGGATCAGCTTCTCGGCCTTCTCGCGCTGCGCCTGCACCTCCTTGGCCTCGTCGCCGATCTCGTCGGTGAGCCTGGCGGCCGTCTCGGCCGCCCTCTTCCTGCGTTCGATGCTGTTGACGAAGCCCTCCAGGTGGGCGGCCTGCTGGGCCGTGAGCTGCTCCATCACCGCGGCGGCGCCCATGTCGCCGGAGAACATCAGCGCGGGCAGCCCTCCGCCGCTGCTCTGGTAGCGCAACTGGACGATGGAGTCGACCTCCCGCTTGGCCTCGACGTAGGTCTTCTCGGCCTTTTCCAGGTTCTGCTTGGCGACGATCTCGGCCTTCTGCGCCATCTTGAGCGACTCGCGGGTGGCCGCGTAGGTCTCGATCAGCTTGTCGACCTGCTTGCCGAGCTTGGCCAGCTCGGCGCGGAGCTTGGCCTCGGTGGGCTTGGGGTCCGCGCTTCCGGCGGTGGGGGCGCCGATGGTGAACACGACGATCGAGCTCAGGCAGAGGGCCAGAGACGCACGCCGACGGAACGTGGGGGACGGGGCCGCCACGCACTCTCCTCTCCTTACGCCTACCGGGTTAGCTGACGGGTTCGGGCTGGAGGAAGCCCTTCCACCGAAGTGGTTTCACCCCAGGTGCGGTGGTTCCCCGGCTCCCGGGCAAGGTGCCCGGGATTAGGCAAATCAGCGTTTACAGCCGATGTGGGAAGGATAGTAGTGGTAAACAGCAGGTCATGCGACCTCAAGACGAGACCAAGCGGTAATCAGTTCGTGACAACAGAGCGCAGCAGATGTGCTGTCGCCTCGGGCGACACGTCGTTGACGAAGGCGCCCATCGCCGACTCCGACCCGGCGAGGTATTTCAGCTTGTCCGGCGCGCGGCGGATGCTGAACAGCTCCATGTGCGCGTACGACAGATCACGGCCGGTGGAGGCCGGTGCCTGGTGCCAGGCCGCGATGTACGGCATGGGCACGCCGAAGATCCCGTCGAGGCGGCGGAGTACGTCGGTGTAGAGGGGGCCGAACGCCGCGCGTTCCCCGGCATCCAGCGCGACCAGGTCGGGGACCCTGCGGTGCGGGTAGAGGTGGACCTCCACGGGCCAGCGCGCCGCGGCGGGGACGAAGGCCGTCCAGTGCTCGTTCGAGCCCACCACCCGGATCTCGGCCTCACGCTCCGCGGCCAGGACGTCGGCGAACAGGTTGCCGCCCGTCCGCTCCCTGTGGCGCTCGGCCGCCCCGAGGGTGAGCCTGGTGCGCGGGGTCACGTAGGGGTACGCGTAGATCTGGCCGTGCGGGTGGGCCAGGGTGATGCCGATCTCCGCCCCCCGGTTCTCGAAGCAGAAGACCTGCTCCACGCCGGGCGTCGCCGACAGCTCCGCCGTACGGTCGACCCAGGCCTCCATGACCAGTTCGACCCGCTCGGGGGAGAGCCGCGAGAACGCGGAGTCGTGCTCGGAGGTGAAGCAGACCACCTCGCACCTGCCGACCCCCGGACGGACCTCGCTCAGCCCTCCGATCGGCCGGTGGTCGCCCGGCTGGGCGGAGAACGAGGGGAACCGGTTCTCGAAGACCACCACCTCGTAGTCGGAGGAGGGGACCTCGGTGAGATTGCCCGGGGTCGACGGGCAAAGCGGGCACTCGTTGGCGGGGGGCAGGAAGGTGCGGCTCTGGCGGTGCCCGGCCACCGCGATCCACTCCTCGGTGAGCGGGTCGTAGCGCAGCTCGGAGGCGGCGGGGCGGGGCGGCAGGTCGCGCCGGTCGGGTGCCGTGCGGTCGGCGTCGTCGCGCCGGTCGAAGTAGAAAAGCTCCCGGCCGTCGGCCAGGTGGGTGATCGTACGCTTCATCGGCCGGCGATCTCGCTCTCCCGCTGGGGTTCGGTGATGATCATCTCGCCCACCGAGGCGGCGAGCTCCTCGCGGGCCTCCTCGGTCATGCCGGAGTCGGTGACCACGATGTGGGCCTCGGCCAGCTCGGCGATCGTGCTGATGCCGACCGTGCCCCACTTGGTGTGGTCGGCGAGCACCACCAGGCGGTGCGCGGAGGCGACCAGCTCGCGGTTGGTCTCGGCCTCGAGCAGGTTGGGGGTGGTGAATCCGGCGCGGGTGCTCATACCGTGCACGCCGAGGAAGAGGGTGTCGACGTGGAGGCCGCGGATCGCCGAGACCGCGACCGGGCCGACCAGGGCGTCGGAGGGAGTGCGGACCCCGCCGGTCAGCACGACCGTGCGGTCGGCCCTGAGGGAGCGGTGGAAGACGTCGGCGACCCGGATCGAGTTGGTGATCACGGTCAGCTCGGGCACGTCGACGAGGTGGTGGGCGAGCGTCCAGGTCGTGGTGCCCGCGGAGAGCGCGACGGCCGTGGCCGGCCGGACGAGCCGGGCGGCGTGCCGGGCGATCGTCTCCTTCTCCGCCTGCTGGCGCACCGACTTGGCGGCGAAGCCCGGTTCTTCGGTCGAGCCGGGCCCTGCGGCGGTGGCGCCGCCGTGGACCTTCTCCACCAGGCCGCGCTCGGAGAGCACCTCAAGGTCGCGCCGGATCGTCATGTCGGACACGCCGAGCTCCCGGACGAGATCGGCGACCCTGACCCCGCCGCTGCCGCGCACCCTTTCCAGGATCGCCTGCTGCCGCTGCTGGGCGAGCATTGACTCACTCCCCTTAATCCACCAGATTCCACCAAAATACCACGACCAGGTGGGGGAGGTTGTTGGATTGTGATGGTCGGCCGCTCACAGTCGATCAAGCTCCGCCGTGATGTTCGCCCTCGCCTCCCCCTCCAGGTCGGCGACATGGAAGATCACCGGAAGATCGAGCAGCGAGCGCAGCACGGCGGCCCTTCCCGCCCTGAACGCGTCGTCGGGGACGAAGCCGTACTCCTCGCGCACGGCCGCCGCGTAGGCGGCGTAGACCTCGGGGGAGGAGCCCAGGATCGCCAGGTCCGCGTCGGACAGCACGGCCCCGTCCGTGTCGCCGGACGCGGGTGCGTGCGTGACGGTCAGCCTGACCAGCCGGGCGACCGTCGCCACATCCTCTGCGGGCATCCCCAGCTCCGGCAGCGCGCGCTCGGCCAGCCTCGCGCTCCGCTCCTCGTTGTCCGCGCGTCGCGGGTCGTAGACGGCGTCGTGGAACCAGGCCGCCATCCGTACGAGGTCCGGGTGCCCTGCCTGGTCGGCGAGGGCGTCGACATGGGTGAGCACCGCCTCCAGATGGGCGGTCGTGTGATACCTGCGGTGCGGCTCGTCGTACCGGGTGATCAGTTCGCGGCCGAGGGGGTCGGCCCCCGCGCCGGCGAGGGATCGCCAGCGGGCCATCAGCTTCTCGCTCATGTGACGGAGCCTAGAGTCCGGCCTGACGGGTGAGGAGCCCGGTCACGCGTCCCGTCCAACGGGTGGGGAACGTCAAGACCGGGGAAACGCCGGGGAAATACGGTCCACCGGAGCCGGACCGATCGCCGTCCAGGCCTTGTGTCATGGGCGTTCCAGGAGGAATGTGAAGGTCTGGGCGAGTGAGATCGAGTCCCGTACGGATCCGGAGGAACCTCGGCGAAGGGGTGGTCGGCATGGGCAGACGAGCACGCAAGGCCAGGGCACGCAAGAAGCGCAGGGCCAACCACGGCCGGCGGCCGGCGGCCGGCTGACGGCACGCGCTCCGGCGGTCAGGCGCGGCGGCCCCAGGAGGCGAGCAGCAGGGTCTGCGGGTCGGTGTCTGAGGGAGGCTGCCGGTGCTCCCCGGTGGCCGCGGCCTGCCGGTAGCCGGGCTCCGCGTCGCTGAACCAGGTGGCGCAGGCCTCGACCAACTCGGGATCGAGACGCTCGTCGGCGCCGATGGCGCGGGCCAGGTCCCAGGTGTGGATGAGCGCGTCGGCGAACAGTTCGGTGATGTACTCCCGGCCGGACACGTCGCCGAACGGCAGGTGGACGAGGCGGCCTGGGGCGTGAACGCCTGTCGCCGCCTGGATGGCGGGTACGGCCGAGGTGTCGAAGGCCTTGATGGGATCGTCGCCCAGCAGGTCCCCCTCGAAGGCGTCGCCGACGTCCGCGGAGGTCCCCCCGGCCAGCAGCACGGGGGCCCACAGGTTCTCGCCGACCACGTGGTTGACGAGAGCACGCACGTCCCAGTCGACGCACGGGGTCGGGTTCTCCCACTGCGTGGGGCCGATCCGATGGACAAGAGCGCCGAAGTCCTCCAGTGCGCGGTGGTAAGCCTCGGGTACGTCGATGGTCATCATGCCCCTCCCGATGCCCTCCCGGGTTTCCTCCCGGCTCTCATCTTGACCGTAACCCCTGAACAGCCAGTAGTCATCGCGTCAATGGACATGACCGGCATGCCCGAGGTGCCCAAGGAATTCCGTAGGGTGCACACCTGACCGGGGAGCTTCATTCCACGGTCAGATCGACGTCAGCAGTAAGTCACGATATTTCGCGAAACTTCACCTCATGCGCACCATGACTTTCACCCGGGTAGCCACCGCGGCGGTCACCGGCCTGCTCCTTCTGCCCCTTTCCGCGGTTCCGGTCACCGCCGAATCCGGCCATGGGGGCATCACTTCGACGCCGAGCGGCTGCGGGCCAGGGGAGTGCGGATCACCGGCCCCGGCGCCACCGTGGCCCAGGATCTGGAGCCGGAGTACGTCACCGTCGACGGCGACACCGCTTATGTGACCCTTCAGGAGAACAACGCGCTCGCGATCGTCGACCTGAACCGGGTCGTGGTTCGCGACGTCGTCCCGCTGGGGCTGAAGGACTGGTCGAAGAGCGGGTTCGACGCGTCGGACAAGGACGGGAAGATCGACATCAGAGCCCGGCCGGTGAAGGGCGTGTACCAGCCCGACGCGATCGCGCACTTCCGCGACCGTGGGCGGACCTACCTGGTCACCGCCAACGAGGGCGACGGGCGCGAGTGGGGCTGCCACGCCGACGAGGTCAGGGTCAAGTCGCTGAACCTCGCGCTGCCCGACGCGGAGAACCTCAAGAAGGACGCCGAGCTCGGCCGGCTGAACGTGGCCGCCGACTCGCCCAGGGACGCGAACGGCGCCTACACCGAACTGCACGCGTTCGGCGCCCGCTCGATTTCGGTCAGGTCCACCTCGGGAGCGCTCGTCTGGGACTCCGGCGACCAGTTGGAGCGGCTCGTCGCCGGGGAACTGCCCGGCGCCTTCAACGCCGACAACGAGGAGAACGACTCCTTCGACAGCCGCAGCGACAACAAGGGCCCCGAGCCCGAGGGGATCACGGTCGGTGAGGTGCGTGGCCGGACCTACGCCTTCGCCGGGCTGGAGCGGGTCGGCGGGATCGTCGCCTACGACCTGGGCGACCCGCGCGCCCCGCGCCTGGCCGGCTACGTCAACACCCGTGACTTCACCGGCTCGGTCAAGGACGGCACCGCCGGGGACGTCGGTCCCGAGGGCGTGCTGTTCATCCCCGCCTCCGACAGTCCCACCCGCCGCCCGCTCCTGGCGGTCGGCAACGAGGTCAGCGGCACCACCGCCCTCCACGAGATCCGCTGAGGGCTCGCCTAGGGCAGCCTCTGCTCGATCCAGACGATCTTGCCCTTCGGGGTGAGACGGGATCCCCAGCGGTGGGCGAGCCAGTTGATGAGGTGCAGGCCGCGGCCGGTGTCGCTGCTGGTGGACGCCTCCCGCATGACCGGCTCCGACACCGATCCGTCGGACACCTCGCAGACCAGCGTGGGCCCGCGCAGCAGACGCAGCTCGACCTCGCCCCGGCCGTGCTCGACCGCGTTGGCGACCAGCTCGCTCACCATGAGCTCGGTGTTGTCACTGAGCGAGGACAGTCCCCAGTCGTCGAGCGTGGCCCGGACGAAACGGCGGGCCTGGGAGGCGGAGCGGGGGTCGGAGGGCAGTGACTTCTCCGCGAAGTCCTTCTCCGTCAGCTCCGACACCCTGGCCAGCAGCAGGGCGATGTCGTCACGCTCGTGTCCGGGCCGCTGTGCCCTGATCGTGAGGTCGCAGACCTCCTCCAGGTCGTGGTCGGGACCGGAGAGCAGGCCACGCAACGCGTTGATGCCCTCCTCGATGTCCCGGTTGCGGCTCTCCACCAGGCCGTCGGTGTAGAAGGCGAGCACGGTCCCGCCGGGAAGCGTGAACTCCCGCATCTCGGCGGGCTCGTTGCCGATGCCCAGGGGGAGCCCCGGCGGCAGCTCCAGCAGTTCGGTCTCGCCGCCGGGCTGTACCAGGATCGGCGGCACGTGTCCCGCACAGGCGATCGCGCACCGCCGCGTGACAGGGTCGTAGGTGGCGTACACGCATGTGGCGATCTGGCTGGCGTCCAGGTCCTGGCTCATCAGGTTGAGCCGGAACAGCACGTCGGCCGGGCTCAGGTCCAGGCTGGCCAGCGTGCGCGCGGCCGTGCGGAGCTGGCCCATGGTGGCGGCCGCTCTGATGCCGTGCCCCATCACGTCGCCGACGACGAGGGCGACCCGGCAGCCGGGCAGCGGGATCACGTCGTACCAGTCGCCGCCCACCCCGACCAGGTCGCTGGCCGGCAGGTAGCGGGAGGCGATCGTCAGGCCCAGAGGCTGGGAGAGGTCGACGGGCAGCAGGCTGCTCTGCAGGGTCAGCGCGGTGCGGCGCTCGCGGTTGTAGAGGCGCGCGTTGTCGAGGCAGACCCCGGTCCTGGCCGCCAGTTCCTCGGCCAGGTTGACGTCCTGCTCGTCGAAGGGCTGGCTGGTGGGTCTGCGGGTGAAGATGACGAAGCCCAGCACCCGGCCACGCGCCTTCAGCGGCACCACCAGGAACGAGCTGTCCTCCAGCACCTTCGACACCGAGTCACGCTTCCAGAACCGCCCGATCTCCTCGGCGGTCCTGCGCCCCAGGCGCGGATAGAGGATCGGGTTGCCGGTCGCCATGCACCGGGCGTAGGGGGTCCAGGCCTCGTAGACGGCGACCTCGTCCACGGGAAACGCCCTGGCGTACTCGCCGGGAGATGGGTCGGCCACGCCGACCGCGATCCGTCGCACCAGCGCCGAGCCGTCGGTGGTCTCCTGGGGAAACTCTCCCTCGGTCACCAGCCGGTCCTGTACGAGGATGCCCGCCGCGTCCGCGAAGCGCGGCACGGCGACGTCCATCAACTCCCTGCCGGTCTCGAACACGTCCAGTGTGCTGCCGATGCGTTTGCTGGCGGCGTTGAGCAGGGACAGCTGCTCGTGCATGGACGCGGGGCTGCCCATCCTGAACCCTGGCGTGGCTGGATTTTTTGTGACGAAACGGGACTTCACTCGCTCCACCGGGGTGCGGGAACCGGCGTCCACCAGGTTTCCAGTTCGAGGTCTTCTGCGATGGCGTTGGCGCCGTTGTATCCGGGGGCCGCGGAGACCGAGCCGCCCGGGTGACTGCTGGCGCCGCAGAGGTAGAGGCCGTCGACAGGGGTGCGGTACTGGCCCATCTCGGGGACCGGGCGGTTGCCGCCCAGCTGGGACGGCTCGTAGGCCCCCACGTGATGACTGCCGCGCACCATGTTGACGCAGTGCCGCTCGATATCGAGTGGCGAGAAGACCCGTCTACCCAGGACGGCGCCCCCCGCGAGGTTGGGGGCGTATTCGGCCCACTCGGCGAGCAGCCGCTCCCCGACCTCCTCGCGCCGCAGGTCCCAGTTGGCCGGGTCGCCGCCGAGGTCGTACGGGGCCCACGGCCACCAGAAAGCCACGTGCTTGCCGGCGGGGGCGTACGAGGGATCGAACAGCGAGGGGCACGCGCCGTTGCCGGCCAGCCGCTCGGGCAGCTCCCCCCGGTGGATCTGGTCGAAGGTACGGCCGAGCTGCTCGCTGTCGTCGGCGCCGAGCACCACGAGGAAGGCCCGGTCCACGTCGGGCTCGAACTCGGCGGCCCGGTAGCGCGGCGCCTCGTCGAGCGCGAGGTGAAGGGTGACGAGGCTGTGCGCGGCCCACTTGTAGTCCTCGACCTTGGCCGTGATCTCCGCGCCGAAGTTCTCCGGACCGGCGAGCCGCACGGTCTGGGGGGCGTCCACCGCGCTGGCCACGAACCTGCGGGCGGTGAGCACGTCGCCGGTGGCGAGCCGTACCCCGGTGGCCCGCCCGTCGTCGACCAGGATCCGCTCGACATGGGCGCCGGTCACCACGGTGCCGCCGTGCTCCTCGATGACGGCGCGCAGCGCGCTCGCGACGTTGGCCGCACCTCCCACCGGCACCCCGAGCCTGGCGATACGCGACAGCAGCCGGGGGAGGAAGCCGCCGGTGCCGGGAACGTTCTCGATGGAGATCGCGTGCAGGAAGGATTTGAACAGCACCCTGACCTGGTCGCTCTCGAAGTTTCTGTCGACGGCCTCGTACAGCGAGAGCGGCATGTAGCTCATCATGTCGCGTCCCAGGTCACCCTTGATCCGCTCGGCGAGCACCGGCGGCGGCAGTGGCCTGGAGTACAGGAAGCCGTTCATCAGCCCCCTGGCCGCCTCGGCGTAGCGCTCGTACAACTCCAGCCAGCGCTCGGCGTCGGCCCTGGAGAAGCGGGCGAAGGATTCGGCGGTGCGCTTGGGGTCGGTGTAGACCGTGATCGCCCGGCCGTCCCTGAAGACCGTGGCGTGCTGGGTCTCGGGGTAGATGTAACGCAGGCCGTACCGCTGAAGCTCCAGGTCCGCGGGGACCGGGCCCTCCTCCAGGAAGTGGTAGCTGCTGTGAGTGTTGTGCCGGAACCCCGGGAGGGTGAGCTCCTGGGTGCTGCAACCGCCACCCGCGACGTCATTGCGCTCGACGACCGCGACCGACAACCCCGCCTTCGCGAGGTAGGCGGCGCACGTGAGGCCGTTGTGACCTCCGCCCACGATGACGCCGTCGAACTCCGACACTTTCCCTCCAGGGGCAGTCTGACTTCTGGTTATGGAGGATTGTAAAGAATGATCTACATGCGAACCTCGTGTTTAACAGAGATTCATAGATATTTCCATACGAACTAGGACTTGTCGGTGTTGAGGTGGCGGAGCAGGCGTGCCAGTTGCTCCCCGTAACGCTCCCCGAACTCCTCCGACGCCGGATCATCCCCGCAGATCGCGCGGACCAGCTGCGGGAATATCGCTCCGGCGTCTGCCGCGGCGAAGAGCATCAGGAGCAGGTACGCGGGATCCAGGTCGGCGGGGAACTCCCCCTCCGCCTGCCGCCTGCGCAGGTCCTCGACGTTGTCCCGCATGTCCCTGAGCAGCGCGGAGTCCTCCTCGCCGTCGTCCTGCAGCCCGCCCCAGATGAGGATCCTGGCGAGGTCGCGGTCACGCACGGTCGCGGTGACGTAGCCGCGTACCAGTTCGGGCAGCGTCGGCGGTGGTGACGTTCCGGCGAAGGTGCTCTCCTTGCCCTGCCAATCCGCCGTGAGCGCCTTGAGCAACCCTTCCTTCCCGCCGAAATAGTAAGAGATGAGCTGTTTGTTCACTCCGGCTCTGGCGGCTATCTCGCTCACCCTCGTTCCGGCGAATCCCTTGGCGGAGAACTCGGCCTTGGCCGCCTCGACGATGCGCCTCTTGGTGCGCTCGGGATCACGCCTGCGCTCCACGGGGGCGCGGCGAGAGGGCTTGTCCATGCCTCACGGTAACACCGGCCAACCGTCGGGATGAATCTATCAACCTTTTGGTTGATAGATTCATCCATATAGTTGATAGTGGTGCCATGACGAACATGAGAGTCGCCGTCGTCGGAGGCGGGATCGGCGGTCTCTGCCTGGCGCAGGGGCTGCACGGCGCGGGGGTCGACGTGACGGTCTACGAGCGCGACCGCACCCCCTCCGACCGGCTCCAGGGCTACCGCGTCCACATCGACCCCGACGGCTCCCGGGCCCTGCGCGACTGCCTGCCCCCCGAGTTGTGGGAGGCGTTCCTGGCCACCTCTGGCCGAGGCGCCCAGGACTTCCGCTTTCTCAGCCACCGGATGAGACCACTGCTGACCCTGGAAAGTCCGCCCGTGACCGATCCGGTGGACGCCCACCACTCGGTCAGCAGGATCACCCTGCGGCAGATCCTGCTGTCCGGCCTCGAAGGGCCCTCCGGGTGTCGTCCGGTTCGGCAAGACCTTCGAGGGCTACACCCGTGACCCCGAAGGCACCGTCACCCTGCGCTTCGCCGACGGCACCGCCGAGACCGCCGACATCGTGATCGCCGCCGACGGCGGCAACTCCCGCGTCAGACGCCAGTACCTGCCGCACGCGCGCCGCGTCGACACCGGCATCGTCACGATCGCGGGCAAGTTCCCGCTCACCGCCGCCACGCGCCCTCTGGTCGACCCCGGCCTGTACGAGACCATCAACATGGTCATCCCGCCGAGGGGCCTCGGCATGTTCGCCGCGCCGCACGACCTCGCGGCCGCCGGGGACGCAGGAAGTGCGGTCCTGCCGCCGGGGGTCGGCAGGACCGAACGGGAGGGTGCCCTGTTCGACAACACCGGCGGCTACGTCATGTGGGCCTTCGGCGCCGCGACCGGCCGCTTCCCCCACGACCTCGCCACGATGGACGGTGAGCGGCTGAGGGAGACCGTGACCCGGATGACCGAGGGCTGGCACCCGGACCTGCGCACACTGGTCACCGCCTCCGACCCCGACACCGTCTCGCTGCTGCCGATCCGCACCTCGGTGCCGATCGGCCCCTGGCCCGCCACGAACATCACCCTGCTCGGAGACGCGATCCACAGCATGACCCCGATGCGGGGGATCGGCGCCAACGTCGCCTTACGCGACGCCCGGTCGCTTCGCGACGCTCTCACCGGTGGCGGCGACCCTGTCGCTGCCATCGCCGCCTACGAGGCGAAGATGCGCGAGTACGGCTTCGCCGCCGTGCGCGACTCCCTCAAGGCGGCCCACCGGTTCGTGGACGAGAACCCGGTGGCCCGGGCCGGCCTGAGGACCTTCCTGCGCGCCGCCGGGCACCTCACGGCCCTGAGGCGCAAAGCCTCCTTGTGAGATCCGGCGCCTCACCCGTCACGCCGGCGCCCCAGCCCTTCGACCGGGTGAAGCGGATGTGGTTGCCGGAGGGGCGCGAAGGCCGCAGCCGATCCCGTACGAAGATCCGTGACCTCCTCGGACGGGGATGGGGGAAACAGATTGGAAGGCCCGTTGGTCTCGGGCGGATCGGTAACGCCTTGGCATCGAATGGCGGGGCGGCATCGGAGAGCCGACGGCCCACGAGTGGGGTCCGTGACCAGGTCATCGCGGGGGCGCTCGGCAGGGCATTCAAGAAAGTCCGGGAAAACGTGCTCGAAAACCATCGGGCGCGTAAGTTTCCGAAGCTTTGGGGAAAGACGAAAGGCCAGGTCGCCGCATATGGGCTGACCTGGCCTTTCGTCGTTGGAGCGGACGACGGGAATCGAACCCGCGTAGCCAGTTTGGAAGACTGGGGCTCTACCATTGAGCTACGTCCGCGCGAGCCGGCGTCAGTCTGGTCTAGACTTCATCCGTTCGTCAGGGCGTAAGCGTACCGGAGTTCCGGAGCGTGCGCGCACTCGACCTACGGGGTGTGGCGCAGCTTGGTAGCGCACCTGCTTTGGGAGCAGGGGGCCGCAGGTTCAAATCCTGTCACCCCGACGCGTGCCGGGCATCGGTTCCGACCGGTGCCCGGTTCTTCGTTCAGGAGGGCGAGTGGCTCTTCGCGGCGCTCGCTTGGGACGGGCGCCGTCCGAGCTGAACGAGCCCGTCATTCAGCACTCTTCGCGGCGCGCGCGTGGGGCGGGCGGGTCAAGGGCGCCCGCGGAGAAACGCGGAAATGATCCCACTGTGGTGGGAATGTCAGGAGTGAGGGCTGAAGAAGGCCCAGACGGCCTTGCCGCCGCAGTTGAGGTGGTCCCAGCCCCAGCCCTGGCTGTAGGTCTCCACGATGTAGAGGCCCCGGCCGTTCTCCGAGACGAAGTCGGGCTCCTTGGGCGTCGGCACCTCGTTGCTCGGGTCCGTCACTGCCAGGAGCACGTGGGGCGAGAGGTGCACCAGGACGAGCGTGATCGGGTTGATCTCCGTCCGGCCGGGCGGACACAGCGCGTAACGGACCGCGTTGGTGACGAGTTCCGAAACCACTAGCGCTGCGTCATCGCTGAGTTCCGCCAGCCCCCAGTCGTGGAATGTGGAACGTGTCACGTCCCTGGCGGTCTTCACCGAGTCGGCCTGATTGGGCAGGGGACACGCGGTGGCGCCGGAGTGGTTGGCCTCCAGTAGCTCGTCAAAGCCCACTTGGCGGGTCGCCTGCAGGTAGTCGGCAGCCGATTTCGGCTCCTCCACCATCCTGCCGGTACCTCCCGCTGTCATCGTGAGTCTCCGTACTACTTGAGAGTTTTCAGAGCTTGTGCACCATAAGCCCAATATGCACTAGGCCATCATGGGTCACCGGCACGTCCGCTGCAAGACCCAAATGCACGTGCAGTTGCAATGTGCAGCCGCATGGGCGGTTAGGACGTCGACTTGGCGAATTGGGCAGGGAGTTGAGACCTTGTCATAGCGGCCGGAAGTAGTGACACTGTGTGCGCTGGCCCAAGTACAGAGGGAGGCGAAGTGACGCAGGTTCAACCGGGATCGGGTCCCACAGCGCTGCGTATCCTTTTAGGCTCCCAACTGCGCCGCCTGCGTGAGGCCAAGGGGCTGTCGCGCGAGGAGGCGGGCCATCTGATCCGCGGATCCGAGTCCAAGATCAGCAGGATGGAACTCGGCAGGGTCGGCCTGAGAGAACGCGACGTGGCGGACCTGCTCACCTTCTACGGGGTGGAGGACGAGCAAGCCCGGTCGGCGGTGATGGATCTGCTGCTCAGAGCCAACGAGCCCGGCTGGTGGCACCGGTTCAACGACCTGCTGCCCTCATGGTTCCAGACGTACGTCGGCCTTGAGGAGGCGGCCTCCCGGATCCGTACCTACGAGGTGCAGTTCGTACCGGGCCTGCTGCAGACGAAGGAGTACGCCAGGGCGGTCATCACTGCGGGGAGCGCCGGCATCGCGCCCGAGGAGATCGCCCGCCGCATCGATCTGCGCATGCAGCGCCAGCAGGTGCTCAGCCGACCCGACGGCCCCTTCTTCTGGGCCGTGATCGACGAGGCCGCCCTGCGGCGTCCGATCGGCGGCGCGGACGTCATGCGGGCCCAGCTGGAGCATCTGCTCGACCTCATGCGGCAGCCGAACATCACGATCCAGGTCATGCCCTTCAGCTTCGGCGGTCACAGCGCGGAGGGCGGCGCCTTCAGCGTGCTCCGCTTCAACGACAACGAACTCCCCGACGTCGTCTACGTCGAACAGCTGGCCAGCGCCCTCTACCTGGACAAGCGTGAGGACGTCGACCGCTACAGCGAGGTCATGGAGCGGTTGTGCGCGGTCAGCACCACGCCCGGCGAGACGAACGACATCCTGCGGCGAATCATCAAGGAGGACTGAGCGGCCATTGGTCGCTCCCTGGTGCCGCTCTGCCTTAGACTGGCCAGCGGCGCTGAACACCCGCCGCTGTGGAGCATGCCCTAATCTCGCGTGTCTCGACGGCTGTGCCAGGTGCCGCTCATGTGGGCGCGGCGCGCGAGCTTGCCGCGGTAGCCGTTAAGTCCTGACGCGCCCGCGATCACTCGAAGCTTGATCAAGGAGACGACCCCGTGAAGACCGCTGTGGAGGAGCTCAGCCCGACCCGGGTAAGGCTTACCGTCGAGGTGCCGTTCGAGGAGCTCGGCGAGAGCCTGCAGGCGGCGTACAAGAAGGTCGCGCAGCAGGTGCGCGTCCCCGGGTTCCGCCCCGGCAAGGTTCCGGCTCGCATCATCGAGCAGCGGTTCGGCCGCGCCGTGGTGCTGGAGGAGACCCTCAACGACGCGGTGCCCAAGCTTTACGGCCAGGCCGTCGACGAGAGCGACATCTTCCCGGTCAGCCAGCCGGAGATCGAGGTCACCAAGATCGAGGACGGCCAGCAGGTCGAGTTCACCGCCGAGGTGGATGTTCGTCCCGGCTTCGAGGTCCCCGACTACCAGGGCATCGAGGTGACCGTCCCGGTCTCCGAGGTCTCCGAGAAGGACATCGAGGAGCAGCTGAACGGCCTGCGTCAGCGTTTCGCCACGCTGACCGGCGTCGAGCGCCCCGCGGCCTCCGGCGACTTCGTCGTCATGGACCTGGCCGCCGCGATCGACGGCGTCAACATCGAGGAGCAGCAGGCCAACGACGTCTCCTACGAGGTCGGTGCCGGCTCGGTGCTGCAGGGGCTGGACGACGCCCTGGTCGGCCTGTCCGCGGGTGAGACCAAGGAGTTCACGACCAACCTGGTCGGCGGCGAGAACGCCGGCGAGGAGGCCGTGGTCACCATCACCGTCAAGAGCGTCAAGGAGAAGGTCCTCCCCGAGCTCGACGACGAGTTCGCCCAGCTCGCCAGCGAGTTCGACACCCTCGACGAGCTCAAGGCGAGCATCAGCGAGACGGCCCGCCGTAACAAGCTGATCGACCAGGTCGTCCAGGCTCGCGAGAACGCCCTCGCCGCCCTGCTCGACAAGATCGACATTCCGCTGCCCGAGAGCGCGCTCAAGGCCGAGGTCGACAACCGCAAGCACAACCTTGAGCACCAGATCGCCGAGAGTGGCCTGAGCAGGGAGGCATATTTCCGCCTCTACCAGACCACCGAGGAGGAGCGCTTCGCGGAGTTCGACGAGAGCGCCGCCAAGGCGCTCAAGACGGGCTTCGTCCTCGACAAGATCGTCAAGAGCGAGGACCTCGGTGTCAGCGAGCAGGAGCTGACCAACTTCGTGGTGCGCCGCGCCATGCAGATGAACGTCGCGCCCAACACGCTGGCCCAGCACCTGGCCGACAACGACCAGCTCACGCTGGCCATGGTCGAGATCGTCCGCGACAAGGCCAAGAGCGTCATCGGCGACGCCGCCAAGGTGACCGACGAGGCCGGCAACGAGGTCGACCTCAAGGCCATCTACACCGAGATCAACGGTGAGGAGGTCTCCGAGGAGGCCGACGACACCGAGGTCGAGGCCGCCGCCAAGTAGTCTCCGGCCGAGCGGGAGACCGGATTCGTCCGCTGTCTCCGCCGCCCGGCGCCCCCGCCGCGTTCCGCGCGACGGGGGCGTCTTCGTCCCCGGATGAGGGTGCGCGTGCCGCAGGGCGATGCCTGGGGGGTCTTCGGTATCTCCCCGGACCTCTCTCTACCCGAGAGCTTCGAAGGCTCCTGGACCCTCTGAGAGCCGCCGAGGCATCTTGTGGCCCCAACCTGTCGCACGCTCTTCTTCGCATGCCCACCTTCGCCGCTTCAGCGAGTGGCGACACGCCGTGGAGGCTCCGGCCTCTCAGCCCTCGCAGGGGGGCACGGCAGGGGAGCCGCGGACGTGGCGGGGAGACGGCGGGCAGCATGCGCCGTCAGCGAACAGTGCGTTGAGGAGGCATGTCCGGTAGGTGGCGCGCGTTAAGGTCACAAGCAAAGCCAATCGATTACGACGCATCGGAAGGTGACGCTGTGACCAGCCCGCCGACCTTCTACCAGCCGACCGGCTCCGGGCCCGAGTCGATGAGCCAGCCGACCGGCTCGTTCAGGCTCGAAGACCAGCTCTACCAGCGGCTGCTGCGTGAGCGCATCATCGTGCTGGGCACCCAGGTCAACGACGAGATCGCCAACCGGATCTGCGCCGAGCTGCTCCTGCTCGCCGCGGACGACTCAGAGCGCGATATCTGGCTCTACATCAACTCGCCAGGCGGTTCCGTGACCGCTGGTATGGCGATTTACGACATGATGGAATATGTGCCTAACGATGTGTGCACGGTCGCGATGGGTCTGGCCGCCTCCATGGGCCAGTTCCTTCTGTGCGCCGGCGAGCGGGGCAAGCGATACGCCCTGCCGCACGCACGCATCATGATGCACCAGCCTTCTGGCGGCATCGGCGGCACCGCCGCCGACATCGCCATCCAGGCGGAGCAGATGCTCTACGTCAAGAAGACCCTCGCCGAGCGCATCGCGTTCCACACCGGCCAGAATCTCGAGCAGATCGAGGCCGACTCCGACCGCGACCGCTGGTTCACGGCCGAGGAGGCCAAGGACTACGGCTTCATCGACCAGGTCGTGCGCAGCGCTCGGCAGGTGCCCTCCACGGGCGCCGTCTCCTGAAGGGGCACAAGGTGAGTGAGTTGATCCGGCCGGGAGACATCAACGGCCGCTACGTTCTTCCGTCCTTCACCGAGCGCACGTCCTACGGCATGCGGGAGATGAACCCGTACGCCAAGCTCTTCGAGGACCGCATCATCTTCCTCGGCGTGCAGGTGGACGACGCGTCAGCCAACGACGTCATGGCGCAGTTGCTGACCCTGGAGTCGCTCGACCCCGACCGCGACATCAGCATCTACATCAACTCGCCGGGCGGTTCGTTCACCGCCATGACGGCGATCTACGACACGATGCAGTTCGTCCGGCCGGAGATCCAGACGGTCTGCCTGGGCCAGGCGGCCTCGGCGGCGGCGGTCCTGCTGGCCGGCGGCACGCCGGGCAAGCGCTTCGCCCTGCCGAACGCCCGCATGCTGATCCACCAGCCGTCCACCGAGGGCGGCGGCCAGGGAAGCGACATCGAGATCCAGGCGCGCGAGATCCTCAGGATGCGCTCGCAGATGGAGATGATCATCGCTCAGCACTCGGGCAGGGCGCCGGAGGCGGTCCGTAAGGACATCGAGCGGGACAAGATCCTCGACGCCGTCGAGGCGAAGGAGTACGGGCTGATCGACGACATCATCCCGTCCCGCAAGAAACTCGCGAAGGCCGTAGCCTCCTAACGAGGCATATCGCACCGGAACCGTGCCGAATCAGGCACGTTCCGGTGCGACTCGCCGCTAGGGGGCTCACTGAGGGCTCAGAAGACGGTAACGTCGAAACCTAAGCGGGATGACTTTTCGATCGGGTATCGGGCCGGTCGGAAGAAACGGACCGCGGTAGCCAGGGCGGTCCCACGCAAAGGAGTATCTGGGGTGGCACGCATCGGCGACGGGGGAGACCTGCTGAAGTGCTCTTTCTGTGGAAAGAGTCAGAAGCAAGTCAAGAAGCTCATCGCCGGACCCGGCGTATACATCTGCGACGAGTGCATCGACCTCTGCAACGAGATCATCGAGGAGGAGCTCAGCGAGTCCTCTGAGCTCAAGTGGGACAGCCTTCCCAAGCCGAGGGAGATCTACGAATTCCTCGACGCCTACGTCATCGGTCAGGACCAGGCGAAGAAGGCTCTCTCCGTGGCGGTCTACAACCACTACAAGCGGGTGCAGTCCGGCGAGCGCGGGCGTGACGACGGCATTGAGCTGTCCAAGTCCAACATCCTGCTCCTGGGCCCCACCGGTTCCGGCAAGACACTGCTCGCCCAGACGTTGGCGAAGATGCTGAACGTTCCGTTCGCCATCGCCGACGCCACCGCCCTGACGGAGGCGGGCTACGTGGGCGAGGACGTCGAGAACATACTGCTCAAGCTGATCCAGGCCGCTGACTACGACGTCAAGAAGGCCGAGACCGGCATCATCTACATCGACGAGGTCGACAAGATCGCTCGCAAGAGCGAAAATCCGTCGATCACCAGGGACGTCTCCGGCGAGGGCGTGCAGCAGGCCCTGCTGAAGATCCTGGAGGGCACGACCGCGAGCGTGCCGCCACAGGGCGGACGCAAGCATCCGCACCAGGAGTTCATCCAGATCGACACCACCAACGTGTTGTTCATCTGCGGTGGGGCCTTCGCCGGTCTCGAAAAGATCATCGAGTCCCGGGTCGGCCGCAAGGGTATCGGTTTCAACGCGATCATCCGCTCCAAGGAAGACATCGACAGCGCCGACATCTTCGAGAACGTCATGCCCGAGGACCTGCTGAAGTTCGGCATGATCCCCGAGTTCGTCGGCCGGCTTCCGGTGATCACGAGCGTCCACAACCTCGACCGTGAGGCGCTCATCCAGATCCTCACCGAGCCGCGTAACGCCCTCGTCAAGCAGTACCGCCGCCTGTTCGAGCTGGACAACGTCGAGCTCGAATTCACCGACGACGCGTTGGAGGCCATCGCCGATCAGGCGATCCTCCGAGGCACCGGCGCCCGCGGCCTGCGGGCGATCCTGGAGGAAGTTCTCCTCTCGGTGATGTACGAGGTGCCCTCACGGCAGGACGTGGCGCGGGTGGTGATCACCCGCGAGTCGGTTCTGGAGCACGTCAATCCCACGCTCGTCCCGCGCGACCAGCTCAACAAGCAGCAGCGGCCGCCGCGGGAGAAGTCGGCGTAGAAGTCCGCGCGAGCCGCTCCAGGCTCGCACGAGTGGTGCCCCCCGCGGATTCTCCCGCGGGGGGCACCGCCTGTTTTCGGCCGACCAACTCCCGCCGGTGACGTATCCGGTTGAGCCCGCCGATGCCCCTCTCCGCCCCTGCTTCGCATCCGCGGGTATCCGCCGATCCTGGCCACGTATTCGCCGGAGTCCGCCGGTGCCTGCTTCGTATCCGTCGGTGCTCGTTCGGTGTTCGTCGGCCTTCAACGGGGAGGGGAGCATCTCGTTCGCCGGAAGAAGTCACGGGAGAAGCGATCCACAGGACGGTCCGTGGGACGGGGAACACGCGGACATCCCTAGACTTGGGCATCGTGACGACGCCAGAGCTGCCCACCCAGTACGCACCCGCCGACGTGGAGACCCGGAGCTACGAGCGCTGGGTATCGGAGGGACACTTCACCGCCGACCCGAGCAGCGAGCGCGAGCCGTACAGCATCGTCCTGCCTCCGCCGAACGTAACCGGTGTCCTGCACATCGGCCACGCCCTCGACCACTCCATCCAGGACGCGCTGACCCGCCGCGCTCGCATGCGCGGCCAGGAGACGCTCTGGCTGCCCGGCATGGACCACGCCGGCATCGCGACCCAGAACGTCGTCGAGCGCGAGATCGCGAAAAACGGTCTGTCCCGGCACGACCTCGGCCGTGAGGCGTTCGTCGAGCGCGTCTGGCAGTGGAAGGAGGAGTCCGGTGGCCGGATCCTCGGCCAGATGAAGAAGCTCGGCGACGGTGTCGACTGGTCGCGCGAGCGCTTCACCATGGACCCCGGTCTCTCCCGCGCAGTGCAAACGATCTTCAAGAAGCTCTTCGACGACGGGCTCATCTACCGTGCCGAGCGCATCATCAACTGGTGTCCGCGCTGCCTGACCGCGCTGTCGGACATCGAGGTCGAGCACAGCGAGGACGAGGGCGAGCTCGTCTCGATCCGCTACGGCGACGGCGACGACTCCATCGTGGTCGCCACCACCCGGGCCGAGACGATGCTCGGCGACACCGCCGTGGCGGTGCACCCCTCCGACGAGCGCTACGCGCACCTGATCGGCCGCGAGGTGGAACTGCCGCTCACCGGTCGCCGCATCCCGATCGTCGCCGACGAGCACGTCGACCCGGCCTTCGGTACGGGAGCGGTCAAGGTCACCCCGGCGCACGACCCGAATGACTTCGAGATCGGGCGACGCCACTCGCTGCCGTCCTTGGCGGTCATGGACGAGCGCGGGGTGGTCACCGCACACGGCCCGTTCCAAGGGCTCGATCGCTTCGAGGCCAGGCCTGCGGTGGTGGCCGCGCTCCGCGCGGATGGACGGATCGTCGCGGAAAAGCGCCCCTATCTCCATTCGGTCGGGCACTGCTCGCGCTGCAAGACCGTGATCGAGCCCCGGCTCTCGCTCCAGTGGTTCGTCAACGTCTCGCCCCTGGCCAAGGCGGCCGGCGACGCGGTCCGTGATGGCCGGACGAAGATCCACCCGCCGGAGCTGGCCAAGCGCTACTTCGACTGGGTCGACGACATGCACGACTGGTGCATCTCCCGGCAGTTGTGGTGGGGGCACCGCATCCCGGTCTGGTACGGCCCGGACGGCGAGGTCGTCTGTGTCGGCCCCGACGAGCAGGCGCCCGAGGGTTACGTCCAGGATCCCGACGTCCTCGACACCTGGTTCTCCTCGGGGCTCTGGCCGTTCTCCACTCTCGGCTGGCCGGACAAGACGCCGGAACTGGCGAAGTTCTACCCGACCTCCGTCCTGGTGACCGGCTACGACATTCTGTTCTTCTGGGTGGCCCGGATGATGATGTTCGGCATCTACGCCATGGACGGCGAGCCGCCGTTCCGGACCGTGGCGCTCCATGGCATGGTCCGTGACCAGTACGGAAAGAAGATGTCGAAGTCGTTCGGCAACGTCGTCGACCCGCTCGACTGGGTCGAGCGCTTCGGTGCCGACGCCACCCGCTTCACGCTGCTGCGCGGTGCCAACCCCGGCTCCGACGTGGCGATCAGCGAGGAATGGGCCGGGGGCTCGCGCAACTTCTGCAACAAGATCTGGAACGCCACCCGCTTCGCGTTGATGAACGGCGCCGTGACGGGTGAGCTCCCGATCGAGAAGCTGACGGCCGCCGACCGCTGGATCCTTTCCAGGCTCCAGGAGGTCGTCGCGTCGGTGGACAGCGCGTTCGAAAACTTCGAGTTCGCCAAGATCTCAGACCTGCTGTACCACTTCGCGTGGGACGAGGTCTGCGACTGGTACGTGGAGCTTGCCAAGATCCAGATCGCTTCCGGCCAGGAGCACACCCGGCTCGTGCTGGGCCACGTCTTCGACGCGCTGCTCCGACTGCTCCACCCTCTGGTGCCGTTCGTCACCGAGGAACTGTGGCGTGCGGTCACCGGGCGTGAGTCGATCGTCGTCGCACCTTGGCCGACGGTTCAGGAGTCGTTGCGGGACCCCTCGGCGGAGGAGGAGATCCTTGCCATGCAGGGATTGATCACCGAGGTGCGCAGATTCCGTTCCGACCAGGGGCTCAAGCCTGGCCAGAGGGTCGCCGCGAGGCTCTCTCTCGCGGGTACGGCACTCGCTCCTCACGAAGGGGCGATCAGGTCTCTGCTCCGGCTCGACCAGTCGTCCGAGTCGTTCGCCGCGACCGCCAGCCTCGATGTGGCCGGAATCGCCGTGGAGATCGACACGGCGGGGACGATCGACGTGGCCGCCGAGCGTAAGCGGCTGGAGAAGGACCTCGCGGCAGCGCGCAAGGAGGCGGCCCAGGTCGCCGCCAAGCTCGGCAACGAGCAGTTCATGGCCAAGGCACCCGACGACGTGGTGACCAAGGTGCGCTCCCGTGCCGCGCAGGCGGATCAGGACATCGAACGACTGCTCGCCCAGCTGGCATCGCTTCCGGCCGGCTGACCGGCCGGGGGGTGAGTTCACGGCAGGAACTCGGGTCGACTTGTCAGGTCGACCTGGTGATCGGGAACTCGACCTGATGAGCGTCCAGGACAGGCAGCTGTCTTGGCGAGAACCCGGGGTCTCTTGACCCCGGGTTCTCGTGTTTGAGGGTTGGTGCCCCAGGGAAGACCTAGTTCTTACCGGAAAGTTGGTCATCGCAGCCCTAGAGGACTGCTAGAGTTCTTCATGCAGGGCAGCGTCCTGCACCCCCTCTCTGAAAATCTCGACAAATCGTGCGTGTCCATGTGATTGGACAGCGACCGGATGTTGGAGTAAGTTAGAGGGGTTGCCCTGGAAACGGGGTGGTCGCAATCCTAGCGGGTTCGGCGGGTTCGAGTCGATGGTCGGAAAATCCGACAGTTTGACACGAAACCGGCACTTCCGATAAGATAGTGATACGAAATGGAACGCCCCGGAGTTCT